>CAZPCC010000028.1:0-7062 GCA_964584905.1 uncultured Gemmatimonadaceae bacterium | reverse complement strand
GGGTGGGCAATGAGCTGCACATCCCGGTGTATCTCTATGCGCACGCGGCCAACTGGCCCGCGCGTCGCGACCTCGCCGACGTCAGGCGTGGCGGATTCGAGCGGATGCGCACCGAGGTCGAGACGGCCCCGGAGCGCGCCCCCGACTTCGGTCCGCACCGCATCCATCCGACGGCCGGCGCGGTCGCGATCGGCGCCCGGCAGATTCTGGTCGCGTACAACGTGTATCTCGGCCCGGCGGCCAACCTGCCGGCAGCGCGGGAAATTGCCCGGGCGGTGCGGGACTCGTCAGGCGGTTTGCCGGGCGTCAAGGCGCTTGCCTTCGAGGTCAACGAACAGGCCCAGGTATCGATGAACCTCGTCGATCTCGAGCAGACGGGACTTGCCGAGGTGTACGACGCGATACGATGGGAAGCCGCCGAGCGGGAGATCGAACCGACGTGGAGCGAGATCGTCGGGCTGGTGCCGGAGGGCGCGGTTGGCGATGCAGCGGCCGCCGCGCTGCGGTTGAAGGGATTTTCGCCCGGCCACGTGCTCGAGCACAGGCTGCGTGAAACGACCGCCACGCCGGATCTCGATACTCTGCTCGACCGCGTAGCGGCGCCGACATCGGCGCCGGGAGGAGGATCGGTCGCCGCCTACGCCGGTGCACTCGCCGCGGCGCTGGTGGCAATGGTGGCGGGGGTCGCCTCGCGACGAGGGCTTGGCGGAGCGTCGGCGATGCAGCCGGCAGTGGCACGGTTGCGGTCGTTGGCGCAGGAGCTGCTCCGCCTGGCCGGCGAGGACGCCGACGCGTACACTCGTTATGCGAAGGCGCGCGCGGCAAGCAGCGGCGTGGACGAGGCCCTGCTCGAGGCGGCACGGGTGCCGGTGAGAATCGCGCGGGCCGCCGGCGTGGCCGCCCGCGAGGCGGCGGAACTGGCGCGGACCGGCCTTCCCGCCGCCGCCGCAGATGCGGCGACCGCGGCCCTGCTCGCTCACGCCGTCTGCGCCTCGATGGCGCTGACGGTGCGGGTCAACGTCGAAGGCCTTGTCGACCGCGCCGCCGGCGCGCAGCTGGTCGCCGAAGCCGAAGCGCAGTCACGGTCCGCGAGCGACCATGCCGCCCGCGCGGTGAGCGCCGCCACGCCGGCTGAAGCCTGACGACAGCCTAGCTAGTACCGTTGGTCAGGATCCGCGGGCCGTTCTCGGTGATCGCGACGGTGTGCTCGAAATGCGCCGAGCGCGTGCCGTCGGCGGTGACGATCGTCCAGCGATCGGAAAGGGTGCGCGTCTTCGGTCCGCCGACGTTCACCATCGGCTCGATCGCGATCGTAAGGCCGGGCACCAGCTTGGTGCCCCGCTTCGCCTTGCCGAAGTTCGGCACCTGCGGCTCCTCGTGGAACTGCTCGCCGATACCGTGACCGACCAGATCCCTCACCACGCTGAACCCGGCGCGCTCCACCACCGCCTGCACAGCCGCGCCGATGTCTCCGATGTGATTCCCGGCGCGCGCCGCGGCAATGCCGGCGCTCAGCGCCTCGACCGTAACATCCATCAGCTGGCGCGACGTAGCGTCCATCTCGCCCACTCCGACCGACGTCGCTGAATCGGTGTGCAGGCCGGCGAATCGCACCCCCACATCGATCTTCAGCATGTCGCCGTCGCGAAGAATCCGTTTCTTCGACGGAATCCCGTGTACGATTTCCTCGTTGATCGAGGTGCAGATCGAACCCGGAAAGCCGTAAAGCCCCTTGAACGACGGCGTCGCGCCTGGATGGGTTCGGATGAAATCCTCGGCGATCCTGTCCAGCTCGAGCGTGGTCATTCCGGGACGCGCCGAGCTGCGCAGCAGCGCCAGCGTGCCCGCCACGATGCGGCCGCCCTCCGTCATCAGGGCAAGTTCCCGGGCCGACTTGAGCGAGATCACACGCTCATCTCCCTGCACTCGTCGAGCAACTTCATTACCCGGCGCGTTATCGCGTCGACATCTCCGACGGCGTCCACCTGAACGAAGGCCGTCCCATCGTTGCGGTACAAATCGACCACCGGCTCCGTCTGGTCGCGATAGGCGCGCATACGTCTACGGATGGCGTCAGGATCGTCATCGCTGCGACGCACGACTACGCCGCCGCAACCAGGCCTCGGGCACGGCTGCCCCGATTCCAATCCTGTATATGGCGTCTGGCAGCTCTGACATATTGTACGCGCGGCCAGGCGCTTGACGACTTCGTCATCGGCGATTTCGAACATCAGAACGCAGTCCAACTTCCGGCCGAGATCGGCGAACACGCGCAGCAGCCCCTCGGCCTGTGGCACCGTGCGCACCACACCGTCGAGCACTACACCCTTCGCCATCTGAGGGGTTGCGAGTGCCTCCTTCACGATGCCGAGAATGACGTCGTCAGGCACGAGCGCCCCGCGGTCCATGAACCCCTTGGCCGCCCGCCCCATCTCCGTCCCGTCGCGAACCGCCGCGCGCAGCACGTCTCCGGTTGCCACCTTCGGCACACCGAGGCGCTCGGCAATCCGTTCTCCCTGCGTGCCTTTGCCGGCCCCCGGGGGGCCGAGTAACAGAATGTTCATAGGAAGTGTGCAGTCTTGCCGGGAATGGGGGATCGGGAATCGGGAATCGTAGCGACACCCCAATTCCCAATTCCAGATTGCCTATCCCGCCGGCTGCCGCCCGCGGAACCGCACCCGACCCTTCTTCATGAAGCCGTCGTACTTCCGAAGAAGCAGATGCTGTTGGAGCTGTTGAACCGTGTCGAGTCCTACACCGACGACGATCAGAAGCGACGTTCCGCCAAAGTAGAATGGCACGTTGATCCATTCGGAGATCATCACCGGCAGCAGTGCGATGACCGTCAGGAATATCGCGCCCGGCAGAGTGATTCTCGATACGATGTAATCGATGTACTCCGCCGTCTTCGCGCCCGGCTTCACACCGGGAATGAAGCCGCCCTGCTTCTTCAGGTTCTCCGCGATGTCGATCGGATTGAAAATGATCGACGTGTAGAAGTAGGTGAAGAACAGGATCAGAAACGCCGACAACACGTAGTACAGCCAGGTTCCCGGCTGAAGAGCATCCGACATCGGCTGCAGCGACGCTACGCCGGTGAACTGCGCCAGCGTTCCGGGAATGATGATCAGCGACTGCGCGAAAATGATCGGCATCACGTTGGCCGCGTTGAGCCGGAGCGGAATGAAGTTCCGCGCAGATTCGCGCATCCGGCCGCGCGCCATCGTTCGCTGGGGAATCTGGATCGGAACCCGGCGCGCCGCGACGGTCACTGCCACCGTCGCCGCCACGATTGCGACCATCATGACCGCCAGAAGCAGCAGCGCCAACGGGGAGATCGCTCCCGTCGTGACGTACTGAAAGGTCTGCCACACACCCGGCCAGATCCGCTCGACGATCGAGAAGAAGATCAGCAGGCTCGCGCCGTTTCCGATGCCGCGCTCGGTGATCTGCTCGCCTAACCACATGACGAAAATCGCGCCGGTCGTCAGAAACAGGATCATCTGCATTCGCCAGCCCCATCCCGGATCGGCCACCGCGCCCGACACGCTCTCGGTGAACAGGGCGAATCCGTAGGCCTGCGCAATGGCAAGCACCACCGTCGCATAGCGCGTGTACTGATTGACCTTTTTCCGGCCGTCCTCCTCCTTCTGCATCTTTTCCAGCGTCGGCACCACCGCACCGGCAAGCTGGAATACGATGCTGGCCGAGATGTACGGCATGATCCCGAGCGCGAACAACGTCGCTCGCGAGAGTCCGCCGCCTACGAAAAGGTCGTAGATGCCGAGCAGTCCGCCGCCAGCTCCCGTGTTCTGGAAGAACGCCGTGATCGCCCGCACGTCGATACCCGGCGCCGTGATGTGCGCGCCAACGCGGTACAGCAGGAGGCACAGGAGCGTGAAGAGGATCTTCGACTTCAGCTCCGGCGTCCGGAACAGGTTGGCTATTGCCGCTCCCGGATTTGGTTGTGCCATGTCAGGCCTCGACCCGGCCTCCGGCCTCCTCGATCTTCTTGCGCACGGCTTCGCTCGTCTTGAGCCCGCGTACCGTCACCGCGCGGGTGAGCTCCCCGTTCGCCAGGATCTTGGCCGACCCCTTGGCCGCGCGAATCACTCCCGCCGCCACCAGCGTCTCACGCGTCACCTCCTCGCCTTCCGGAATGCGCGCCAGATCGCTCAACCGCACGACCTGATTCTCGACACGGAACGGATTGGTGAAGCCGTACTTTGGCAGCCGGCGGGTGAGCGGCATCTGACCGCCCTCGAAATGCGGCTTGCCGCCGCCCGGGCCGTGGTGCCCAGCGCGCGCCTTTATTCCCTTGTGCCCCTTGCCCGACGTCTTGCCAGTGCCGGAGCCCGGGCCGCGCCCGAGCCGCTTGCGGTCGCGGCGCGAGCCGGGGGCGGGGGCAAGGTTATGCAGTCCAATCTTCTCATGTTCGGCCACAGTCATTACTCCTCGGCGGGCGTCACCTTGACCAGGTGCCGCACCTGCTTGATCTGTCCACGAACCGACGGCGAATTGGGATGAACCACCACCGCCTGGTGGTGGCGCAGCCCCAACGCACGAAGCGTCAGCCGCAATTTCTCCGGATGGCCGATCTCACTGCGCACCTGCTCGATTCGCAGCGTGCCGATATCCTCAGCCGGCAACTTCTCGGTCCTAGCTGGCCCCTTACCCGGGTGCCATACGAAAGTTCGCGCCATTAGACAGCCTCCCTCACCTGAGCGCGCGAGCGATAGGGCAAGCTCGACGGCTCGACTTCGCGCTCGCGCGCGATCTGTTCTACCGTTGTGAGCTGGTGCAGCCCTTCCATGGTGGCCCGCACCAGATTGTGCGGATTGCTCGAGCCCAGACTCTTCGTAAGTATATCGGACACGCCGGCGCACTCCAGAACCGCGCGTACCGCACCGCCAGCGATGACGCCGGCGCCGGGGGCCGCAGGCTTCATGAGCACGCGTCCAGCACCGTGCCGCCCGATCACCTCGTGGGGGATCGTTCCGCCGGTGAGCGGCACCGGAGCCATGTTGCGCCGGGCGGAGTCGACCGCCTTCCTCACCGCCTCCGACACCTCATTTGCCTTGCCGGTGGCCACGCCCACGCGTCCCTTGCCATCACCGACGGCAACCAGCGCGTTGAAGCTGAACCGGCGTCCGCCCTTGACGACCTTGGCGACTCGGTTGATGGCTACGACGTTCTCGAGCAGGTCGCTTTCGCGCTCGGCGTCGCGGCGCTGACCATCGCGGCGTGGTCCGCCTTCGCGTCCACCGCCCGGGCCTCCCGGCCCGCCGGGTCCGCCTCCGCGACCGCCGCCCCGGCCACCACCGCCGCGCGCTCCACCAGGACCGCCGCCGCCGCCGCGGCCACCGCGACCGCCGCCACCGCCGCCGCTGCGCGCGCTCCCACCACCGCTGCGCGCACTGCCGCCACCCTGTCCCTGCGGCCGCTCGCCACCGACGGATACCGTCGTCGGACCGCTCTCGTTCTGCTGATTTTCGCTCATTTAGAACTCCAACCCGCCCTCGCGGGCTCCGTCGGCGACCGCTTTCACACGGCCGTGATACCGGAAACCGGCACGGTCGAACACCACCTGGGTGATCCCCGCCTCCTTTGCGCGCTGCGCGAGCAGCTTCCCGACCTCGGAAGCGCGCTCGCCCTTCTTGCCACTGTCCATCGTCAGGTCCGACGCCTCCGCAAGCGTGCGCCCCCTGACATCGTCGATCACCTGAGCGTAGATGTGCTTGGCCGAACGATAGACCGACAAACGCGGCCGCTCTTCGTTGCCCATTACCTTCTTGCGCACACGAACGTGCCGCTGGTACCGGCGCTCGCCGCGTGTACGCGGCTTGTGAATCGGTCGCATTACTTACCTCCCGCCTTGCCGGCCTTGCGGCGAACCTGTTCGCCCTGGTACTTCACGCCCTTCCCCTTGTAAGGCTCCGGTGGACGCAGCGACCGGATCTCGGCGGCCACCTGGCCGACGATCTCCTTGTCGGATCCTTCCACCGTGATCGCCGTCGGCGCCGTCGCCGTGAGCTTGATCCCTTCCGGCGCCTTGTACTGGATGGGATGCGAGAATCCTAACGCGAGCTGCAGACCGTACGGCCGCGCTTCCGCGCGATAACCGACGCCGACCAGCTCCAGATTCTTCCGGAAACCCGTCGTCACTCCCTCCACCATGTTGGCGATGAGCGAGCGCGTCAGGCCGTGCAGCGCCTTGTGCTCGTTCGCCTCGCTGGGACGGGAGACGGTGATCGTTCCATCCTCGATCTTGACCAGCATCGCCGGGTGCAATTTCCGCGACAGCTCGCCCCTCGGACCCTTTACCGACATGCGACCGCCATCCAGCGCGACGGTGACTCCGTTCGGCACCGTAATCGGCGCCCTTCCAATGCGCGACATGGATCCTCCTACCAGACCAGCGCGAGGAGCTCGCCGCCGATCTTGGCGCGACGCGCCTCACGATCGGTCATCAGCCCGCTCGACGTGCTCAGGATCGCGATGCCGAGGCCGTTGCGCACGCGCGGAATCTCGCTGACGCCGACGTACCTTCGCAGTCCAGGAGTCGAGACCCGCCGCAATCCGCGGATCACCGGCTGGTCGGCCGCCGCATAACGAAGATAGACGCGCAGCTGAGGCCGTCCAAGCTCGTCGTCGACGGTCTTGAAGTCCTTGATGAAATTGCTCTCCACGAGCTTCCGCGCGATCTGTACCTTGATCTTGGACGCGGGCATATCGACTCGCCGGTGCTTCTGGCCACACGCATTGCGAATGCGGGTCAGCATGTCGGCGATCGGATCGGTCATGCTCATACGTTCAACATTCTCCTATCGTATCCCGGAGGGACGTGTAGGAAGGTGAAGAGAACTGCAAATGGCGAATGGCGAAACTGTTCCGCTTCGCAATTCGCAATTCTCGTTTGGTTACCACGAAGCCTTTCGCACACCGGGAATCAACCCGTTGAGCGACATGTCGCGGAAGCAAATGCGGCACAGGCCGAACTTGCGCAGAAACGCGCGCGACCGTCCGCAGCGCTGACAGCGATTGTGCTGCCGCACCGGGAAC
>CAZPCC010000027.1:0-4371 GCA_964584905.1 uncultured Gemmatimonadaceae bacterium | reverse complement strand
CCTGGCGAGCGTCGTGCGGCAGCTGGCGCGTCAGTCGATCTGTCTCGCTCCGTTCATGCCTGGCAAGAGCGACGAGCTGTGGACCCGTCTCGGCGGCAGTGGCTCGGTCCACGACGCGCGCTTGGACGAGATACCGTCGCTCGATGTCACCGGGTGGCGGGTGGGAGGGGGGGAGGCGCTGTTTCCGCGGGAAGGCTAGTCAAATCGGGAATAGGGAATCGGGAATCGGGAATCGGGGAAATCGAAAAAAAGCGGGAAACGGAAAATGGGAAACGGGAAACGTGGTCGGCGCGGAATCACAGGCCCATCCGGCCAACGCCGAGAATCCCGAATTGCGTATACGAAAGGCGCGCTCGCTCGAGCGCGCCTTTCCTCATTACCCGCCACGCTTCCCATTTCCCATTCCCATTTCCCGCTTTTCCCATTCCCGATTCCCGATTCCCGATTCCCGATTCCTACGGCGTCTTCCCCGGCGGCGCGAACTCCACCTCCGGCACCTCGCGATTCGCGGCGTCGGTCACCTCGAAATACTCGCGCTCCTCGGCACCGATCACCTTGGCGGTAATGGCGGTCGGGAACCGGCGGATCAGCGTGTTGTACTGCTGCACCGCCTCGTTATAGTCGCGCCGCGCGACGGCGATTCGATTTTCCGTTCCAGCCAACTCATCCTGCAGCCGGAGAAAAGTCTGGTCGGACTTGAGCTCCGGATATGCCTCGGCGATCGCCAGCAGGCGGCCTAACGCGCTGCCGACCGCCTCGTTGGCATTGGCCATCGCCCCCGGGCTGCCGCTCTGGATGGCGCCGAGCAGCCCTGCCCGGGCATTGGCTACGTTCGTGAATACGGCCTCCTCCTGCTGCGCGAACCGCTGCACCGTCTGCACCAGATTCGGGATGAGATCCGCTCTCCGCTGCAGCTGCACCTCGATCTGGCTCTTGTTCGCCTCAGCGTTCTCATCGAGCTCCTGGATGCGATTGTATCCGCACCCGGAGAGCACCAGGACGAGGGGCATCAGCACAGCAACCCAGCGAGCTTTCATAGTACTCCTCCCATGTAGGCGGCTACGGGCCGGCCGGTGTCGGCGGGATTGTCGCGCCCAAATGGCATCCGGCTCTGGATGCATCTCGGCGTGCGAGGCGCCCGGCGGCCATCTCAGATCCCCGATTCTTCGATTCCCGATTTCCCGATTCCCGATTCCCCACCTTCAGGCTGGCGTGAACGACAAATTCACCACGTACTTGCCCGGCTTTACGACACCCGGTCCGAGTCGCCAGGCATCCTTCGCCCTCTCGTTGATGCAGCGGTTCACTGCCGTTCCAGCACCCGATGTCCAACTGTCGTTCTCCACGCGCGCGTCGGTGATGCCTTCCGCGCCCACCGTTACCACGATCGCCACGCCACCGCGCAGCGTTGGATCGGCCTTCTGTCCAAACTCCTGGTAGCAGAACTGCGTGAACGACTGCTCGCGCGATACCGCCTGCATGAGAGCGGGCGGCGCTTGCGGTATCGCCGGCGCACGCGTCACCGCGCGGGGGCGCGGCGCAGGCGGAGTCTGACTATCCGAGGCCGCCGGCGGCAGGTTGGTGTCCAGCGAGTCGAAGTTCACCGGCGTGGTGTCGATCTGAGCCGTGACCGGCGGATCGACCGGGGGCTGTTCGTCGTCGCCGGGACATCCCGCGAGCACGAGTACCCCTACGACGAGGAGCGCGATGCGTTTCATGGAGTAGTTGCAAACTGGTCGAGGTGGGCCTTGAGCTTCCCGGTCTCCGCAAGATAGCGGTCGAGAAGCGCCGACGCGTCGTCGGCGCCCAGCTTGGAATCGCCAAGAACGTGCCGCACCACCCGAACGAACGGCTCGGCATCGAGGCCACAGAGCGCCGCAACCCGCTCACAGAGCGCTTGACTGCTCGTCGGCGGCACCTCTCCGTGGAGCCGCACCGTGGCGCGAAAGAGCACCATGAAGGTGCTGAGGCTGGCCTCGAGCAGTGCCAGCATGGCGCCACGCTTGCCCGCCGCACCCAGCACACCCTGCCTCAGCTGGATCAGCTTCCCCATCACCTGCTGCTCCAGCTCGAGCCGCAAATGCTCGCGGTCCACCTCGCCGCTCGCCGGAAGCGTTCCGTGCAGCACCTGATGCCGCTCAAGAATGTCGGCGTACTCCATGGGGAAGATGTCCGCCGATTCGCGCCACTCGGATTCGGTGAGCGTGAGCGGCGGCGGATTCCCCGCCTTGGCCCACGCCTGGACCGCTGGTGCCTCACGCTCCAGCGCCGCTACCGACAGCGAACGCACCAGCACCAGCACGTTGGCATCGGTCGCGTTGCTGAGACGCTCTCCGGTGACCGCCGAGCCGTAGACCGCCACGGCACGCAGATCGTCGCCATGCGCCTGACGAAGCCGGTCGACGAGCGTTTCGAGCTTCATCGGGCCGGGGGTCGGGGGTCGAGGGACGCGGGAGGCGGACGCCGCTTTCCTTCCTCGTACTACTGAGCTCCTTTCGCATACTGAACTCACGCCGATATCCTCCAATCCCATGAATCCTAACGTAGTTGCAATGCAGCATTCAGCTCGGGTTCCAATCCGGTCCGCATCCCGCGACCCTCGACCCTCGACTCCAGATCCTCGACCCCCGACCCCCGACCCCCGAAACTCACCAGCTCGACCCCCCGCCCCCACCGCCAAATCCCCCGCCACCGCCGAATCCGCCGAAGCCTCCACCGCCCCCACCGAACCCACCGCCTCCGCCCCAACCACCCGAACTCCAGCCGCTGCGCCTGCCACGCCCCGTCTGAGAGAGCAAGATCCACGGCAACACCTGCATCAAGCCGCCACCCCCACGTCCGCCGCGTCCGCCACGCCCGCCGCGACTCGAGGCAATAACGATGAACAGAATGATGAATAACAGGAAGGGCACGAACGATGGTGCCCGGCTCGTTGGCGGTGGACGTTCAGGCGGCATCACCTGCGTCAAAGGATCGATCGTGAAGCCGTACTCCCGCGCAAAGCGTTCGGCAACCAGCGCCGCGACGAGCGTGATGCCGGCACTGTACTCCGCCCGGCGAAAGAGCGGCGTTGCCTCACGACAGATGTCACCCGAGATTGCGTCCGTTATGAAGCCTTCCGCGCCATAGCCCACTTCGATCCGGCACTCACCGCGGCCGCTGGAGTTGGTCTGATTGGGCACCAGCAGTATGATCACGCCGCTGTTGCGCCGCGCGTCGCCAGGCTGTCCGAGCGCGCCGACGCGCCACTCGCGCCCGATTCTGAGCGCCATGTCGCTCGCCGGAACGTCGCCCAGATCGGGCAGCGTAACGACCACGATCTCGCCGCCCGACTTGGCGCGAACGTCCTGAACGATGGCTTGGATGCGCGCCTCATCCGACGCGCTTATCAGGTCGGCGAAGTCGTTCACGAAGCCGCGCGGCTGCGGAAGCGGTGTCGCTTGTAGCAGCAGAAGGGCCAGGATAGCTTGCATCACGCCATGAAACAACGGCCTACTCTCCTCCTTCGCTCCGGTTCATCAGTCGCCAGGCAACTCGGCAGCCTTGCGCGCTGCGCGGCTCTCGCCGTCGTACTCGCCACGTGCGAGTCATCGACCGCAACACTCGTTGTGCTGTCGGATTCTAGAGCCGATCCCGCTTCACTGGTAGTGGTCGCACTCCCATTCGATCCCGCCGGCATCCCCTCTCTCCCGCTGCCCCCGCTGCCCGACGGCCCGCGCGGCGACAGCGTTAGGCTCGCACACGCTGTGCACGACAGCGCCACGCTGCTCAATGCCGAATTCCAGCGCGCGCGCGCGGAGGCGAACGATGCCGCCCGCGCCCTGCTCCCTCTCGACCGCCATACGGCCGCCTACGCCGAAGGATTCGCCGCGTGGTCCAGCATGGCGAGTGCCGCCGAGAGAACCCGTGAAACCCGCGACCGGCTCCGAAAGCGTGTTGCCGCCCTGCGTCAACGACTCGGTGATGCGCTTCCGTCGCCGGAGTCCCACTCGCCCACGACTCGCGCGCGCGCCAGCGCCGACAGCGCGGCCCGCCACTTCGATCGATCCATAGTCGAGAGGGCGCTCACGGACGGCTCCGCGACACTTACGCTCGCGTCGGGCACATGGTGGATTGCAACAACCGGCCCAGGCGGCGCGCTCCAGCTTCCGGCGACGACGGTGGAACTGGAGGCGGGCGAACGGGATACGGTGCGGATAGGGGCCAGGGACTAGGGACTAGGGACTAGGGGCTAGGGGCCAGGGGCCAGGGGCCAGGGGCCAGGGGCCAGGGGCCAGGGGCGAGGGTAGCGAAGCTTACAAAAAAGAGGCGCGCTCGAGAGCGCGCCTCAGAATCATTGTCCACCCTGGCCCCTAGCCCCTGGCCCCTAGT
>CAZPCC010000026.1:0-21152 GCA_964584905.1 uncultured Gemmatimonadaceae bacterium | reverse complement strand
CGCCGAGATGGTCGAGCAGGTGATCGCCGAAGTCATCACGACAGCGGGAGCGACGCGCGACGACGTACTCGGTGTGGGGATCGGCGCTCCCGGACCACTCGACAGGGAGCGCGGCGTGGTCGTCGTCGCCCCCAATCTGGGGTGGCGCCAGTATCCGCTTCGCGACGCGGTCTCGGAGCGACTCGGGCTGCCGGCCACTCTCGACAACGACGCCAATTGCGCGACCCTGGGCGAGTGGTGGCAGGGTGCGGCGCGCGGTGCCCGGCACGTGGTGGGCCTGACGATAGGCACCGGAATAGGCGGCGGCATAATAATCGATGGCAAGCTGCACCACGGCGCGTCCGACGTGGCCGGCGAGATCGGCCACACGACGATCGACCTGACCGGACGGTATTGCCGGTGCGGCAACTACGGATGCCTGGAGGCGTATGCGTCGGGACCGGCGATCGCGCAGCGGGCGCGCGAGGCGCTGGAGCGCGACGAGGTATCGGCGCTGCACCGGATAGTGGAGGGCGATCTCTCGCGCCTAACAGCAGCGACGGTATACGAGGCGGCGAAGAGCGGCGACGCGCTGGCGCGCGATCTCGTGCGCGATACGGCGACGTTCCTGGGCGCGGGCATTGCCAATCTGCTGAACGTGTTCAACCCCGACGTGGTGGTGATTGCCGGAGGGGTCACCCAGGCCGGCGAGCCGCTGTTCGACCCCTTGCGTGCCGAAGTCCGCCGCCGCGCGTTCCGCCCTGCGGTGGACGCCTGCCGCATCGTGCCCGGAGAGCTGCCGGGGACAGCGGGGGTCGTTGGTGCGGTAGCGACTTTTCGGGAATCGGGAATTGGGAATCGGGAATCGGGGGTTCTGCGATGAGCGTTGGAGTCTCGGAAATCTGGACATCGCGGAACAGCGGGAAATGGGAAAATGGGAAACGGTAAATAGGGGCTCGCCTATGAGCGGGGGCGATGAGCCGGGGGTGCTCGGCTGACGGATTCGAGCAATTACGAATCGATCCGACGACGGAGACCGAGAACTAGCCGCGTGAGCATGCGTCCGACGTGGTCGCCAACTTCGAGCGAACGCTCGAGTTCCAATGATGTCACGTACTCCAGGCGACGCACTAGTTCCAATTGCGTGTGGAGCTCGGCATACGACCCGCGCGCAATAGACACGCAACGCAAGTAGTCGCGAAGATGCAGCCGGTAATTTCCCTCGGCGATGTTGGAGGGAATGGATACAGCTGAACGACGCAGCTGTGATGCGAGGCCGAATTGTTCGAAACGTGGCAATCGGTTTGCAACTGCGTATGCAGCCAACGCCAACTCGTTGCTCTCGTTCCAAACGCGCAGGCTGCGATAATCCGTGGCCGTCATCACCACTCCTGTGAGCGATACCCAATTCTGCGGATCTCCAAGCCCAAACCGAACATCATTTCAACGCAACAATAGCCTATTGCGCTCTGTCCCGATCCTCCCGACACGCTCTACTCCGTATTGCCGCCCGATGACCGATTCCACGCCCGATTCCCAATTCCCCATTCCCGATTCCCGACGAAAACGACGCCTCGGTGTCATTGGCACCTTCGTCTGGGACACCATCTACGGACGCGAGCCGCTCAGCGGGCCCGTCGAGGAATGGGGGGGGATCACGTACTCGTTAAGTGGGCTCGACGCGGCGCTGCCTGACGATTGGGAGATCGTGCCGATCATAAAGGTCGGAAGTGATCTGGCACCCCGCGCGTACGAGTACCTTCGCGAGCTCCGGCGGCTGGCCAGCGACGCGGCGCTGGTGGAGGTGCCCTACCCCAACAACCGGGTGGAGCTCCGCTACGAAACGACCGAGCGGCGCGCCGAACGACTTACCGGCGGGGTGCCGGGATGGAGCTGGCTCGGACTCAAGCCGCTTCTATCCGGGCTGGACGCGTTGTACGTCAACTTCATCAGCGGATTCGAGCTCGATCTCGAAACGGCCCAGCTTTTACGGCAGCACTTCGCCGGCCCGATCTACTGCGATCTCCACATGCTCGTCATGGCGGTCCAGCCGGGGGGACTGCGCGAATTGCAACCGCTGCCTAACGTAGCGGAATGGTGCCGCTGCTTCGATGTGCTGCAGGCGAACGAGGATGAGATCACGGCGATGGCGGCCGAGCCGATGGCGCTCGCGGCGACGGCGTTGGCGGCTGGCACCCGCTGCCTGGTCGTCACGCTCGGCAGCCGGGGCGCCGTCTATTTCGCGGCGCCGGACTTCCATAGCCTCACGTTGCCGCGCCACGCGCCACCGCTCGGTGCCGCGTCCGGACCGGTGCGCACTGCCCTCCTCCCTGCGGTATCCAATGTCCCCCCAAACGATCCCACCGGGTGCGGAGATGTGTGGGGGGCGACATATTTCTCCCGCCTGCTCGCCGGCGAGCCCCTGGAGGGAGCGATGCGCGCGGCACACGCCGCCGCGGCGCGGAATCTGACTCACCGCGGCGCCACCGGATTGTCCAGGCACCTGCGCGGAGAGCTGATACTACGGTGACCACGGTCATCAATCTTCCACCGTCCCTGGACGCCAAGCAGTTCGAGCTGGTGTACGCGCAACTCGCCGAGGTGCCCGCGGATGCGCGCGTACTGCTCGACGCCCGGCATACGCGTTGGGCGTCGCCGTTCGGGCTCACTGCACTGCTCACCATCCCGCAGTCGCGTGAGTCGCCGTCGGGGTTGTACGTGCCTGACGCCGATGATACCTCATCCTACTGGGCACGCGCCGGATTCTTCCGCCATGCCGAGGGACTGTTCGAAATGCATGGGCACGTCCCGCGGTCGCGCTCGAGCGGCGACAGCGACGTGCTGCTGGAAATCACGCCGGTCACCCGGAGCGATGACGTCCACGCGGTGGTGAGCAGGATTCAGGACCGCGCGCACGCGATACTTTCCAAGGAGCTCGGCCTCGACGTGCGTGCCACGATGGGGTTCGCAATGACCCTCTCCGAGGCGTGTCAGAACATCGTCGAACATGCAGGGTGCGGGGGCTGGGTGGCGGTTCAGACATACACCTGGAAGCAGCGGCTCGGGCGGCGGGTCGTCGTGATCGCGGTGTGCGATGCCGGCATCGGCTTTCGCCAATCTCTCGAAAGCGGCAATTCCGCAAGAGCCAGAAGTGACCGGTGGGACGATGGGATGGCGCTCGAGGAGGCGGTGATAAGAGGGGTGACGCGGTTCCGCGATCCAGGCCGCGGACAGGGTTTGGCCGGTATTCGCCGCTACATTGGTCGGTGGGATGGCAAGCTTTCCGTTCGCAGCGGCACCGCCCGCATCTCCATCGTGCCTTCCTGGGACGATGACGTGCCGCTCGAGGAGGGCTTGCCCAACTTTCCGGGAGCGCAGATGCAGATCACCATTCCGCAGCATCTGGGAAAGTGATCACTCACATTGACCTCGGCGCAATGCTGCGTCGCACAGTGTGCGAGCTCTACTCCGATCTCGTCACGCGTCCCACCGGAGCGGCGGTGCGAACCGGGATCGAGGAGCAGCTGGGGGAGCTCGCCGGCCGCACTCTGACAGTGATCGATTTCTCCCGCGTCGGCCTGCTCGACTTCTCGTGTGCCGACGAGATCGTGGCGAAGCTGCTCGTCAGGTGCCGCGACGACGACCTTCCCCGCGACGCGTATTTTCTGCTGTCTGGCATTCGCGAGGTGCACATCGAGCCGATCGAAGCAGTGCTCGAGCGGCGCGCTCTGGCGATCGTCGCGCAGCCGGCGGCCGGAATGCCCGACCTGCTTGGCGTGGCCGACGAGACCGAACGGGCGATCTGGGCGGCACTCGACCGGCTCGAGCGCGCTACGGCATCGGAGCTCGCCCTCGAGGCCAGGATCGCACCGGAAATGGTTGCGCAGGGACTCGACAGGCTGTGCGGCCGGCGGGTAATCATGCGCAATACCGACAATTTTGTCGCGCTCGGCGCAATGGCCCGCACATGACCAGGGATGATGGCTACACGCCGCCGCTACAGATCGTCCGCTTTACCGGATCGCGCCGCGGCGACCCCGACCGCGGCCCGGTGGTCATGATGAACGCCGATGAGGCACGGTTGCGCCTGTTGGAGAGCGGTGAGCTTGTATGGGTCTACGGCCCGCGCCGGCACGAGCTGGTGGAGCTGCGGATCGACGATACCTTGCGCCGCGGCGAGACCGCGCTGCGGGATGTTGCCGGAGCGACGCTCACAGAGCTCGTGCGCGTCGTGAAGGCAGACATGGACACTCCTCGCCGGAACAACCTCGCGTAAGGATCCCGAAATGACGCACGACGTCCGCACGCTCGGCTCTTCGACGATTGCCATTCACGGCGGACGTGACGCACGTGCTACCGGCTCCCCGGTGGTCGCGCCGCTGTATCAATCGGTGAACTTCCATCAGGAAGTCGGCACCGCCGACGGGCTGCTGTATGCCCGATACGGCAACAATCCCAACGCCGAGTCCGTGCAGCGGCGCCTTGCGATGCTCGAGGGCGCGGAGGCGGCACTCCTCCTTTCGAGCGGCATGGGGGCGACCGCGTGCGCGCTGCTCGCGCTGCTGCGCCCGGGGGACCATCTGATATCGAGCTCCTGGATCTACGGCGGCACACGCAAGCTGCTCCAAACGGAATTCGAGGCGATCGGGATCGAGGTCACTTTCATCGATCCGATGAACAGCCGCGGCTTTCGGCGCGCGATCCGCAAGCGGACGCGCGCCGTGTTCATCGAGAGCCCGGTGAATCCGAGCTGCCGGGTGGTCGACATGCGGCCGCTGGCACAGTTGGCGAGCGAGAACGGACTCGCCTTCGCCGTCGACTCGACCTTCGCGAGCCCGATCAATTTCCGACCCCTCGAGCACGGTGCCGATGTGGTCATCCACTCGGCGACGAAGTTCCTCAACGGCCACAACGACGTGCTTGCGGGCGCCGTGCTCGGTACGGCGAGCTACATCGAAGAAGTGCGCCAGAAGATGATGCTTTGGGGTCAGGCGCCCGACCCCTTCGCCTGCTGGCTGCTCGATCGCGGGCTCAAGACTCTCGCCGTTCGCGTTAGGCAGGCAAGCGCCAACGCGATCGAGATCGCATCGTGGTGCGCCGGCCGCCCGGAGATCAGCCGGGTCCATTATCCCGGGCTTGCCTCCCATCCCGATTACGAGACTGCAGTGCGTACGCTCGATGGCTTTGGCTCGATGCTGGGGATAGAACTGCGCGGTGGAGCCGCGGCCGCCGAGGCATTTCTCGCGCGACTCGGGATCATCAGCCATGCACCGAGTCTTGGCGGCGTAGACTCGCTCGCCTCCGAGCCCCGCTTCACATCGCACGCCGGATGCACCGAGGCCGAGCGAGCGGAGATGGGCATTCCCGATGGATTCGTCAGGCTGAGCGTCGGAATCGAGGATGCAAGCGATCTGATTGCGGATCTGGAGCAGGCACTGGTGTGATTCTGGAAACGGACACCGAATCTCCCGACGACCGGCGGCGCCAAGAGCGGCGCCGGGAGCCCGTCGTGGCCGAGCTCACCCTCCCTGAGCTGCGGCGCATCATCATTACGTCCGTGCTGTTCCTGATCGTGCTCGGATTGTTCCTCTGGATGGTCAGGACGGTGCTGATCGCCGGATTGCTGGCGCTCATTCTCGCTACCTATCTGCGCCCGTTATGCAGCCGGTTGTCCCTTGTAGCAGGCGAGCGATCGGGTGCGGCGCTGCTCACGATCGTCCTGGTGATAGTCCCGGTTCTGGCGATAATCGTATACAGCTACATCGAGCTGCGTGACGCGGCATTTTACGTGGGCACCAACCAGGACGAGATCATCCTGCAGGTTGACCGGGCGCTGCGACGGCTCCCGCTGCTCGAGGGACAGAGCTTCACCGAGCAGATTCGCAACGTGGTGCTCGTCGCGTCCAACTACGGCACTGAGATCGTGGGCGACCTTCGTGAGGCAGCGGCAGGGCTCGCTGTGTCGTCGGCCGTGTTTCTGTTCACCATGTTCTACGTGCTGACCCGAGGCACCCTGATAGGCGAATACGTGCGATCGCGCATACCGGCCCGCTACCAGGCGCTTGCCGCTACGCTCGAGCACAACGTGAGCGGGGTTCTGTACGGAACCATCTATGCTACGCTGCTGACGCAGACGCTCAAGTCGCTCATCATCCTCGCGATGAACCTCATCTTCGGCGTGCCGCTTGCGGTGGTGCTGGCGATACTGTCGTTCGTGATAGGATTTTTCCCCATCGTGGGCTCGTGGAGCGTGTACGTTCCGGTGGCGGCGTGGCTGCTCATCTTCGGTGATTCATGGGTCAGCGCACTGATCGTGCTGATCGTCGGATTCTTCGGGAACACGCTGCTGATCTCGCTGTACGTACGACCAAAGATCGCCGCGGAAAAATCGCGCGTGCTCGACTTTTTCTGGATGTTCGTGGGGCTGGTCACGGGTGTCTACACCTTCGGCGTCGCGGGCATTCTGCTGGGACCGGTGATCATAGGAATGCTCAAGGCAACGATGGACACGGTAACTGGTCAGGAAAATTGGAAGCTGCTCGGTGCTGACGGAGAGCCGGGACCAGTCGTCAAAGAGGTATGATTCGGTTTCTGCACGTCACCAAGGAGTATGCGCGCACCGGCGCGGCATTGAAGGACGCCACTTTCCGCATAGGAAAGGGTGAATTTGCCTTCCTTACCGGCCCCAGCGGTTCGGGCAAGTCCACCCTACTCAAACTGAGCTACGCGGACGAACGGCCCACCTCCGGAGAGGTGCGGGTTGCGGGGATGAACGCGAGCAAGCTTAGTCGGCGCGAAGTCCCGCTGCTTCGCCGCAAGCTCGGAATCATCTTCCAGGACTTCCGGCTGCTGGATGACCGCACGGCTGAGGAGAACATCGCTTTTGCGCTCGAAGTGACGGGCGCGGCCGGAAATGTCATACCCGGGAAGGTTGCGCGGCTTCTTCAGCAGGTGGGACTCGGCTCCAAGGCCGCCAGCTATCCCAACCAGCTCTCAGGCGGCGAGCAGCAGCGTGTTGCGATCGCTCGAGCCCTCGCCAACGATCCTTATGTGGTGATAGCGGACGAGCCCACCGGAAATCTCGACGACCGCGCGACGCGCGGCATCTTCCAGCTGCTGCAGGACATAAACATGGCGGGCACGGCCGTACTGATGGCTACGCACGATCTCGAACTGGTGAGGCGGCACGAATACCGGGTTCTGGAACTGAATCGCGGCCAGCTCGTTTTCGATTCCGCCGAGACCGTCGCCCCCGCCGTCACGGAGCGCTGAGATGCGGCTGACGATTCGCGAGGCGCTGCTCAGCTTCCGGCGCGCACCCTTGCTCAGCGCGCTGAGCATCATGATGGTGGCGTTCAGTCTGTTCAGTTTCGGACTGTTTGCGCTGGTGGCAATCAATTTCGAGGAAGAGTTCAGCCGGGTCGAGGAGCGGGTCGAGATCCAGGCTTTCGTCGATGACACGACCTCCGTCATGACGCTTACAGATGGCGTTGCAATGGTCGCGAGGTACGCCGAAGTCCAGCGCGCCGCACCTATCACGCGCGAGGAGGCATTGAGCCGGGCGCGCGAGAGCATGGGCGAGTTCCGCGATGTGTTCGATGCGGAGTTCCTTCCTGCCTCGATCGAAGTGCAGCTCAAGGAAGGGTTTCGCGATGCCGTCTCCGTAAGGCGGGTCGCCGACAGCCTCGAAGCCATTCCGTACGTGAATGATGTTCGTTATGGAGAGGAATTCGTGCAGCAGCTCGACGCCATTCGCACCATTGCCACCGGAACCGGCGTTGCGCTCGGGACGGCATTCGCGCTGGTGGCGATCATCATCATAGCGGCGACCATTCGCATCGCGGTGCTGGCTCGCGCTCGCGAGATCTCGATCATGCGGTTGGTAGGCGCGACGAACGGATTCATCAGGCGCCCGTTTCTGCTCGAGGGGCTGCTCACCGGCGTTGCCGGCGGACTACTGGCGTTGCTGCTGCTGCGCGGAGCATTTGCGCTGGTCACGCGCTTCGACTTCGTGAATGCGCTCTTCCTCGATCGCTCGATGGCGATGACCGGCATTGCCGCCGGCGGACTGCTCGGCTTCATGGGAAGCGCCTTCGCGGTGCGCCGCCACCTGAAGCACGTGTAATGAAACTTCGCTGGCTCACGATCCTGGTAGTTCTGCTCGCGGGTTTGGCTGGTTCCGCTGGAGCACAGGAAACCGCCGAGGCGCGGATCCGGCAGGAGCAGCAGCGGCTCGACCAGATTCGACGCGAGCGCGCCGAGCTCGAACAGCGGATGCGCGACCTTCAGGGCAACGCTCACGATCTGGCCGAGGAGGTGCGCAACCTCGATCGTCAGGCAGACGTCACCGCCCGACTCCTGCGATCGCTGGAGACGCAGCTTGGCAGCATCAGCGCCGAGGTCGAGCAGGCGACGATCGAGCTCGACCGCACCGAGGATGAGCTGTACGCCGCCCACATCGCGCTGCGCCGCCGGGTGATAGAGATATACAAGCGCGGGCCGCTGTTCACCTATCAGGTTCTGCTGACGGCCGAAAGCTTCGGCCAGCTTCTGGCGCGGTACAAGTACCTGCGGCTTCTCACCGATCGCGATCAGCGCATGATCGGCACGGTGCAGCAGCTTCGCGATCGTACGCGCCGCCAGCGAGCCAATCTCGTCAGGTTTCAGGAACAGATAGAGCTCGCCCGGCAGGAGAAGGAAGCGGAACAGGAACGGCTGCGATCCCTCGAACAACAGCGGGGCCGGAGCCTTACGGCAGTGCGCCGGCAGGCCCGCCAGCTCGAGGAGCGCGTGGCGAGCATGAAACGCGACGAGACACGCCTCAACAGCGTGATCGCGTCGCTGGAAACGGCCCGCCGCCGCGGGGGCGGTACGGCGGGATCACCGAGCACGCTGCGCACGTCCGATCTGGGCAATCTGAACTGGCCGGTGCAAGGGAGCATTCTATACAGCTTCGGCCGCGTAGTGAACTCGAACAAGACGACAACGCGGTGGAACGGGATCGGCATTGCCACGAATGCAGGAACGGAGGTGGTGAGCGTTTCGGCAGGACAGGTGGTGGTCGCCGAGGCGTTCGGTACCTATGGATTGACGGTGATCGTACAGCACGGCGGAGGAGACTACTCGGTCTATGGTTCGTTAGGCCGCCTTGCCGTCGAGAAGGGAGCAACGGTGAGCAAGGGCCAGACGATCGGATTCGTCGGCTCGGCGGACCCCGATCTGCCTCCGCACCTGCATTTCGAGATCCGTCCCGGCGGACGCGCGGTGGATCCGCTAGAGTGGCTCCGCGGAAGGTAAAATCCGCGTTAGGTGCGCACACCTCGATCGCCGGCGGCACCGCACTCGCGCCCCCCCGCGCGAAGGCGATCGCCGCCACGGCGATGCAGATCTTCACCAAAATGGCCAACCGGTGGGCGGAGCGGGATTGCGAAGAGGGCGAATGCGCCTCCTTCGCCGCTGCGCTCGGCGATACCGATGTACGCGTCACCAGCGCGCACGACAGCTACCTCATCAACCTCGCCTCCCCGGATCCCGTACTGCGCGCGCGATCGCTGGAGAGCTTCGAGTGCGAGCTCCGCCGGTGCCGCTCGCTGTCCCTCGATTATCTCGTCTCGCACCCCGGCAATTTCATGGATGACCGCGCCAGCGGCATCGCCCGAAACGCGGATGCCATTACAAGGGCCCTGGAACGCGTGCCCGGCACGACCAAGCTCCTCCTCGAGACAACCGCGGGGAGCGGCACGGCGCTGGGGTCGAACTTCGAGGAGATGGCCCGGATCATCGAGCGGGTGGCCGCACCGCAGCGCAAGCGGGTGGGAGTCTGTGTGGATACCGCGCACATCTTTGCCGCCGGGTACGATTTGCGCGAGGACTACGAAGACGTGTGGGCCCGATTTGGCGACACGATCGGCTTCCGCAGGCTCAAGATGATGCACCTGAACGATTCGAAGGTCCCGCTGGGCTCCCGCCGCGACCGGCACGAGTTGATCGCCGAAGGGGCCATTGGGGAGGCACCGTTCCGCCGAATCATGACCGACCCGCGGTTGGTTCGGGTCGCGAAGGTGATCGAGACCCCCAAACTCGACGATCCGGAAGCTACGGACAGACGAATGCTGGAATTGCTGCGGAGTTTCGAGGGTTGATGGTCGGGGGTCGAGGGTCGGGGGTCGAGGGGACGCTTCCCGTTCCGACCCCCTACCCCCGAAACCAACGTCCGGAACCACCTTGTCGTAGAGGCGGTATAATGAGGGTGAACTCCATGTCTCTGAACCCGCGCTCGAAATTCCGCCAACTGGCCGTTGCCATGGCGGTACTTGCGCACGTCATGGCGTTCGTGGTTGTGCCGGTGCTCGCATCCTCGGCTGAGCGCAGCGCTGCGGCCCATGTGGAACAGGCGGGAACCAGCGAGCACCATGCGCATTCAGATGCGACGTGCATCGTTTGCGCGTCACATACCCTGGTCGCCAGCGCGGGCAGCGACGTATTTCGGCTCACCGCGGCCAGCATGCGGGAGAATTTGCCCGCGGCATTCGTACTTCCCTCCCATGTAGGAGCCGCCGGATCACCGGTAGGCTCTCGAGCACCGCCCATCATCGCATGACGTGAGGCGCCGCACGCGGCGCGTCCGTCCCAGGTACAGCGTCACTCGTAGCACGCGCTACGGCCCAATCGGCCGTGCGCGCCTTCGAACGGCTCGCGAATCGCTCGCGGACGGCCACGCAGATCTCCTTGGGAGCACATGCGAACAATATTCCTTACGCTGGTCATCCTTGCCGCAGGGGCAGGCACGACGAGCGCGCAGCAACCGGACAGCCTTCGGCGCGCCGCCCGCGACTCGGCTGCGAGAGCCGACAGCATGGCCCGCGCCGACTCGATCCTGCTCGTCCGCGAGCTCGAGCGCATTAGCGGCGAGCGCAGACCGGGCCTCCCCGCGGAGGGAACCGCGGTGCAACGCACGGCGTCCCGCCTGCTACCCGACATCAGCCTGCTCGGAGACTTGATCGCCGACTTCTCGCCGGACGGCAGCACTCAGGAAGACGGAACGCGATTCGGAATCCGCGAGCTGGAGCTGGGAATCCAGGCGGTGGTAGACCCTTACTTCCGTGCGGACGCGTTTCTCGGATTGTCCGATCTGGAGGGTATAGCAATCGAGGAGGCGTACCTCTCAACGCTGGCCCTTCCGTACAGCCTGCAGATTCGAGCAGGCCGCTTTCACCTGCCGCTCGGCAAGCAGAACACGACGCACCGGCCCGAGCTTCACACAATCGATTACCCGCACGTCATTCAGCGATTCCTCGGACCGGAAGGTGGCAAGGGCACGGGAGTGTGGGTGAGCAAGCTGTTTGCGCCTTTCGGGTTCTATCAGGAGCTGCAGCTGGTCGCGATGGACCGGTTTGGCGGCGACGCTCACGGCCATGGACCCGAGGAGGAGGAAGAGCATGGCGAGGAGCTCGAGATCGTGCCTGACGAGCCCCCGAATCAGTCGCTGAGCGGACTCGGCTACGCCGCGCGGTTGCGGAATTACTGGGATCTGAGCCAGGCGACGAACATCGAGCTCTCGGCAAGCGCGGCGACTGGCAAGATGACGCAGGGTGTGTTCTGCCTTCCGACGGGCGGGGGCGAGGAGGAGCCTTGCCCAGGGCAGGTCACGGGCGTGAACGCACGCACCGGAGTAGTCGGGGCGGATTTCACCCTGCGTTGGCGTCCACTGCAACAAGGGCTCTACCGGTCGTTCATCCTTCAGGCTGAATGGATGCGCCAGCTCAACGATGAAACGCCGCCGCTGTTTCCCGAGCCCGCCGGATTCGAACTGGAATACGAGGGGCCCACGCGCAGCTTCGACGGCGCGTACGCATTCGCCCGATACCAATTGAGCCGCCGCACCTATCTAGGCGCGCGGTACGACTGGCTGGAGGATCCCGAATCGAATGGAGAGAAGCTGACCGCGGCGTCGGGCTATCTGACCTTCTTTCCGAGCGAGTTTTCGAAGCTGGTGGCCGGCTTCGAGCGTATGATGCCCGGTGCAGGGCTCGAAGCGACGAACAGGCTGATCGTTCAGGCGACGTTCGCACTCGGTCCGCACCGGCCGCACCCGTTCTGAGAATCCTAACGCGCGGGCAATCGCCGGCGATGGAGTAATAGTCATGAAGCATTTCGCGAGATTTCTTATGGCCGGGGTGGCGGCGGTGGGGCTGACGGCAGCACCGACGGCGGTCCCGGCGCAGCTGAAGGTAGTGACAAGCACGACCGACCTGTACGATATCGGCAGGGCGGTCGGCGGCACCCGCATCCGCGCCACGCACATAGCGGAGGGATACCAGGATCCGCATTATGTGGAAGCCAAGCCAAGCTACGTTCTGCAGTTGCGCGATGCGGATGTGTTTGCCTTCGTCGGGCTGGACCTGGAAGTCGGGTGGATGTCGCTGCTTCTCGAGGGGGCACGCAATTCCAGAATTACCTCGGGAGGCACCGGGCATCTCGATGTCTCGACGGTGATACCTGTGCTCGACGTGGTGACCGGACGGGTTGATCGCTCGCAAGGCGACGTACACCCGATGGGCAATCCTCACTACTGGCTGGACGTGCATAACGGCAAGCGGATCGCCAGACTGTTCGAGCGCACCTTCGCCTCGCTCGACCCGGCCGGCGCGGCGCTTTACGCACGCAACCGGGCGACGTTCGAACGGAGTGTAGATGCGGCGGCGCAGGAGTGGGCACCGCTCCTTACCCAGATCGAAGGAAAGCCGGTGGTTGCATGGCATACGAGCTGGCGCTATCTCGCTGCGTACACCGGCATGAACATCGTGGGATTCGTCGAGCCGAAGCCAGGCGTTCCGCCATCGGCGCAGCATCTGGCCGGTCTCATTCAGACGATCAGGCGTACCGGTGCCAAAGTGATCATCATGGAGCCGTTCTACGACCGCAAGGTGGCTGATCGCATCGCCAGTCTGTCGGGTGCGAAGGTGCTGGTGTTGCCGCCTTCAGTGGGCGGCATCAGGGGAATCGACTCATACCTCGAGATGATGCGTCACAACATCCGTCAGCTGGCGAGCGCGATTTCGTGAACTCACTGGTAACATTCGACCGGGTGTCGCTTGGCTACGGGCGGCGCCCGGTGCTTTCCGACATCTCCTTCTCCATTCCCGAGGGTGACTTTCTCGGGATGGTCGGGCCAAATGGCTCGGGCAAGACAACGATCCTGCGGGCGATCCTTGGTACGCTCGCACCACTGAGCGGAACGGTGGTGAGAGCGGAGGGGCTGCGGTTCGGATACGTGCCGCAGCGCGATCAGGTGGACTACGGTTTTCCGCTAAAGGTGCTCGATGTCGTGCTCATGGGGCGGTACGATCGCGTAGGCATCGGCCGTCGGCCCACTCGCGAGGACCGCAAGCTGGCGGTAAGGGCGCTCGAGCACGTCGGGATCGCCGATCTTGCCAATCGTCCGCTAGGCGCATTGTCAGGCGGGCAGAAGCAGCGCACCCTGATCGCGAGAGCGCTGGTCGGCCAGCCGAACGTGCTGGTGCTCGATGAGCCCACCAGTGGCATGGACCTCGTCTCGAGCACGCAGATTCTCGGCCTGGTGCGTGAGCTTCACGAGCGTGACCGGCTCACCGTCCTCATGGTGAGCCACGCGCTCAACGAGGTCGCCAACTACGTCGAGCGAATAGCGCTGGTAACGGAGGGCCGCTTCCGCATCGGCCCGATCGACGAGATCCTGGGCGAGCAGGGGCTCACCGACCTGTACGGCATTCCGGTGGAAGTGGTCTCGGTGAGCGGACACCGGCTGGTGCTCGCCCGCCGGCTGCCTGGCCGGGTGCAGACGCATGATTGACATCATCCTGCTCTTCCGGGAGGCCCTCTACGGCGCCCTGGTCATCGGGCTCGCCTGCTCCGTGCTAGGCGTGTACGTGGTGCTGAGGCGGATCGTATTCGTCGGCGCGGCGCTGGCGCAAATCTCCTCGGCGGGCATCGCGCTGGCGCTGTTTCTCGCGGGCTTCGGCATAGAGGCGTTCGGCCTGACACGCCATCCAGTCGCGCTCTCGCTCGTCGTCACGCTGATGGCGGCAATGCTGTTCGCCGGCGGCACGCAGAGGCGGCTTCCGCCCGATGCCAGCATCGGCATGGCGTACGCGCTCGCCGCGGCGATAGGCATTCTGCTCATCGCAAAGGCAACGAGCGGCGAAGCGCATGACATCTTCCTTTCCGGCAACATCCTGGGAATCACGCGAACCGACACGATGGTGCTGCTGGCCGTGAGCGTTCCGGTGCTGCTCGTCCACGTGGCGTTCTACAAGGAATTCCTGTTCGTCTCGTTCGATCAGGAAACGGCGCGGACACTCGGATACCGGGTAATGTTCTGGAATCTGCTGCTCTATTTCACGCTGGGGCTGGTGATCGCCGTCGCGATGCAGTTTGCCGGTGTGCTGCTGGTATTCAACTTCCTCGTGCTGCCGGCGGTCACCGGACTTCTCGTCTCCAGATCGATGGGTGGCATGTTTGCTGTCGCGGTGGGGGCTGGACTAGTGGCGGCGGCAGTGGGATTTTCCCTCTCGGTTCCTTTCGACCTTCCTACCGGCCCGACCATCATCCTCGTTTCGGGCGTTCTCGCACTCGTCGCATGGTTGATACGCCTCGCACAACGTCGCTGATTGCTCTTGTTGTCATTCTCAACTCGCCGGTCGCGGCGCAGTCCGATGGCCGGCCGCGGCTCGAGGCCGGTATTGCCTACACATCCGCACTCGTGGAGGATGCGAACGGCACGAGCGTGAGCTACGCTCTGGCGCCGGCGATCGGCGCGGGAATGGCCTGGACCCTGTCGGAGGGGACGAACGCGCTGCTTGGCGCCCGCCTGAGCCGGGCGGGGGTGAATATCGATTACGAGGGGGGCAGTCAATCGGCAGGCAGCGGCTGGATCGTGGATGTACGAGCGGCCCTCGAGCGTGAGTTATCGGGATGCGCCGGCGGGGGAGCCCGTGGCTGCACTTCGATCAGCGCAGGAGTGGGCGCGCTGTGGGCAGGCGGACCTGACGACGTGTCACCGTTCACGGTCGATCGGGGAGCGCTGCTGAACGGCGAGATTGGAGCGTCGGTGCGAATCGCGAGCGCGCAACCGATCTTCCTGACCGGTGCGGCGCAAGCCTTTCGGCTCGGCGGCGCTACAGCCGGCGATCCGATTCGCGAGAGCGGCACCGTGATGCGCGTTCTGGTGGGGTTGCGACATGGGCGTTAGGTCCGGAGTGGCGCTGCTGGCGCTGATGGCGGTCGCCGGTTGCGATGCCCCGATCATCGCCGCCGAAGGCCCGGGATATGATCCGACGCTTCCGCTAGGCGGGCAGAACGCTATTTATCACTGGCCGCTGGGACACACTATCTCCGTCTACGCGCACACCGCCGGGGCACCGGCCGGATTCGATCTGCCAGGCGCCGTGCTGCAGGCGAACGAAGCATGGGGAGATGTGCTCCGTTACCGGGAGTTCGACGTGCGGCTTGTATCTTCTGCCGATCAGGCGGATGTCGTGTTTCACTTCGATACCGACTCGGTTGTGAGCGTTACCAGCTGCGCACCACCGGCGACCGGCGCGGCCGGGATTACGTCTGCCTGCCCGAACGCATCCGCAACCTCGCTGGACCCCATTCCGCTGATCGGCGGCGGCACGAGCCGCGTCAAGTTCGATGTACAGATCAGCGCCAGCCCGACGCGCATTCCTAACGCTGTGGTCTTTCAACGCATTGTCACGCACGAGTTCGGACACGTGATCGGCATTGGACGCCACAGCAGCTCAATGGCCGACCTGATGTTCGGCGGACCCACCGTTGACCAGCCCTCGGCTGCCGACGCGCAGACACTGCGCTACGTACTTCACCAACCGGCGACGCTCCGGCCATAGCCGGTCGCCGTTACATTTCGCGGACCCATGACAAGACGACGCGAAGAGGCGCTCCTCTACCACGAGCAGGGACGCCCCGGAAAGATTGCCGTTGTTCCGACCAAACCGCTCGCGAACCAGCGCGACCTCTCGCTTGCGTATTCGCCCGGTGTGGCCGAACCGTGCCTGGCAATCAAGGACAACCCCGACGATGTGTACCGTTACACAGCGAGAGGCAACCTCATCGCTGTGGTGACCAACGGCACGGCGGTGCTCGGCCTGGGCAACATCGGCGCGCTGGCCGGCAAGCCGGTGATGGAGGGCAAGGGCAATCTGTTCAAGACCTTTGCCGACATCGATGTCTTCGACCTCGAGGTCGGTTCGGAAGACCCTGACGACGTAATCAGGTTCTGCCAGCTGCTCGAGCCCACCGTCGGCGGCATCAACCTCGAAGACATACGCGCCCCCGACTGCTTCAGGATCGAGGAGACCCTGCGCAAGACGATGCGCATTCCCGTCTTCCACGATGATCAGCATGGCACGGCGATCATCTCCGGCGCGGCGCTGCTCAACGCGCTCGAGATCGTCGGCAAGGCCATCGCCGATGTACGCGTGGTCTTTTCCGGCGCCGGGGCAGCGGCGATCGCGACCGCCAACCATTACGTGCAGCTCGGCGTCATGCGCGAGAACATCGTTCTGTGCGACCGAGCCGGCGTGATCCGCAGCAACCGCGCTGGCGACATGGATCCGTACAAGGCCCGCTATGCGAGCGACACGAAGGCACGGACGATTGCCGAGGCGCTCGAAGGCGCCGACGTCTTCGTTGGGCTGTCGGTGGCCGGGGCGATCACCGGCGAAATGATCGGAAAGATGGCTGACCGGCCGATCATCTTCGCGCTGGCCAACCCGGTTCCTGAGATCATGCCTGACGAGGTACGCGCGGCGCGGCCCGATGCCATCGTCGCTACCGGGCGAAGCGATTTTCCGAATCAGGTGAACAACGTGCTCGGGTTTCCGTTCATCTTCCGCGGCGCACTCGACGTGCGCGCCACGGAGATCAACGAGGAAATGAAGATGGCGGCGACGCGCGCGCTGGCCGAGCTCGCTCGGCAGCAGGTGCCAGAGAGCGTGACGCGACTGTACGGACTGGAGGAGGTGCAGTTCGGACCGGAATACCTGATTCCCTTCCCGTTCGATCCGCGCGTGCTGCTCTGGGTCGCGCCGGCGGTCGCCTGGGCGGCAATCGGCAGTGGCGTAGCTCGCTCGCCGATCGACATGAAGGAGCACCGCGAACAGCTCGAGGCTCGCCTTGGCCGCGCCCGCGGGGTCATGCGCGGAATCATCTCCCGGGCGAGCAACGAACCAAAGCGCGTCGTCTTTCCCGAAGGAGAAGAGCCGAAGATCATCCGCGCGGCGCGCCAGCTCGTCGACGATGGTATAGCCGAACCGGTGCTGCTCGGCAGCAGGCGGGCAATCGAAGCGGCGGCATCCGCGGCTGGGGTCGCACTCGATGACATCGACATCGAGGACATTCATACATCGGACAATCGCGAGGAGTTCGCCCACTTTTTCTGGGAGCTCCGCCAGCGCAAGGGGCTCAGTCTGGCGGAGGCACGCCAGAAAATGTTCAACGCGAACTACTTCGGCTCCGTGATGCTTGCGCTGGGGCGTGCAGATGCGCTCGTATCCGGCGTGAATCTGAATTACCCCGAAACGATCCGTCCGGCGCTGGAAGTGATCGGCTCGCACCCACGCGCGGGACTCGTGAGCGGCGTGTACATGCTCGTGTTCGAGCGCCACGTGGTGTTCTGCGGCGATACGACGGTCAACACCGATCCTTCGGCCGAGCAACTGGCACAGGTGGGGTACGCCGCGTCCAGGCTTGTTACGCGGCTCGGTATCACGCCCAAAGTCGCCTTTCTATCGTTTTCCAATTTCGGTTCAGTGCGCCACCCCGAAGCAGAAAAGGCAGCACGGGCGGCAGAGCTGCTGCGTCAGCGCGATCCGGCGCTGATGGTGGATGGCGAAATGCAGGCGGATACGGCTGTTGACGAATCAATCCTTCATGGCCGGTATCCGTTCAGCACGCTGACGGAAGCGGCGAACGTGTTGATCTTCCCCAACTTGAGCGCGGGTAACATTGCGTACAAGTTACTGAATCACCTGGGGGGAGCGACGGCGATCGGACCGATCCTCGTCGGCATGCGGCATCCGGTTCACGTGCTGGAGCAGGGTGCCACAATCCAGGATATCGTAAACATGGCCGCCGTAGCAGTCGTGGACGCGCAGGGCCGGTCGTCACCGACCGGATCCCGGCCCGTCGTCGAGGACGAGCGCGCCGCTACTTGAGGATACTTTCAGCGAATGGCGACCCAGACCAGCCCCCGCGGCGCAAGCGCATCGAACGAGCACGAGCCCAGTCTGTCGGAGCAGGGGCTGAGCCCGACGGGAACGGTTCACTGGAATTTGGTGGCCGCGCAGCTGGTGGAGGCCGCTGCACGGCGTGGCGAAGGCGAGCTGGCGGCGATGGGGCCGTTCGTCGCCGTCACCTCGCCGCACACCGGCCGGTCGCCAAACGACAAGTTCGTAGTCGAGGACCCTTCGACTAGCGATGACATTTGGTGGGGAAAGGTCAACCGCCCGTTCCCCACCGAAGGCTTCGACCGGCTCCTCGTCGATGTGCAGCAGTACTTGAGCGACCGTGAAGAGCTGTTCGTGCAGGACCTGTATGCCGGCGCGGACCCCGCCCACCGGTTGAACGTGCGCTACGTGACACCTAACGCCTGGCACGCCAATTTCGTGCGGAACATGTTCATCCGCCCGGATTTTGCGGATCTGCCAGGCTTCGCCCCGAGCTTCAGCGTCATTCATGCGCCGGAATTTCAGGCCGATCCAGACAGGCATGGCACCCGCTCCGGAACGTTCATCATCGTGAACTTCGCCAGGCGGATGATCCTGATCGGCGGCACGCGCTACGCCGGTGAGCTGAAGAAGGCGATTTTCTCGGTGATGAACTACAAGATGCCGAAGGAAGGAGTGCTCTCCATGCACTGCTCGGCGAATATCGGCGAGCAGGGTGACACGGCGCTCTACTTCGGGCTGTCAGGCACCGGCAAGACGACCCTGTCGGCGGATCCGGAGCGCGGCCTGATCGGCGACGACGAGCATGGCTGGTCCGATGAAGGGGTCTTCAACTTCGAGGGCGGGTGCTACGCCAAGGTGATCAACCTGTCCGCCGAGAGCGAGCCGGACATCTACGCCACAACGCGGATGTTCGGCACGATCCTGGAGAACGTGGTGCTCGACCCGCGTACCAGGGAAGTAGAGTTCGCCAATCAGTCGATCACCGAGAACACCCGGGCGTCGTATCCTATCCACTACATCCGCAACAACGTGCCGAGTGGGAGGGGCGGCCATCCAAAGAACATCGTTTTTTTGACCGCCGATGCATTCGGGGTTTTGCCGCCTATCGCGCGTCTCTCCCCGGAACAGGCGATGTACTACTTTCTCTCGGGATACACGGCGAAGGTGGCGGGCACGGAGCGTGGAGTCACTGAGCCGCAGGCTACCTTCTCCGCCTGCTTCGGCGCCGTGTTTCTCGCATGGCCCCCGACCAAGTATGCGGACATGCTCGGCGAGAAGCTGCGCAAGCATGATTCGCAGGTATGGCTGGTAAATACCGGCTGGACTGGCGGAGCGTTCGGCGAGGGCAGGAGGATGAAGCTTTCGCACACGCGAGCAATGGTGCGGGCCGCGCTCACCGGAGCGCTGGTCAAGGCGAACTACGAGACCGACCCGGTGTTCGGCCTGTCGATTCCCACTCACATCGAATCCGTGCCTGACGAGGTGCTCAAACCGCGCGGCACCTGGAGCGACGGGGCCGCCTATGATGCCCAGGCGAAGAAGCTGGCCGACATGTTCCGCTCCAACTTCGAGCAGTTCGAGCAGCATGTCGATGACGCGGTGCGCGGAGCAGGGCCTAACCAAACGGGGTGAGCCCAATGTCGCTGACCATCCGCGACCCGCTCTGGAACAACATCCGCGTAGATGCACGGGCGGCGGAACTCATCGATACGCGAGCCTTTCAGCGGCTTCGTTACGTACGCCAGCTCGGTCATGCGTTTCTGGTCTATCCCGGCGCAACTCACTCGCGATTCGAGCACGCGCTGGGCACGTATCATCTCGCCAGGCGCACGCTCACTCTGCTCGGAGAGCGCCAGGAGCTCGGACCGGTTTCCGCGCACACCTGCGACGTGTTACAGGCGGCCGCATTACTGCACGACATCGGCCACTATCCGTTCTCCCATGCACTGGAGGAGATCGGCGCGCTGGGCCACGAGCAGGCCGCCCTGCCGTTGGTGCGGGAAGGGCCGGTGGCCGACACGCTCAGGTCACGGTTCGGTCCGACGGTGCCTGACGAAGTGCATGCGCTGATGTGCGGGGCGAGCGACAGTCCGCTGCAGGGACTCATCTCCGGATCTCTGGACCTGGACAAAATCGAGTATCTCAAGCGCGACGCAATGATGTGCGGCGTGCCTTACGGCGAAGTGGACGTCGATCGGCTGCTTCACGCGCTCGTGCTCGTCACCGATCCCGAGACCGAGCGTACGGTGATCGGGGTGGCGGAAAAGGGGTTGGCGGCCCTGGAATCGCTTCTGTTCGCCAAGTATCAGATGTACAGAAACGTCTACTGGCACCACGCCGTCCGCAGCGCGACGGCGATGTACAAGCGCCTCGTCGCCGATGCCTTGCAATCGGGCGGCCTCGCTGCCGCCGAACTGGTCAACCTCACCGACGAGGGCGTTCTTCACCGCCTGGAGTCGTCACCGGAGTCCCCGCTGCTTGTCGCACTTCGCGAGCGACGGCTGCACAAGCGTGTGCTCGATGTTCCGGCGGCCGAGCTCGACGAAGCGTGGGGCGACTGGATAGCCAGCGATCACTCCCGTGTCGCCAAGCTGGAGGATGCGATGGCGGCGGAGCTCGGGCTTGGCCGCGGCGAACTTCTCGTCGATTTTCCGGCCAAGCCCCAGATGCTGGGACTGGACATTCCGGTGCGCACCCGCGATGGCACCGTCAGGCGCCTGACGACGGAAGGATGGGCGGCAGCGATCAACCTCCCCATGCTGTCAGCTGAACTTTACCGATCGGCCCGTCGGCTGCGCGTATTCGTCGCCCGCCCCGTTCAGGTGACGGAAGCGGAGTTGGTGGCCAGGATCGACTGAGGGACGGGGGACGCGCGACGCGCGACGCGGGAATGGAGAATCGGACATCGGGAATCGGGAATCGGAATGGGAAACGGAATCTCGG
>CAZPCC010000025.1:0-19512 GCA_964584905.1 uncultured Gemmatimonadaceae bacterium | reverse complement strand
CCCCCCCCCCCCCCCCCCCCCCCCCCCCCCCCCCCCCCCGACCCTCGACCCTCGTGACGTATTTCTTCCGCCGTCGCCTGACGCTGGCCGAACAGTTACCGGCCGTTGGAGCCGGTGTTGCGGTCGGCGCCGCGGCGTTCTACATCGCGCGCCTGTTGTTGCAGCGCGTGCCGCTACGGCCTGACGACCGCATTGCCACGCTGGGGCGGCGCGACGAGGTACACCACCGGCCGCTCCGGGAGCGGGTCGCGCGGTAATGTCGGCTCGCCCGCTCGGGTTCGGGCTGCTCCTCGCATTGGTTCTCGTAGGGTTGTCCACTCGCGCCTCAGCGCAGGACCTGATCTGCGATCCCGGTGATCGTGAGGTACGGCGGATCGTATTCGAGGGGAACGCCGCGTTCGACGATGAGCGCCTGGCGAGCGCGATCGCCACGACCGCCTCGAGCTGGTGGAGCCGGATCGGCCTGTCGTTCCTTGGTGCGCGCCGGTGTCTGGATCCGCTCGAGCTTCAGCGCGACGTGCTGCGGCTGCGATACTTCTACCGGCAGCGCGGCTATTATCAGACGCAGGTCGACACCGCCATATCGCAGTTGGGGGATGACATCGTCGCGGTGCATCTGGCCATCGTCGAGGGCCCGCCCGTAGTCATCGCGTCGCTCTCGGTGTCGGGACTCGACTCCCTTCCTGGCGGTGCACAGCTCGCACAGCGCATGCGCAGGATGGAGGGCCGGGTCTACGACCGGGTAGAGCTCCAATCGATCGTCGATACGATCATCGGGCGGCTGCACGACCGCGGGTACGCCAATGCGCAGCATCTGCTCCGCCAGGATTCTGTCGATTACTCGCGCAACGTAGCCATAGTCGAGCGTGAGTTCCTGCCGGGACGTGTGCATCGCATCGCGGAAATCCACTTCGAGGTATCGCCGGTGCGTCCTGACGAACCGGTGGCGATCCATACGGGCACGCTGCGGTCAATCCTCTCATTCGAAGTCGGCGACATCTATCGCGAGCGCGATCTGTTTCGTTCGCAACGCGATCTCTACCTGCTGGATGCCTATCGCCACGTCGAAATCCGCCTGCGCCCCGATTCCCTGCAACCGGCTGGCGACTCGCTGCTTGCGGTGGCGGTGCGTCTCAGCGAGCGCGAAATGACTTCGGTTCGTGCTGGCGTCGGCTGGGCGACGCTCGATTGCTTCCGCACGCAGGCCCGATTGATCAACCGGGATTTTCTTGGCGGCGCGCGGCGGATCGAGCTTGACGCGCGCCTGACGAAGATCGCGCGCGGTGAGCCGCTGGATTTCGCGCCGTCGCTATGCACCGGGCAGAGCAAGGAAGACCAGTTCAGCGACACGCTCAACTATTATGCCGGTGCGACACTGCGGCAGCCGACTCTGTTCGGGACACGCAACGTTCCGTCGCTCACGCTTTACAGCGAGCGCCGATCCGAGTTCCAGGCATACGAACGCACCACGCCGTTCGGATCCATAATCTCCGTTACGCGTGAGCAGCGCCCCCGCCTGCCACTTACCCTCGCCTATCAATTCGAGTTCGGGCGCACGCGGGCGGAGCAGGCTGTGTTCTGTTCCGTGTTCAACGTCTGCGACCTGGGAGACATCGCGCAGCTGACGCGCCGTTCCCGCCTGGCGGTGCTGAGCGCGACGGCGACACGCGACCGCACCGACAACTCGCTCGAGCCGACCAGAGGCGATCAGGTGCGCCTCGAGCTGCGCCATGCTTCAGCGGCAATCGGATCGGATCCGTCGCTCGAATTCAACCGCGCGGCCGGCTCGGCCTCGTTCTACCTGCCGCTCGTCCAGGGAGCGGTGCTGGCGCTCAGGACTCAGGGGGCGGTCGTATTTTCGGTAAGCTCCCTGCGCGGTGCGGAGGATTTCGTGCCGCCGCAGGAGCGCCTGTACGCTGGCGGGCCTACTTCCGTTCGCGGGTACAACCAGAACGAACTCGGACCTGTCGTATATCTGGTGAATGGAGCCGATACTGTATACACGCCTTCAGGCGACACGCTGTTCCACGCCGGGCCGGCGGCGGCCATCGGACGCGCCTCCCCTACGGGCGGGAATGCACTACTGGTCGCCAATACGGAGCTCCGGGTGAGGAGTCCGTTCCTTCCGGGAATCTTCGACTGGGTCGGATTTCTCGATGCGGGGTATGTCTACAATCGCGGTTCGGAGAATTTCGATCTGGGTGATCTCAAATGGACGCCGGGCATCGGACTCCGCGTTGCTTCGCCGGTCGGGCCTCTGAGGATGGATGTGGCTTACAACGGATATCCGCGCAGCGCGGGACCGGCATACCTGATAGATCCGATCGAAGTCGGCGATGGAGAGGGTAACGACGAGAGCCGCGCGCCGCGATTGCTGCGTTGCGCGAGTCCCGGCAATACGCTCCCCTCAGGGGTAGGCGGCGAGTGTCCGTCGACGTTCGCGCCGCCATCAAACCGGACGTTTTTCTCTCGGCTCGTGTTCCACTTCAGCATTGGGCAAGCTTTCTAAATGGGGATGCCGCGACGGAGGACGGTGGTGCTCCTCACCGGAGCGACGATCGTCATCCTGACGATGGTCTTCGCCGGCATCGCCCTTGGCATCACCCAGACTGCGTTCGGCCGCGAGCAGATTCGCCGCGTGGTATCCAACCAGCTGTCGCGCAGTGTGGAGGACCGCGGCAGCGTCACGCTTGGCACGCTTCACGGCTCGTTGCTCACCGGCCTGATGTTCGACTCGCTGGCGATTCGCGACGCCGAGGATTCGCTGTTCGTGAGCACGGGACCCATTACGGTCACCTACGACATCAGGGACTTGATCGACCGGAGGCTGAGGATTTCACACCTGCGGGTCGACCGAGCCGTGGTGAATTTCCGCCGTCACGCGGACGGGACCTGGAACTACCGCCGCGTTTTTCCAAGTGGCCCGCCAAAGCCGCCAAGTCTCGATAGGCGAATCGGCGACTTCATCGTTCTGGACAGCGTCGAGCTTGTCGATTCCCGCGTGGCCCTTACCCAGATGTGGTCGCCACCTGATTCGTTGCGTGGGGCGCGGCGCGACAGCGCGGTTCGCGAGGCTGTCGAAAGCTGGGGCTGCAAAGCCGGCACATGGGATGAGCGCGAGTTCCTCGCCCGTCCCTGCGGCGCCGAGATTCGTGAGTCGTCGGAGGGGATTACCCGCACGTATCGATGGTTGGTGCACGAAGCTCTGCTGGGACGCGTGAGGCTCGCTGATCCGGACAGCGCGGGGCGCCACTTCGAGGTGGGTCGCCTCGACTTCGACGAGCCCGATCCGCCATTCTCGTTCCGCAACGTAAGCGGAGGCGTGCGCTGGCTCGGCGATACGATCTGGATGCGTCTTCCGCACTGGGATCTGCCGCGTTCCACCGGAAGCGCGGTCGGCCGCGTGCACTGGGGCAAGGGGCCGATGCGATACGACATCGCCGTGCGTGGTGATTCAGTATCGCTTTCCGACATCAACTGGGTTTATCCCACGCTGCCGGGCACCGGTGGGGGCAGCATGGTGCTGCGCATTCGGAACGATTCGACCAATCCGAGCGTGCTGGACTATGCGATCTCCGACATGGATGTGCGATCGACGGAGTCGCACCTGACCGGAGACATGACTTTCGGCGTCGGCGCCCCGGTGCTGATAGTAAAGGACGTGGATCTTCGCGCCGATCCGATGGATTTCCGCCTGATCGAGCAACTGAGCGGGGAACCGCTGCCCGTGCCATGGGCGGGGCAGATTACCGGCACCGTGCGGGCGCGCGGCGGGCCCGTGACGCGGTTCGCGGTGAACGATGCGCAGCTGGAATTTCGTGATGCTCACGTGCCTGGCGCGGTCACACGAGCTCGCGTCAATGGCGCGCTCGACATCCTCTTGCCATCGCGGGCCAAGTTTCGCGGCCTCGACGTGGATGTCGAGACGCTCGACCTGCGAACGATCCGCTACCTGTACCCGAATTTCGCGCGGCTCGGCGGCACCATCGCCGGTCGCGCCACGCTTGACTCATCGTGGCTCGATGTTCGTTTTCGCGACGCGGATCTGGTGCACATCGACGGACCCGGCACGCCGACCCGGGTCACCGGCAGCGGGCGCATAACGTATGGCGATCAGCTGGTGTACGATGCATCGCTCGAGCTGCTGCCGGCGTCGATGACCATGCTCGCGCGCTCTTATCCCATCATCCCCTTTCGAGGCCCGTTCGAGGGACCGCTGCGGGTGTCGGGCATGCTCGACAGTCTCTCGGTCGAGACGACGCTGAGCGGGGAGGGAGGAGAGGTTGGATATAGCGGCTGGGTAGACGCGGACTCGATAGGCGGGTTCGCGGCTTTTGGCATCATTCGCGCGCGCGATGTCGATCTGGGTCCGTTGTTCGAGCTGCCATCCCTTCCATCCACGCTGCTCAACGGCCGGTTCGTCTCGGCGTTGCGCTTCGATTCACTTGCCAACATGCGCGGCACGCTGACCGCCGCGCTTGGCCGCTCGGTCGTTGATTCGGTTCTCGTGTTTCCGTCCGGTGCCCTGCTGCGGTTCGCAGATGGCCGGCTGCTGGTCGACTCGCTTCGCCTGGAAACCACCGCCGCGCTGGTGACTGCGCGGGGAGGGCTGGGACTCCATGCGTCGGCCTCGGATACTCTGCGCCTGACGATTGTCGCTGACTCCCTGGGCGGTCTTCGCCCGTACCTCCGGCCGGGAGAGCCGCTCGACTCCATGGCGACGGCGCTGACGGGCTTCATGCGGGTGGATGCCACGCTCGCGGGCTCGGTCGGAGATCTGCGCGCCACCGGAGAAATGAGCGGTGTGAACCTGGTGGTCGGCGAGGAGCGCGTCGAGCGTGTTCAGGGAGGTTTCGACCTGTTCGGGGTCACGAGCGCAATGCGGGGGCAGGCGACGCTGCAGCTCGACCAGCTCCAGCTAGCCGGAATTCGCCTTGCGGAAGGCGATATCACGGCTGCTATTCGTGACGACGGATCGACGCGATTCACGCTGTCCGCCGAAAGCGAGACAGGGCCGCGGCTCGGGGCGACGATGGACGCGCGGGTGTCAGGCGATACGACCGCGCTGACGCTGGACTCGCTGGCAGTCGTGATCGACGAGCGCGTGTGGGCGCTTGTCCGGCCGGCGCTGATCCGGATCGATTCGACGGGCATTGCCTTTGATTCGCTGTTGTTCCGGAAGAACGGGGAGGGATCGTTCACGCTGGCCGGAGTCATCCCGCGCGACGGCCCAATCCACTTCGGGGTGGATCTCGATTCGCTGCCGCTCGCCGATGTCGCGACCGTAATGCAGTCATCTGCGCCGTATTCCGGCTGGCTGACGATGACCCTTGATGCTTCGGGTACGCGGGCGAATCCGGTGTATGCCGTGCGCGCCAGGGCCGACAGTGTACGAATCGGCACTACCCTCGCGCTGCCGCACGCCAATCTCGAAGGAGTATACGAGAACCGAAGTGCCAGCGGCCGGCTCAACCTGCTGCGTCGCGGTGTCCCGGTTCTTTTCGTCACGGCATCACTCCCACTCGACCTCGCGCTCGTTCCTGTAGAGCGGCGGCTGCTCAGCGCCCCCCTCAACGCGCGTATCGAGGCCGAGGAAGTGGATCTGGCCATTCTTCAGGCAATGGCGCCCACGCTGTTCTCGGATGTGCGCGGGACGATGACGACCGAAGTCACGGTGGGCGGCACCTGGGAGAGACCGACCTTCGATGGCGCAATGCGCGTCGCAGACGGCACGATGGGGCTGCCCGCACTCGGAATAACGCTTCGCGAAGTCGGTGCCGACATAGCGATGACGCGCGATTCGGTGAGCATCGTGTCGCTCAGTGCGCGCAGCGGCGAGCGAAACGGGTATGCCTCGCTCACGGGCCGCATACGGCTCGACCGCGAGTCGCTGACCGATCTAGAAGGACTTCGATTCGATCTCCGCCTGCTCGCCGACAACTTTCAGGCGATGCGTCAGCGGCGCACAGCCGACCTCGATGTGAGCGGCGATCTTCGCCTGACCGATCGATTCACCAGTGCGCGATTGGCGGGAAACCTGACGATCGAAAGGGGAACACTGTTCCTGCAGGATCAGCCGACCAAGGAACTGGTGGAGCTGGATGATCCCGACTTCAGGGATGTGGTGGACGTCGCCGAGCTCGAAAGCCGCGGGGTGCTCCGCGCCCGCGGCGTGCTCGACCAGCTCGTGGAGAACCTGACGCTGGACAACGTATCGATTTCGATTGGCGACGAGGTCTGGCTGCGCTCTGCCGCGGCAAACATCAAGCTGGGGGGCACGGTGGATGTGCTGCGCACCGGCGACCAACTGGCGCTCGCCGGAACGGTGACCGCCAACCGGGGAGAGTACCGGCTCGATCTCGGGCTGGTGCAGCGGAGATTCGACGTGACGCGCGGAGAGCTGCGCTTTTTCGGCGAGCCGGGGATCAACCCCGCACTGGACATCACGGCCGCGTACACCGTTCGTCAGGGGGACCGCCCAGATGTGCGGATTCGCGCCGACATCGGCGGCACGCTGCTCGATCCGCGGCTGGCGCTCTCGAGCGATGAGCGCATAGCAATCAGCACGACGGAAATCCTGAGCTATCTGGTGTTCGGCGCGCCGACGTTCGCATTGGGACAGGAGAACAGCGCGGCAATCAACCAGGCCATCGCCGCGCTGCTGCCGACGGTGGGAACCCTGTTCGAGCGTGAACTCGTGGAGGAGCTGGGTTTCTTCGACCTCTTCCAGATCCAGACGCCGGCGCTCGGCCAGCAGGGCCTCACTGACCGGAACTTTCTTTCCGGACTGCGGCTGGGAGTCGGCAAGCAGCTCGGTGAGCGGACGTTCGTCACCGCCAACGCGGGGCTGTGCGCTATCAACGAGCGGTTCACCGAAGCGTTAGGCGTAACCGTGGAACAGCGCCTCGATAAGGGATTCAGTCTGCAGTTCGGAACCGAGCCGGCGACCATTTCGCTGCTCTGCGACCGCGGGGTGGCCGACATCAACACTCCCCGGCAATTTGGCTTCGACCTCTTCAGGGAGTGGAGCTTCTGAGGAGTCCGGTGCTCCTCATCGCCAATCCGGGCTCGCGTCGCGGTGCGCAGCTCGCCGAGCGGGCCGAGCGCGCGTTCCGCGAGGTGGGTGCCGATGTCGTGGTGCACCTCACGCGAGAGGCCGGCGACGGAGCGCGCGTTGCCCGGGCGCGCGCGGCGGATTTTGCAGCAATCTTCACTCTTGGTGGCGACGGCACCGCGATCGAGGTGATCGCCGCGTTGGCCGGTACCGGGACCCCGCTCGGCGTGCTTCCCGGAGGGACGGGCAATCTGGTCGCTCGGTCGATGGGCACGCCTCTCGATCTCCGGAGAGCCGTGCGTGCGCTGGTGGATGGCGAGATCGCCCTGGTCGACCTCGGGATCATCGACGGAGGGCAGCCATTCGCGTTCACATTGGGCATCGGGCTGGATGTGCGCATGATCGAGGCGGCGTCACAAGGGCTGAAACGCAGGTTCGGCATCGGCGCCTACGTAATTGGGGCCTCGCGCGCCATCGTCCGGAGGCAGACCTTCCGCGTTCGTGTCACCGTCGACGGCGTGACGGTCGAGCGCGAGGCCACCTCGGTGATGCTCGCCAACTTCGGCTCGGTTCTGAACGATCTGATGCGGCTTGGCCCGGGAATCGTGGCGGATGACGGAATGCTGGACTTGTGCGTCTTCTCTCCGGGCACGTTCGCCGATTCGTGCGCCATTGCCTGGAGGCTGATGCGCAAGAATTTCGCGCCGCATCCGGGCATGTGGTATCGTCCGGGTCGCGTGTTCCGCATCGAGTGCGATCCACCCCAGGCGGTGCAGTCCGACGGGGAGATGCGGGGACAGACTCCAATTGACGTACGCGTTGCGCCGAGGGCGGCGCGCCTGCTCCGTCCTCGTGCAGGCGAGCGTGAGACCACGCCTCGATAGGAAAGATTCCGTGCATTCTGGCGACTCTAACGAGTCCAACAACATGGCGAACGGGCTGACCACGCCGGTAGGAGCGGCGGCGGTGCACTACGACTCGCTGGCCGCGTTGTACGGACCGATCATCGAGACGACGACCGATGCGATCGTCATCACTGATCCGCGCCGCCGCATCGCGTTCGCGAATCGGGCGGCCGGAGCGTTGTTCGGGGCGGAGATCGACCGGTTGATCGGTGCCCCGGTCGCGACGCTCACGACGCCCGAGCAGCTGGACGAGGTCGCCCGCCGCGAGTGGCTGGGATTCAAGGGGGATCCTCAGTGGTACGACACAGAGATCGTGCGGGCCGACGGTGAGCGGCGGCTGGTGTCGGTCAGCTCGGCACCGCTGCGGAACGACTCGGGCGCCGTGATTGGAGTCGTGGCTTCACTGCGTGACGTGACGGAAGAGCGGCGTGCACGGGCAGCCGTGGTGCAATCCGAAGGGCGCTACCGAAATCTGTTCGAGTCGGCGAGCGACGCGATCTACACGTTGGATGGAAAGGCGCACCTGACATCGGCCAATCCCTCGACGTGCGAGATGTCCGGCTACACACTCGACGCGCTGCTCGGCCGCAGCATGACGGCGCTGATCGACCCTGATGAACTGGAGGTGGTTCGCGACAACTTTCGAGCTGCGCGCGCCGGCATACCCTGCCGCTACGAGTGTCACTTCTATCGCGCTGATGGGCAGCGGCGGCTGGCTTCCGTCACCAACACGCCTATCCACAGGGGTGGGGAGGTAGTCGGCGTGCTCGGAATCGCTCGCGACATAACCGAGGAGCGACATCGGGACGCCGAGTTGCGGCGGGCGCACACCCGCTTCCAGAGGCTCGTCGAGTCCGCGTGGGACGCCATCTTCACGGTCGACGCACTTGGCCGCTTCACCAGCGTGAACGAAGCGCTCGAGAACGGACTGGGGATTCCCCGCGAGCGGCTGATGGAGATGCAGTTCATCGAGGCCATCGAACCGGCCGACCGTCCGGCGATGCGTCAGGCACACGCGACGGCGATGCGCGGCGAGCGCCAGCGCGCGGAAGTCCGCTTTCGAGACGGAGCCGGCCAGTTGCGCATCGGTTCGCTCACCCTCACTCCGCTCGCCGACGAAGGTGTGGTGGTCAGTGCGCTCGGAATCGTCAGGGATGTAACGGACGAGCGGCGGCTGACGGAACAGCTGGTGCAGCGCGAGAAGCTGGCGGCGGTCGGGCAGCTGGTGAGTGGGGTGGCGCACGAGCTGAACAATCCGCTGGCGGGAATTCTCGCGTTCTCGCAGTTGCTGATGGCGACGCCGCACTCGGATCTCGCCGTGCGCGATGCGGTAGTGACGATGCACAAGGAGGCGAAGCGCGCGGCGAAGATCATCTCGAACCTGCTGCTGTTCGCCCGGCAGCGGCCGCCGGAGCGAACCGAAACCGATCTGAATCAGGTCGTGCTCGACGCAATCGAGCTTCGCCGTTATGCGCTGCGCACGCACCAGATCGACCTTCACACCGATCTCGATCCGGCGCTGCCGCGCATCCCTGCGGATGGTTCGCAACTGCAGCAGGTATTCCTCAACCTCATCAACAATGCCGAGCATGCGCTGTACAATCAGCCGGGAGAGAAGCGGCTGACGATCACCTCCAGGCAAACCGGCGACGCGCTGGTAGTGACCGTTGCCGACAACGGGCCGGGCGTTCCCGAGCAGCTCGTCGACCGGATCTTCAACCCGTTCTTCAGCACCAAGAACGTCGGCGAGGGAACGGGACTCGGTCTCTCGATCTCCGATGGAATCGTGCGCGAACACGGCGGCCAGGTGCGCCTGGTCGGCGGAACGGGTGGGGGCGCGGTATTCGCCGTCGAGCTTCCGTTGACCGTGCCTAACGAGGCAGCCGCGGCGTTCGGCGGCGAAGTTGCCACGATGCATTTCCTGCTGCTGGGGGCGGCGTCCACTGAACGGGAAGCGCTCGCTGCATACCTCGGTACGGCGGGCCATCGCGTGACGAGTGTTGCGGACGCGAGCGATGCGCTCGCGCGAATCGGCGCTACGAGGTATGATGCGGTGCTCGTCGATCTCCGCTCAGCCGACCGGCGTGGAGAGGCGCTGTTTGCGACCCTTGCCGAGCGCGATCGGCGACTTGCTTCACGGGCGGTAATCATGTCGGACGCGGAACCTCCGCAGTCGGTGCTTCGGCAGGGTGGAACGCCGGTCGTCCGCCCGTCGGAGCCGGCCGATGCGATTGCGGAGCGGCTCTATTCGGAGGCAAGACGATCATGAGCGAGACGCCGGAGCGGGACGCGATGATCTGCCGCGCATGCGGAAATTCCGAACGCGCGTCCGAAGGATATCCGTGCGATGGGTGCGGCACCTTCATCTGTCTGCGATGCTCGATGCAGGGAGTGGCGTTATGCACCACGTGCGCCGCCAAAACGCCGCCCGCGACGAAGACGCCACCCTCCAGGTGACGGCCGATTTCGGCGGTCTGGGTGTCGTAGTCGGACACGCGACGGATCAGGAGGGCGGCACCGGCTGTACGGTGGTGCGAGGAGCGCACACCGCCTTCCGTGGAGGTGCGGCGGTGCTCGGTCGCGCGAGCGGCACGCGAGAACTGCACACGCTGGCACCGGAGCACCTCACCGACCGCGTTGACGCGGTTCTCCTGACCGGGGGATCGGCCTACGGACTGGATGCGGCGGCGGGCGTAATGCGCTGGATGGAGGAGCGGGGACGCGGCTTTCCCGTGGGCGCAGGGGCGGTGGTGCCGATCGTGCCGGCGGCATGCCTGTTCGACCTGTTCCCCTTCGGCAGTCCGGAATCGCGTCCGACACCCGCGATGGCATACGACGCGTGCGAGTCGGCGACCCCGCGTGCCGCCGAGGGGAGCGTGGGCGCCGGGACGGGCGCCACCGTCGGCAAGGGACTCGGTATCGGGCAGGCGATGAAGAGCGGCATCGGATGCGCGGTGCTCGAGGCGAATGGCGTGAAGGTGGGCGCCGTAGCTGCGGTCAATGCGTTAGGCGATGTCCGTGACGCCAGCGGCCGTATCATAGCTGGCGCGCGCGATGCGGATGGCAGCTGGCTCGACCAGCGGACGCGGCTCCGCGCGGGATCGTCAGCCGATTTCAGCGCGCTGGTGGCTGCCAACACGACGCTGGCGGTCGTCATCACCTCGGTGGCGCTCTCCCGAGTGGAGGTGACGCAACTGGCGCGAGTGGCGTCGATCGCTTTCGGGCGCCGCATTTCTCCCGTTGCCACGAGCTTCGACGGCGACGTGATCGTGGCTCTGTGTCCGCACAGTGGCTCGACTGCACCCGCGCTTGCCGTTGAGACGCTGGCCGTCGCGGTGCTGGAAGAGGCCGTTGAGCGTGCGGTGCTACTGGCTCGCGGGCGCGATGGGGTTGGCGGCGCGGCTGACGGGACCATCTCGTGACGAGCGCTGGACTGATCGTGACCAGCCCGATAGCCCCGCTGCTCGCGGAACCCCGAGCCGGGGCGGAGCAGGTGTCGCAGCGGCTGGCCGGTGCGGCGCTGGAAGTGCTCGAGGTCAACACGCCATGGTTTCGCGTGCGCGGTGCGGACAATTACGAAGGCTGGGTGCACGCCGGATACGTGCGCGCCATGGTCTCCCGTGAGATCGCGCGCCGCTTCGCCGGCGGCCGCATATCGTTAGGGTGCCTGGCGGTGACCGGTGAGGGGCGCCGCCGGTCGCTGCCGCTCGGAGCACTGCTGGCTGACGACGAGACGGTGGAGTCGGGCGACGTGATCGAGATGAATGCCGCCCGCGCGCGATTCCCGCACGACACTGCCGCCGCCGCGCGGACCGCGCTCACCAGGTTCGAAGGCGCCCCGTACCAGTGGGGTGGTGTGACTCCATGGGGCACCGACTGTTCCGGGATGGTGCAATCCGTGTTCGAACTGCACGGATTCTCGCTGCCGCGAGATGCATCGCAGCAGGCGACGGTGGGCGAGCCAGGTCCCGACGCACCCGAACGGCTGTCGCCCGGCGACCTGCTCTTTTTCTCGAACCGCGACGACCGGCGTGTCACGCACGTCGCCATAGCGCTCGGTGATGCGCGAATAGTGCACAGCGCAATCGGGCGTGGCGGATGGGCGGTGGATCGCCTGACGACGACCGAAGATCCATATGTCACCACACTGCGCGGGCGCATTACCGGCGCCCGGCGCATCTTGAGCCACCGCGGCTAGCTGACCAGCCCCGCGGGGCGCATGGTGGCGACCCCACTGCGAACGTGCAGTGGAACCTGCACAACCGCCTGATCATCGACCGCAATGGCCATGGTGTATGTGCCGGCGCGGTCTATCGGCAGGTCGAGGGCCGCGATGAGCGGCATGTCCATCTCCGTGACTCCGGGGGGCGGCGGTCCCACGTTCAGCTCGCCAACCGTGGACCACATTTCCTGCGATTCGGGATTGAGCCAGCGCAGCGTGACCGAGTGCGCTCCTGCGTCATGCGGTGACCCCTTCAAGTGCACGACCAGATGAGCCCGCGGGTGTACCGTGGGGAGCGTGGCAACCTGCACGGCGTCGAATACGCCGAGGATGTTCAGCTTCCCTTCCTGGGAGAGGTTCGCCGCGTCGGCGAATAGGGCGAAGGTGACATTCATGACCGCAAGCTAGGGTCGCGCAAGCATCCGTGCCAGCGCTCCCCAACATTGCGTGCGCGGCCTAGCTTTCCCGGATGGTTTCACGCAACGGCGCGGTCGCGCCCGGCTTCGCGGATCCGAGCGACACGCCGGTTCGCTCGTTGGCCGGACCAGGCGGTCCCAAACATGTCGCCGTTTCCTCGACGGACCTGATGCTGCTGGGGATGAGCATCATCTGGGGCGTGAACTTCAGCGTCGTCAAGTACGGCACGACACAGCTGGCGCCGCTGGCATTCAACGGCATTCGCATGACCATCGCGGTGCTGACGCTCGGCGTGCTGGTGTGGGCGCGCGGCGGTCTGCGCCTCTCGTGGCGTGATGCGCGTGCGCTGTTCGTGCTCGGCCTTCTCGGCAATGGGCTGTATCAGATCCTGTTCATCGAAGGCATATCGCGGACACGAGCCGGAACAGTGGCGCTCATTCTCGCCGCCGGACCGGCGTTCGTCGCTTTGATCGGGCGGATACTGGGAGTCGAACGGGTAAGCGTACGTGGATGGTGCGGCATCGGCCTTTCGCTGGCCGGCATCGCGCTGGTGACGGCAGGCACGCCGGCATCGTCGTCAGGCTCCACCACCTTTCTGGGAAACATGCTGGTGCTTGCCGGGGCCCTGTGCTGGGCAGTTTTTTCAGTTCTTCTAAAGCCGTATGCGAACCGCATCGGCGCGGCGCAGCTCGGTTCCGTCACCATGTTGGGTGGTTTGATTCCGCTCCTGGTCGTGGCATCGCCATCGCTGTCGTCGGTATCCTGGGGCGCGATGCCTGCCGGCCTCTGGCTCGCCCTGGCGTACAGTGGATTCGGGGCGCTCGCGGTAGCGGGTCTGTTCTGGTTGCGCGGCGTGCGCGTGCTGGGTCCTACGCGAACGGCCATGTATGTAAATCTTCAGCCGGTAATTGCCCTGCTCGTTGCCTGGTGGGCGTTGAATGAGGTGCCTACCGCCTTCCAGTGGGGCGGCACCGGGGCAATCATCGCCGGCGTGCTCCTTACGCGCTCGTGAGACTCGCACTGTTCGACATCGATGGCACCATCCTGTGGAGCGATGGGATGGGACGCCGGGCGATGGAAACGGCGCTGGTGGAGGTTTTCGGCTCGTCAGGCGAGCCGAAGTACCGCTTCGATGGCAAGACGGATCGGCAGATAGTACGCGAGTTGATGCGCGAGCTTGGCCATGCCGATGCCCACATCGACGAGCGGCTTCCGCTTCTGCTCGAGCTCTACCTCGAGCGGCTGGAGCAGGAGTTGGCGGACGGCACTCGCCGGCCAACGTTGTGCGCGGGAGTGATTGAAGTACTGGCGGCGCTGGAGATGCGCGACGATGTCATACTCGGCCTGCTGACGGGGAACCTGGAGAGGGGCGCCGCGCTCAAGCTTGCGGCGGTGGGACTGGACATCAATCGGTTCAGGGTGAACGCATTCGGATCCGATGCCGAGCACCGGCCGCACCTTCCCGCCGTCGCAAGGCAGCGAGCGCGGGAAGTGCTTGGCCTGGACATCTCCGGAGACCGAATCGTCATCATCGGCGACACTCCGGCTGACATCGACTGCGGCCGCGAGATAGGAGCACGCGCGGTGGCGGTCGCGACCGGCCGGTACTCGGTGACGGATCTCGCGCGGTATTCCCCATCGGCTGTGTTCGAGGATCTCGCCAACACCGAAGCGGTCGTTCAGGCCATACTATCTGCCTGACGCGCCATGACCACCAAGGACCACGCTGAGTGGGAGCTCAAGGCCATAGTCTTCGATTGGGACGTGCTGCTGGAGAGGTTGCGCGCGCAAGGCGCGGCTCTCGAGTTCGAAGGCCGGTTGGAGGATCGGCGCTACGACACAAAGTCGTTCGATCTTCTCGCCCGGGACCATGTGCTCCGGCTCCGTGCCTATCGCGACCTGAACGGCACCGTGGTGCGCTCCTCCCTGGATTTCAAGGGCGCGACCGAAAGGCGCGGGGATTACAAGGTGCGCGAGGAGCGCTCCACCCCGATCGGTGATCCGGGTGCGCTGGCGGTGATACTCGAGCAGCTCGGATATCAGGTAGCGCTGGCGATCGATCGGGTCATTGTTCAGCTCACGCTGCATGGAGCGATGATAAGGCTCGAGCGCTATCCTCGAATGTATGACCTGGTGGAGGTCGAAGGGACACCGGAGGCCATCGAGGCGGCGATCCTGGCAACCGGTATGTCGCGGGAGGGGTTTACCGCCGCGTCACTGGCGACGTTCATGGCGCTGTTCGAAGAGCGCACCGGCATCGCGGCCGCGGTCAGCGACGCCGAACTGATGGAAGGAATTTCGCAGGATCGCAGCCGTGCCTGACGAGCGCATTGCGGAATTCGCGGGTCAGGTCGCGGGAACGGTGCGCGGGCGGCAGGTTCGCGGAGGGGTGACCGTGCGGCTTGGCGAGCGCGGGTTGGCGATGGTCATGGATGCGGGCGAGCTGCGGCTGCCGTACGGACGTCTGGAGGGCTGGTCGCTGGACGGTGACGAGATCGCGCTGGCGGTGAGTGGCGGCGATTCGGTTTCCCTCAGCGTGTCGGCGGGTCCGGCCGCATTCGTCGGGTCGCTGACAGCTCACGCCTGCGTGCTGCCCGAGCTCACCCGCGGCCTTCGCACGTTAGGTTCGGCGCGCGCCAAGGCCGACGTGGCGCAGGGAACGCTGTTCGCTCCGCTGCTGGCGGGTCGCCGGCGCGCCATGCGCGCGGCCGATCCGCGCGGCCGCATCCAGGCGCTGGACGCGGCGTTGCTGCGTCGCGAGCTGGCGAGTGCGGTCAGTGTCCTGGCTGTGACGCGCGTTCCGCGGGCGGGCGCGGAGCGACGGGCCCTCGACGCAGCGCTGGAAGACTCCACTGTCCCGCTGCTGGCCGCCCTGGATTCGCTCGCCGTGGCCGCGGCATCGTTTCAGCGGGCGGACGATGACCGGCGGCTCGCCGCGTGGCGTCGGTGGACCGACGCGGCACGAGCCACCTTCGCCGCGGCCGATGCATGCTGGCCGGCGGTGCGCCTCGCGCTCGCCGGTGCGCACGACCCGCCCGCCCGATGGCGGCGGTGGACGCGGTTAGGCGTCTTGCTCGCGGCCGTCGCGCTCCCGTCGGCGATGTTTGCCCAGCACCGCCAGCTACGGGTCGAGGGAAGATCCGCCGCGGAGCTGCGCCGTGACGGCTTTGACGTGGTGAGCAGCCGGCCAGGGTTCGTCATCGTCGTGGCGGACGACAGCGAGGCGGCGCGGCTGGCAGGAGCGGGCGCGCTGGTCAGCGAGATCGAGACGCCGGTGGCGCGGGCGATACACGATCGGATGGCGTTGCAGGCCGGCGCCATGACGACGGTCTACCGGTCCTTCGACGATCCGCACCGCGGCATTGCCGTGTGGCTCGACTCGCTCTCCTCGGCGAACCCGATCGTCCATCTCGATACCATTGGCACATCCATCGAGGGACGTCCGTTGCTCGTCGTCAAGATCGGTGCGCCTGACGATTCTCCGTCGCGCCCCAATGTGCTGTTCCTCGCAACCTACCACGCGCGGGAGTGGGCGGCGACCGAGATGGCGCTGAGGTTGATCCGCCACCTGGCGGCACAACCGCCCGACGCCCGCACCGACTCTCTCGTCATGCGGCGGGACATCTGGATCGTTCCGGTAGCGAATCCGGATGGATACCAGTTCACGCACACCACGGATCGGTTCTGGCGCAAGAACCGGCGGCTGAACGCAAACGGCTCGGTGGGGGTCGATCTCAATCGGAACCATGCATACAGATGGGGAAACGACGACCAGGGCTCGTCGCCGGTGCCCACCTCCGAGGTGTATCGCGGAACCGGTCCGCACTCGGAGCCGGAGACTCAGGCAATCGCCGCGTTCCATGTGGAGCATCCGCCTGTGCTGGCGGTGAGTTATCACACATTCACCGGGCAGGTCCTCTATCCGTGGGGCTACGCCTTCGGGCTCCTGCCTGACGATCTGTCGATCTTTCGTGCACTCGCCGGTACCGACGTGCACCCCGCCGTGATCGACCGGCTGCCCGGCTCGGATCGCGACCACTATCATCCGGCGCCAGCATGGAATCTGTACACCACCAACGGCGACTATACCGATTGGGCGTACGGAGACCGGGGTGTATTGCCCTTCACTCCCGAGCTTTCCAGCGGCTGGGAAGGGAACGTCTTCTATGGCTTCGATTTTCCTGACGACGAGGCGAAGCTCCAGCGGCTGTTCCTGGACAACCTGCCGTTCGCGCTCGACGTGCTCGATGCCGCCGCCGATCCCCTGCATGCGACGCCGGTTGCGAGTGGCCTTCCGGTCCGCGAGATCGAACTCGAGTCACTGTCGCCGGTCATCCGTCTGCGCGTGCCGTTAGGTATGCTCGCCCAAACGGCGGTTCGCGAGCCGGCGGGAGTTCCACTCATGCCGGATACCGCGACCGCACGCGCCGTCCACATGCGGCGACTGGTGTCTCCGCGCATCGCCCGTCCGGCGCGTGCGGCGGTCGAAGTGGGAGCACATACGCTACGTTACGATGTACTTGCAGCGACCGGCGCCGAGCCTGACGACGCGGCGTGGTCCGCATCGGGATGGGCGCCGGAAGGGCCAGCGCTGGCCGGATCGAGTGCGTGGGCGGCGGTCCGTGGAACTCTCCGTTCCCCGCCGATAGATGTACCGGCAGGCGCCGATACAGTGACGGTGCTCTATTGGACCCGCTATTTCGGCGACGGATTCGACATCGATCCCCACGGGGAGATCAGGGTCAGCAACGATGACGGGATGACGTGGCGTGTCGTAGGGGTGGTCGCCGGCATCGCGCCGGTCTACTACCCCGAACGGGCGGACATCGTGGGCGAGGCGGGCCGCACGATCCTGCTCGAATTCGCCGCGATGTTTTCCGGCGACATCCCTGCCTGGTGGGTGGAGGAGGTAATGCTCGTAAGGCGGAGCGCCGGCCCTGCGCTCGCCGCCAGCGGGCCCGCACTCGTGCTGCCATCGGAAAATCCGGTGCGCGGAGCCGAGGTCCGGTTCGCGTGGCCGTTCGGAGATGCGGGCGGACACGCGGCAGCTTACGATGCCGCCGGCCGGGAAGTCTGGCGCGAGCGCGTCGCACCGCTGGCCACGACGGTTACCTGGCTGCTCGACCGGGACGGCGTGGCGAATGGAGTGTATTTCGTCGTGCTGAACGCAGACGGCCGCGAGGCGCGCGGCAAGCTGTTCGTTCTGCGGAACGGGGGACAGCAATGATCCTCGGGGTGGGACTGGACATGATCGAGATCGCGCGCGTGCGCCGACTTATCGAGCGGCATGGCGATCACGCGCTGCGCCGGCTGTTCACCGACGGCGAGCGCTCCTATGCTGAATCGCATCAGGACCCTGCGCGGCATTACGCCGCACGGATTGCGGCGAAGGAAGCCGCATTCAAGGCGCTGGCGACCCACGCCGCCGGCCGCGGCGTCGGGTGGCGAGACATGGAGGTGGTTGCCGGCGGCGGCCGGGCACCGCGGCTGGTCTTTCACCGCCTGGCTGCAACCTGCGCCGGCGAGTTAGGCGTGAGCGCGGCCTGGCTCACCATTACGCACGCGGTTGACATGGCGGCGGCGGTGGTTGTGCTCGAACGCTAGCGTGCAGGATTGCGAAGTGCGAAGTGCGAAGTGCGAAGTGCGAAGTGCGAAGTTCGCGGTTCGCCCCTCGTCGCTCGTCGCTCGTCGCTTCGCACTTCTCCCTACCGCACACCCAGGGTCCGCAGCCTCCCCTCCAGCTCCGCGCGAGCGGTGTCGAGCCGTGCGCGGGCATCCGCGATCTGCTGCTCCGTTTCCGTGCGAATGCGCTGCGCCTCAGCCTGTATGGGCGCCGCTCGCTCGCGGACGATCCGCTCGACATGCGCACGTGCCTCTCGTTCGGCGCGGGCGATTTCTTCGCCCAGCACTTCGCGCACGCGGGCGGCGAGCACACGGTCCAGGTTGGAGCGCACGCTGAGCGCCGGCGCCTGCATGGTACCGCTCACCGAGGCGCTCAGCTCGATATCGTCGAGGCCGGAGATCACGCGTACAGCCAGTTCCTCCAGTCGGTTGAGCACGCGACCCTGCTCGTCAGGCGACCATCCCACATCTGCCGCACGAATGTTCCAGCTGCCGCGAATCTGATCCCCGGTCCGGTCGAACATCAGGCGCGACGTGCCGCGGCCGAGCTCGGCACGTAACGGCAGGCCGGGAATATCGAATGATGGGAGCGACACGCCAGTGGCACCGATCGCCATCGAATCACGCATGCGTCCGCCCAGATGATCCATCACTCCGCCGCCACGCAGCGACATCCCGGATCCGCCACCGATGCGCGATACGGCGAACTGCATCGGCTGACCAATGACCTCCGGAGCCGTCGTCAGGTTGGCGATCCCCACTCGATAGGTCCCGCTGGTCGCGCCCTCCCCCGAGATCGTGAGGTCCAGATCGCCGCGCCGCAGCAGAAAGGAGGGATACGAACGCTCCTGCACAAACCGCACGGTCGTCCCGGCCGCCCGCGCCCGCTGCGGGCCCGGTTTGCGCCTCGGATCGAGCCCGGGCGGAAGGTAGTCTTGCGCCAACTCGCTCCAGTAGACGAGTTGCTGAAAGCGATCGATCGTCACCTGTCCGAAGACGGCGTTCCCAATGTCCGGTGCGGCGAACGTCGGCAGCTTTAGAAGACCGCGAGCGAACGCGAAGTCCACCTCGCGCGCGTCGTCCACCTCCCGTACCCCCGAGGCCAACAGCTCGAGCCCGGATCGTGTGGAGCGCTCCAGCTCTTCCACGCGGCCCCGCGCGGCCTGAAGCTCGGTCAGCGTGCGCCGCACGTCGGTGATCGCCTGACGCGTTCCGCCAATTCCGAGCTGCAGCGGATTCCGCCCCTGCAGCCGTTCGGCTACCGAGCGCGCGGAATCGAGTGTCTGGCGCAG
>CAZPCC010000024.1:0-9409 GCA_964584905.1 uncultured Gemmatimonadaceae bacterium | reverse complement strand
TCCTACGTCGTGCGCGACTCCGATGTGATCCAGCACTCGCCCCACGATGAAATCCACCAGTTCCTCGATCCGCTGCGGACGGTGATAGAATCCCGGTGCCGCCGGCATCACCACCGCGCCGGCCCGCGTGAGGCGCAGCATGTTCTCCAGATGAATGGAACTGAGCGGCGTCTCGCGCGGCACGACCACCAACGGCCGGCGCTCCTTTAGGGTCACGTCCGCCGCTCGCTCCACCAGCGATCGCGACGTCCCCATGCTGATCGCCGACAGTGTTCCCATCGAGCAGGGACAGATCACCATCCCCGCCGTCCGCGCCGAGCCTGACGCAGGCGATGCTCCCCGGTCACCGTCGTCGAACAGGGTAACGTACTCATTCCATTCGCTCGCTCCAACGCGGTCGCGAAGCGCTGCTACATCGGCAATGTCGCACTCGGTCTGCAGCAACCGCCATCCGTGCCCCGACACGATCAGCCACACCTCGCGCTTCGCCGCGGCCAGCGCCTCGAGCAGCCGCACGGCGTAAGGCGCACCCGACGCACCTGTGACCGCCACCACCAGCGGAAGCGCGCGCTCGGTCACGTCAGCAACCGCTCGGCAAGCACGAACGTGAAGAAGACGATGCTGATCACCCCGTTCATCGTGAAGAACGCCGCGTCCAGCCGGCTCAGATCGTGTGGCCGCACCAACGAGTGCTCGTAGATGAGCAGCGCGGCGACCACGGCGACACCCGCCGCATACCACCAACCCCCGCCTACCCCAATCCCTACCGCGGCGAGTGCGAGCACGGTGATCGCATGCAGCAGCCGCGCCACGCCGATCGCCCGACGTTCGCCAACCGCGGCGGGAATGGAATGCAGCCCCTGCTCGCGATCGAAGCCCACGTCCTGCAAGGCGTAGAAAATGTCGAATCCGGCTACCCAGCTCATCACCGCCACGGCCAGAGCTGGAAGTATCCACCACGGATCGCTCCAGGCGCCGGTGATCGCCAGATATCCGCCAACCGGCGCGATGCCCAGGCCCAGCCCCAGCACCAGATGCGCGAAGCGCGTGAACCGCTTTGTGTAGGAATAGCCGAGCACCCACGCCAGCGCCAATGGCGCGAGTGCAAGGCAGAGCGGATTGAGCTGCCACGCGGCCACGAAGAACAGTGCCGATGCTATTACGACGGCCACAGACGCGCTGCGCAGTGAGATCGCTCCGCTCGGAATCTCACGCGCAGCTGTTCGAGGGTTGAGTGCGTCGAGATCGCGATCGGCGATCCGGTTGAACGCCATCGCCGCGAACCTGGCCGCCCCGAACGCCAGCGCCACCCACACCACCGAGCCGAGTGTCACCGGCGCCTGACGACTCGCCAGCACCACCCCGACCAGCGCGAACGGGAGGGCAAACAGGGTATGTGGCAGCTTGACGAAATTGGCGTAGCGGATAACGGCCGACCGGCCGATGAACGTCTGCCCTTCCCGAGTGCTCACGCCGACCGCGCGTTGAACCGGCGCACGACGGAATCGAGCGAGCGCGCCGACTGTCCCAGCAACTCTGAGGTCTCGCGCAGCCGCTCGGTCATGGTCCGCTGGTGCGCGGTCGCTTCGCTCACCGCGCTCGCCGCGCTGACCGAGCTGTCGGCAATGCGTCCCAGCACCGCCGACGCATCGCCCAGCTCGTTCACCAACCCCTGGGAGCGTCCTGACGAGTCGACGACGGCATCGGCCAGCTGCAGCGTGCGCCGCGCGTCGCGCTCGATGTCCCGGAACACCGCCACCGATTCCTGCATCACGCGCTCCCCCTCGTTCACCGATGCCTCCATCTGCGCTATCTGCGCCGCTGCCTCATCGGTCCGCTGCGCCATTTGCTTGACGAGATCCTGGATGCGCTTGAGCGAGGTGCCGCTCTGCATCGCCAGCTTGCGCACCTCGTCGGCAACCACGGCAAACCCCTTGCCCTGCTCGCCGGCTCGCGCTGCCTCGATCGCCGCGTTGAGGGCGAGCAGATTGGTCTGCCTTACTATGGCGCCGATCGCCTGGGTGATCTCGCCGATGGCGACCGACTGCTCTCGCAGCGCCGACACACGCGATGCAGTCTCCCTCGCGGCGGCCGCGATCTCGCTGACGCGCGCCGAGGCACGCTCGGCCTGCGCCACACCGGCCTGCGCACGCCCTTCCACGGCCGCGGATATCTCGCGCGTTTCCCTCGCCGCGCCGTGAACCTCGACCGACGCCGAAGTGATCTGGCCGGCTGTGGCGCGGATTCGCTCCGCCGCCGCGCGGTTGCCCGAGTAGCCTTCGACCAGCGCCTCCAGCGACACGGTCACCCGCGATGCGCCTTCGGCCGCCGCCGCGCCTATCGTCGCCACATCGCCTGACGCGGACAGTACCGCCGTCGTCGTCCGCTGAGTTTCCTCGATGAGCATCGCCACGTCCCGCAGCGCCACCCGCATCTGGGTCTCGTCCTCCGCCGCCTCCTGCTCCGACAGCAGAGTGGCCCACTCGCCCTGCTGGATGGAGTCGGCCAGCCGCTGCAGCCGCTCGAGCGGCTCCACCATCAACGTGTGCAGGCGATAGACGACCCAGACGATGGCAAATAGGGAGAGTGCCCACGCAACTACCAGCTCATCCGAGCGCAGCCCACGGAAAGCCACCACATACACGATGGTGCCTATCACGAGCATGAACAATCCGAGCGTCCACGCGATACGAGATATCAGCGCACCCTGGTAGCGAAGCCGCACGACCGCGATTGCCGCCGTCACCACGACGAACATCACCAGCAGCGTCCAGTAGAGACGCGCCGGGGGATATGGAATGTCCGCCCAGATGTCGGCGAGGTATGTGGACATTGCGCTCTATGGACGCCCGATCCCGAGCGCGGGCCACATGGCGTCGACCTTCTGCCTGGTCGCCTCGTTCATTTCGATCAGCTTCGGCCACTCCCGGGTGAACCCTTCCTCCGGCCACTTCTGCGTCGCATCGATCCCCATCTTGGAACCGAAAGTGAAGCCGCGGCTCGCGTGATCGAGCACATCGACCGGCCCCATCGTAAAGCGCGTGTCGCGCTCAGGGTCAATGTTGTTCAAGGCAACCCACCAGGCTTCCTGCGGATCGCGCACGTTCACCCACTTGTCCACCACCACCAGAACCTTGGCCAGCGACATTAACCCCTGCCCCCACATGGCGTTCATCACCTTGTAGGCCTGCCCCGGATACTGCTTGTCGATCGAGACGAACACCAGATTGTGAAAGATCCCCTCGGCCGGCATGTGATAGTCGACTATCTCCGGGAGCGTGAGCTTGAGCAGCGGAAGGAAAATGCGCTCCGTGGCGTGGCCCAGGTAGTAGTCCTCCATCGGCGGCCGCCCAACGATCGTCGTCGCATAGATAGGCGAGCGGCGCATGGTAATCGCCGTGACGTGCACTCGCGGATAAAGATCGGCCAGCGAGTAGAAGCCGGTATGGTCGCCGAACGGCCCTTCCATCACCAGATCCTCACTCGGATCGATGTGACCCTCGATCACGATATCTGCTTCGGCCGGCACCTCGAGATCGCACGTCAACGCCTTGGCTAGAGAGACCGGTTTCTTGCGGAGGAAGCCGGCGAACAGAAACTCATCAATGGTCGGCGGCAGCGGCGCCGACGCCGAGTACATCGATGGAGGATCGGCGCCGATCGCAATGCACACCGGCATCACCTCACCGCGCTCGGCCATCTCCCTCCAGTGCGCGGCGCCGACCTTGTGGCGCTGCCAGTGCATGGCGAGCGAATTCCTGTCGAGCACCTGCACCCGGTACATGCCCACGTTGCGAATCCCCTTCGACGGGTCGCGCGAAATGACCATCGGCAGCGTGATGTAGGCACCGCCGTCCTCCGGCCAGCACTTGATGATCGGCAGTTTGCCGAGGTCGATCTCATCGCCCCGCCAGACGACCTCCTGGCAGGCCGGCTTCCCGGAGCGCGTCCGCGGGGGAAACTTGCCTAACTCCAGCAGCTTGGGAAGCATCGACAGCTTGCCCATCAGCCCGTCGGGCACCTTGGTGCGGAGCAGCTCGGTGATCCGGTCACCTATCTCATCCAGCGACTTCACTCCCATCGACAGCTCCATCCGCCGCATCGACCCGAACAGGTTGATCGCTACGGGATAGGCCGAGGGCGAGCCGTCGAACAGCGTCACGTTCTCGAACAGCAGCGCCGGGCCGCCGCCGGGACTTTTCATTACACGGTCGGCTATCTCGCAGATCTCGAGGTTTACTGACACCGGCTGCCTGACGCGCACCAGCTCGCCCGCAGCCTCGAGCGCCGTCAAGAATTCAGAGAGCGAGTTCAATAGTCGAGGGACCAGGGGCCAGGGGCTAGGGGTTAGGGCCTAGGAGAACCTAACTCGGCACGCCGAGCGTTTCCCGTTTCCCGTTTCCCGTTTCCCATTTGTTAGATCGCGCCATAATGATTGCAACATTAGGCTTGCGCCACGTGCAGCGCCGCGATGCCGAATGTGAGCTCCCGCCAGGATACCGTAGTAAACCCCGCACCTCGCAGACGCTCGGCCAGCGCCTCCCCCGTAGGAAAGTGCGCCACCGATTCAGGAAGGTAGCGATATGCGGTGGGATGACCGCTCACCAGCCGGCCAACCAGCGGCAGCACAAGCCGGAAATAGGATCCGTAGGCCAACCTGACGAGCGCGCGGCGCGGCATGGAGAACTCCAGCACGACGAATCGCGCGCCGGGTGCAAGCACACGGCGTGCTTCACGCAGTCCCGCATCGAGATCGGCCAGATTCCGCACACCGAACGCGACGATCGCTCCCTGCGCCGATCCGCTCGCCAGTGGCAGTTGCAAGGCATCGGCGACAACCGGCGCGACCGGCGATCCGGCGAGCTTCCCCGCCCCATGTCGCAGCATCGGCTCGGCGAAATCGGCGCCCACCACCCGCCCGCGAAACCCCGGTAGACGCGCCAGTGCAAGACTGACGTCGAGCGTGCCGGCGCACACATCCACGAACGTGCCCCCCGGCCACCGCTGCCAGCCGAGCGCCGCGATAGCCTCACGACGCCATCCCTTGTCGATGTTGAAGCTGAGCAGGTGGTTGAGCAGATCGTACCGCGGCGCGATCTCCGAGAATATGCGTCGAACGTATGCACGCTTGTCGCGCCCACCCGCCGCCGCCTCGAGGGCCGCGCGCTGCTCTGTTTCCGTCGAAGGCATTCGGAGAAACTTTCCCGCCGCGGCTGCGCCACGCAAGCGCCGCGGCTGGCTCCGCTTGTTCGCGATGCATAAGTTACGCGCGCGCTCCCGGTGCCGGACGGCGCCTCTTCCCCGTGCAATGAGCCCACCGCTGCACCTCACAAACCTCCCGGATGCCGACATCGCGGCCCTCGCCAAGCAGGGGCGTGAGTCCGCGTTTCGCGAACTGGTGAGGCGTTACGAGCGGCCGGTCTTCTCCCTCATCTATCGCATGGTGCGCGACCGCGAGATAGCCGAAGATCTCGCCCAGGACACCTTCATCAAGATACTCAACAACATCGAGCGCTACCGGCCTGAGTTCAAACTCTCCAGCTGGCTGTTCAAGATCGCCAATAACGTGGCGATCGACCACTTGCGTAAGCGCCAGCTCGACACGGTCAGTATGGAAGGGTCACCCCACGCCGGTACTGCCGCCGAAATCGAAGCGACATCGTTCGAGATCGCCGTGCAGCAGGAGAGCGCCCTCGAGGAGATGGAAGCGCGCGAGCTCGGCTCCTCCATCGAGCGTGCCATCGCGGCGCTGCGTCCCGAGTATCGCTCGTGCATCATGCTGCGTCACGTCGAGGGACGCTCATACGAAGAAATCGCCGCCATTCTCGACCTCCCCCTGGGAACGGTCAAGACCTACATCCACAGGGCGCGGCACGAGCTGCGGGATGCGTTGGCGGAGGTGGCGGAATGACTGCGGCGGAGGCAGAAGTCCGAGCTCTGTTCGTCATTCCCGCGAAAGCGGGAATCCAGGCATGCCATACGAGTCACTGGATTCCCGCTTTCGCGGGAATGACGAAGCCCTGGGGCGAAACCGCAATTCCTCGCATCTCGCTTCTCTCGTCTCGACAGGGAGCCTTGAGGGGCGCCTAGGGACTTATACGGAAGCCGATACTTAACCAGAAATGAGACCTTTGTCACAGATGAAACATCCCCATGTAGCCGGACGTAAATCCGCTTGGAGACACACGTGAACAGACATCTGCTCCCTGCCGAGATCGACCTGCTGCTGGATGGCGAGGTCGGGTTCGGAACGGCCCCCCTCAAAGCGCACATTCGCCGCTGCGAGGATTGCCGTTCCGAGCTTGATGCTGCCCGTTCGCTTGTCCGCCGCCTGGAGCACCTTCCCCGGTTCACGCCCTCCCCCGCCTTTGCAAAGCGGGTCATGTCCCGCGTGCACGTCTACGTGCCCTGGTACATCACGGCCTGGGACCGGCTGCGGGTCCTGGTGCCGCAGTCGCGGCCGGCTCGGGCATTCGCCGCGGTTGGCGCGGTTTCGGTGCTGGCATTGATAAGCGTAGTCTCCCTCGCCGTAGTAACCCGGCTCGATGCGCTGATCTTCGCCATAGACCTCGGCGTTATGCGGCTGCAGGAATGGGGATCCGTCCTGTTTGCATCGGCGATCTCGGCGGCCGTGGGGCAAGGCGCAATCGAGGCGGTGCGTCCCATGGGATCGTTCGGAGCGCTTGCGATAGCGACGCTGTTCCTGATAACTGCCGCGGGCGCGGCGGGGCTGGTGCGAGGCATGGTTCGCGGCAGGAGCCGGAGATAGTGCGCCGTACGTCGCTGGCCATTGCCGCGGTCCTTCTTTCCTCCCTTGCACCCTCAGCAGGCGCCCAGCGCAGCGTCGGATCGAACGCCGGCGACTCGGTCGCTATCTGGCTGAGGAACGCAGAACGGGAGGGAGGAGTGTCTCTTCCGGGCGCCGATTCACTCCGGTCAGGTGACGTGACGGTCGCTGCCGGGGATTCGGTGTCGGGAGACCTCGTCACCCTTCGCGGAGACCTGCGCGTAGCGGGTACCGTAGACGGCGACGTGGTGGCTCTGGGCGGCAATGTGATAGTGGAGCCTGGCGCACAGATCAACGGCTCGGTGATCGCGGCTGGCGGCACCGTGCAGGTCGATGGCGGGCAGGTGAATGGCGAGCTCGTTGAGACCCTCCTGCAGGCGCGCGCGACCCCCGCCCCCGTCCGCCGGTCGCCGATTGCGCTGGCGCTCGGCTGGGCACTCGTTTTGGCGGCAATCGGGCTCGTCGTGCTCCTGCTGGCGCGGAGAAACCTGGAGCGGGTAGCCGAGGCGGTGCGTGCGCGGTTCGGCCGCTCTCTGGTTTTCGGGCTGGTGGGGCAGCTCGCTTTCTTCCCGGCGCTCCTGACCATCATAGTCGTGCTTGCTATCACGATCATCGGCTTGCTCGTCATTCCGATAGCTCTGGTGGCATTCCTCACCGCAGTAGCCGGCGCCACCACGCTTGGCTTTCTGGCCGTTGCCTACGCCAGCGGTGATACGCTGGCTTCCCGGCTTAGGGGCGCTCGCTCGAGCCCGGTGGCGCTCTCCCTTTTCGTCGGCCTGGCGGTCTACGTCGCGGCCTGGGTACTCGCGGCAGCGCTGGCGAACGTTGCCATGGTGGGAGCGCTGGTGCGTGCGCTGGTGGGCCTCATGACCTGGGTGGCGCTCACCCTTGGCCTCGGCGCCACGATCCTGACGCGTGGCGGCACCCGCGATGCCGTACCACAGGCTGATGTCGATGGGCCGGTCATGATGCCCGATGACATGTGGCAGACTCCGACACCGGTGAGCGGGGTGACGGCGGCGCGCCGGCCGACCCCGGCACCAGGGTCCCATCGTCTATGAGACGCCCGGCGCGAATCTGGATGACGGCGCTCGCGCTGACCATGCCTGCAACGGTAAACGCGCAAGCGTGGCGCACGGTGAGTGCGGAACGGCAGCCGCGGGAGATAGACACGCTTCGTGTGCGCCTGGATTACACGGTCGGCGCGCTGACCATCGGCTCGACGACGGATTCCGTCCTCTATCGCTCGAGGCTCCGCTACGACGCCGACCGGTTCGAGCCGGTGCGTACGTTCGATCTCGCGTCGAGCACGCTCCGTATGGGCGTCCGCGGCGACGCGGACGTACCGCTGAGGATAGGTGGTGGATCGGAAGAGGGAACGCTTGCACTCGACCTGACGAGCGGCCATCCAGTGGATCTGGACATCGATCTCGGGGCGACGAATGCAGTGATCGACCTGAGTGGCATCGCCGTGTCGCGCCTGGCAATCAACTCCGGTGCGAGCGAGATCACGCTGCTATTCGGCTCGGCCAATCCCATCGCCATGCAGGAACTGGCCATCGACGCTGGTGTTGCACGCCTCGAGATTCAGAAGCTAGGCAACGCCAACGCGGAACGCGTGCGCATTACGGGAAGCGCGGCAAGCGTGGATCTGGACCTGAGCGGTGCCTGGCAAGGCGACAGAGAGCTGCAGGTGGCGCTCACGTTTGGCGCAGCGACGATCCGCGTGCCGCGGGGCACGGCGGTGAGCGTGAAGCACTCGCGCGTACTCGGCACGTTCGATTCGCCGGGACTCACCCAGCGCAACGGCGTGCATGTGAGCGATGACTGGGACACAGCCGAAAAACGCCTGATCGTTGATGCGCGCACGACTTTCGGTACACTCAGCCTGCAGTGGATCGTGGAGTGACGCGTGATGTGAGGCGTGGCCTGCACCTTGCCCCGTCCAGAGGACGGGGCTTTTTCGTGCCTGGAGGCGTAGATGGTCATCAAGGGGTATCGCGTAGGACCATTGCTGAAGAACACCGGCAAGGAAATTCTGGAGGACAACGTACTGGGATTGGCGGCGCAGACGGCATACTACTTTTTCTTCTCGCTTTTTCCGCTGCTGCTGTTCACCACGCCCCTAATCGGGTTGCTCGGCGATCCCCAGGGGACGATCGACTGGGTGACCGGCCAGGCGGCGCAGGTCGTTCCCCCCGATGCGCTGGGACTGGTGCGAGATGTCGTGGATGACGTCGTATTCTCGGAGAATGCACCGGGGCTCATCTCCATAGGATTGCTGCTGGCCGCGTGGACTGGCTCCAACGTGTTCAACAACATGATTTATGCGCTGAACCGCGCCTACGACATGGAAGAATCGCGACCCTGGTGGAAGAAGCGGCTCATAGCCCTGGGCGCCGTGGTCGTCGCGGGACTCTCTCTGTTCATTGCGAGTACCATCATGCTCGCCGGGCCGGAGATCATTGGCTGGGTAGTGTCGCTGGTACCAGGGCTCGAGAGTACGCGAACACTATGGTTGGTCGTGCAGTACCCACTGGCGTTCGCAATCGTTGTCGGGATGATGTGGATGATCTACTACTTCCTTCCCAACCTGCGGCAGAACAAGTCGCAGGTACTCGT
>CAZPCC010000023.1:0-3049 GCA_964584905.1 uncultured Gemmatimonadaceae bacterium | reverse complement strand
AATGCGGGACGATGGGACGCGGCGGCCCCGTTACTCGTCTGCTTGAGTGGGCGTGGCGACAAGGATGTGGCCCAGGTAAGTGAGCTTTTGGCACGGAACGGATGACGAGTTCTCTTCAGCATTCTCCTCCCTCAGAAGAAGAACGGCGCGAGCCGCCATTTTCCCCGACGATTGTCGAGGGATGGCTGCAAGCGCTGGGCAAGGCTGTTCGCGCACATCAGCTTTATCTCCCCAACAACCCGGTCTATCAGCGGGCTATCGAGCAGCTGCGCGCCGCCTTCGCCACGCTATGGGCCGAGACCGATCAGCTCACGCTCGCGATAACGGATTCCGAACTCAAGTGGGAAGGAGTGGTGGTCGCCAGCGAGCCCTCGAAGTCCGAGAGCCTGGCATGGCTGCTGTATCAGGACGGGCTTCGCGAATTGACGTTCGTGCAGGGATTCGAGGTCGATGAACTGGACCGGCTGCTCGGGTTGTTGCAGCGCGTCAAGCGGGCCGCGCCTGACGAGGACGATCTGGTGACGCTGCTCTGGGAGCAGGACTTCATCAATCTCCGCTATCAGTTCGTCGAGTTCGTGCAGGAAGGCATTACCGAGCTCGAAACTGGCGCGTCGTACGGCGTGGAGCGCCAGGTGGACACGCAGCCCGCTGTAGCGGCGCCGCAGGAGGAAGCGACCCCCGGAATCGTCAGCATGAAGGAGTTCGATTCTACCGTCTACTTTCTGGATGAGCACGAGCTCGAGTTCGTTCGCAAGGCTCTGCATGCCGAATACGAGGAGAATCTGCCGCGCAACGTGCTCAGCGTGCTGTTCGATCTCTTCGAGCGCCAGTCGGCGGAGCAGGTGCGGAGCGAGCTGGTTGATATTCTCGGTCACCTGATGCTCCACTTTCTGGCCGCCGGCGACTACAGGGCGGTTGCATTCCTCGTTCGGGAGTCGCGTCAGGCGTGCGAGCGTGCGGTGGATCTGGACGAGCGGCAGCGAGACGCGCTGCTCCAGGTTCCGGAGCGTCTGGGAACGCCCGACGTGCTCGGTCAGCTGTTGCAGACGATCGCCGATGCCACCACGCCGCCGGACACCGCGGAACTGGACGCCCTCTTCGAGGTGCTGGGAGGCACGGCGATGGAAACCGTGCTGCGCTGGACGGTTCACCTGCCGGTTGGCGCACTGCGAGCCTCCCTGGAACGAGCAGCCACACGTCTGGCCGCGACCAACGTGAGCGAGCTGGTGCGGCTGCTGGGCCTTTCTGACCGCGACGTAGTGATCGAAGCGGCCCGCCGCGCGGGCGAGCTACGGTCGCCTGGCGCGGCGCCGGCTCTGGGACGGTTGCTAGGCGGGAGCGACGCGGCGATCCGTCTCACTGCGGCGCAGGCGCTTGCCGAGATCGCATCGCCGGGCGCGCTTCAGCAGCTCGAGCGTGGCGTCGAGGATGCTGACCGTGAGGTGCGCATCGTCTCGGTGAGGGTGCTGGGTACCCGAGGGCATCGCGCCGCGCTTCCCAAGCTCGAGGCGCAGGTCCGCGGGAACGACATGAGGGGCGCGGATCTGACGGAGAAAATGGCGTACTTCGAGGCCTATGGCGCGCTGGCCGGCGACAACGCCATTTCCCATCTCGATGCGACGCTCAACGGCCGCGGTCTGTTCGGCCGGCGCGAGGATGCGGAAACACGCGCCTGCGCTGCAATGGCGTTAGGCCGCATCGGTTCGCCGCCCGCGCTCGAGGCGTTGCGCAAGGCATCGGCGGACAAGGAAATGATCGTTCGCAACGCGGTACAGAAGGCCGTTCGCGGAGGACGGACTTGACGCAGGCAATTGCGCGGCAGCGAATGCCTTCGGCGCCAGGCGTGGCAGAGCGAGGCGGCGACGCCTTCGTTCGCCAGCGGGGGCGCGACCTTCTTTCCGCCCTGTACAGCGCGCTTCGTGCTCTAAAGCTGTACCCGCCGGAAAATACCGTCGTGCAGAAATCCCTCTTCGACCTCCAGCAGATCGGCGAGCAGTTCCAGAAGCGCGAGCACGAGTTGGAAGTACGAGCTTCGCGCGAGTTCATCTTTCTCAACTCGACGCGCCTCCGCCTCGACCTCGAGAACTACGCAAGCTTCAGCCGCATTCTGGCGATCTTCCGCGAAGCAGGTATCGGGCTGTTTCGCCTGTCGGCCGAGGCAACGACGCGCGATTGGACGGTGTTCCTGTCGCAGCTCCAATCAGCGCCTGCCGCTGCCACCGGAGATCTTTCGGATGCGATGATGAAGCGACTCGCCGGCGCCGGGGTCACCTGCTTTTTCGTGGGTCCACCGGGGGAAGTCGAGGACGACCGCGAGCAGTCGAAGGAAGCAGCCAAACGAGTGTATGCGCAGTCCGTTTCGGCGTCAAAGGATGTCATCTCATCCGTGCGGATGGGACAGAGTCCCAATCTCAAGAAGATCAAGCGAGTGGTGCAGGGAATCGTCGACCAGATTCTCAACGAAGAGACGTCGCTGCTTGGCCTGACGACTCTTCGCGACTACGACGAATACACGTTCGTCCATAGCGTCAACGTCTGTATCTTTTCGGTCGCCCTCGGCCGGAAGCTCGGATTCAACCGGCGCCAGCTCTACGATCTGGGTGTCGCCGCGCTAATGCACGATATCGGCAAGTCGCGGATTCCGATCGAGGTTCTCGCCAAGCCATCCTCACTCGACGAAGAAGAGTGGCAAATCATCCAGCAGCACCCCTGGCTGGGTGTGCTCACGCTGCTGGGGATGCGCGGGCATGCCGACTTTCCATATCGCGCGATGATCGTTGCCTACGAGCATCACATGAAGCCCGACCTGACCGGTTATCCGCGGCCGGTGCGGCCGAGGACGATGAGCATCTTCAGCCGCATCGTCGCTGTCGCCGATGGCTTCGACGCGGCAACGTCGCGTCGCACTTATCAGAACGAGCCGTACTCTCCCGCCGACGCTCTCGCCGAGATGAGCAACAATCCGCGTCGCGGCATGGACCCGGTGATCGTCAAGGCGTTCGTCAGCATGGTCGGGCATTTCCCGGTCGGCACGCTGGTCATTCTCGAT
>CAZPCC010000022.1:0-1600 GCA_964584905.1 uncultured Gemmatimonadaceae bacterium | reverse complement strand
CAGATTCTCTTGAACGACGTGTTTCCGTTAGCACGCTTTGAAGCCTACAGAAGGGCTCTCTGCCTGCTTGATCCGTACGGGTTGCATCTAGATTGGGATGTCGTTCATCGGGCAGGACAGATGAGAAGCATAGACATCTTCTTGAACTTTCCGATGATGGACATGAATCGAAATGTTCTCGGCAAGAATCCAGACGTCGTTGAAGCGGGACAGATTGAGCGCATGAATCGTTTTTGGGGTGATGGTTCCTGGCGCCAGGCAGCATACTGAGCCTCCCACTTTTCCGGACACCTAGACTGTGGCGATGCGATCGCCCAGAGAGGAGTCCCGGATGGCTACGAGGTATCCAGCAGAGTTCCGCCGGCGGGCAGTGGAGCTGGCGAGACGGCGTGAGAAGCCGATCGCGCAGCTTGCCGTCGATCTGGGCGTCTCCGACGCCAGCCTGCACGCCTGGCTGAAGCAGGCCGACATCGACGAAGGCCGTACAGAGGGCCTGACGACGGACGAGCGGGCGGAGCTTGTACGCCTGCGCCGGGCTAACCGGGTGCTCGAGATGGAGAACGAGATCCTCAAGCGGGCGGCCGCCTTCTTTGCCCGCGAGAACGTGCTCCCAAAATGACCTTCCGGTTGGTCCAGGAGCTTGCCGCAGGCGAGGTGCTCGTCGCGGTGGCCTGCCGGGTGCTGGGTGTCTCGACCTCGGGCTACTACGAGTGGCGTGGCCGGCCGCCGTCGCGCCGGGCGCTGGCCGACGCAGCGCTCAGCGTCCATATCCGCGCGATCCACGCCGCCTCGCGCGGGACCTACGGCGTGCCGCGCGTCCACGCCGAGCTGCGGCTGGGCCGAGGCCTGCGCTGTGGTCGCAAGCGGGTGGCCCGCCTGATGCGGGCCGAGAGGCTCAGCGGCGTCTACCGGCGCAGGGGCAAGCACGCGCGCCCGGCCCCGGCAGTGCACGACGACCTGGTGCAACGCCGTTTCCAGGCCGACGCGCCGAACCGGCTCTGGCTCACCGACATCACCGAGCACCCGACGCGCGAGGGCAAGGTCTACTGCGCTGCCGTGCTCGACGTCTACTCCCGCCGCATCGTCGGCTGGTCGATCGCCGACCACCTGCGAGCAGAGCTCGTGGTCGACGCTCTGGAGATGGCGCGTTGGCGTCGTCGGCCGCTCGTGGGACAGACCGTCCTGCACTCGGACCGCGGCTCGCAGTACACGTCCTGGTCCTTCGGCCACCGGCTGCGCGCTGCTGGCCTGCTTGGCTCGATGGGACGCGTCGGCTCCGCCCTCGACAACGCGATGATGGAGTCCTTCTTCGGCACCCTGCAGCGTGAACTGCTCGACCGCAGGCGCTGGGCGACACGAGCCGAGCTGGCGTCGGCGATCTTCGAGTGGATCGAGGCCTGGTACAACCCCCGCCGGCGGCACACGTCGATCGGCAGCGTCAGCCCTGTGGAGTACGAACGCTTGCCCATCGTAGCGGTCGGTGCGGCATGATTCTCGAAACGATCTGTCCGGGAAACCGGGACAGGCTCAGCGTGCTTCTGGGTCGACGACGATAGCTCTAATTGGCATTGGATTTGCTCCCTGCCCAAGTCAAAGTGAT
>CAZPCC010000021.1:0-10302 GCA_964584905.1 uncultured Gemmatimonadaceae bacterium | reverse complement strand
TCGAGGGCGGTGGTCGGCTCGTCGGCGATGATCAGCTCCGGGCTGCAGGCCAGCGCCATGGCGATGACGGCCCGTTGGCGCATGCCGCCCGAGAACTCGTGGGGATACCGGTCGAGCATCGCCGGCGGAAGACCGACCGAGCTGAACAGCTTCTCCATGTGCTCGCGCTGCTGGGCGTAGTTCATCATGCCCCGGTAGTGGGTGTCGAGCGTCTCGCGGATCTGGTCGCCCACCCGGTACACCGGGTTCCACGAGTTCATGGCGCCCTGGAAGACCATGGCGATCTCCTTCCAGCGGCGCTGCCTCATGTCCTCGGGGCTCAACCACAGGAGATCCTCTCCGTTGAGGCGGATCTCACCGGAGACGTACTCGGCGTTGGATGGCAGGAGGCGCAGAAGCGACAGGGCAATCGAGGTCTTGCCGCATCCTGACTCGCCGACCAGGCCCACCGCCTCACCCTCGTGAACGGTGAAGGAGACATCCTCGACGGCCGAGACTTCTCCCGCCTTGATCTTGTAGTGCATCACCAGCCGATCCACTTCGAGGAGTGGCCGGGTGGGGTCGATCTTGCGTTCCTCGAGGTTCTCCAGGAAGGTCGTCATCGGGTCCTCTGCATGGTCACCGGGCGCGCAGCCGGGGATTGATCACTTCGTCCATGCCTCTGCCAACGAGGAAGAAGGCGAAGCACAGGAAAGAGACCGCCAGCCCCGCCGGGAAGAGCAACCACCAGTAGGAGGTCCCGCTGAGCAGATAGCCGTTGGTCCGGGCGCTTTCGATCATGAGCCCCCATGTCATCGGCACGTTGAGGAGACCGAAGAACGACAGCGTCGCCTCGATGGCAATCGCGTCGGTCACGCCGAACATCATGAACAGGAAGCTGAGAGGGAGGACGTTGGGGACGATGTGGCGGAAGATCACGTGCCAGTCGCTTCCTCCCGCCACCCGCGCCGCGTCGATGTAGGACTTGACCTTGACGGCGAGGGCCTGGGACTTGAGCACGATGGCCACCCCCCCGAAGCCGCTCAGGACGCCGATCATCACCCCCAGTGTCACCATCGTGATCTCGAACATGGCGCTCAGGAGGATCAGCACGGGGAGCAGGGGCATGAGCAGGATCAGGTCCGCGAACCGCATCAGGCCCCCGTCGATCCAGCCGCCGAAGTACGCGGCGATGGCTCCCACCGTGGTGGCGATGAGGACCGTGGTGATCGCGGCCACCGCTCCGAGGAAGAATGCCGAACGTGTGCTGTAGAGGAGCTGCGACAGGATGTCGCGCCCCCGCGCGTCGGTGCCGAGGTAGTGGGCATTCTCCCCGGTCCACGTCGGCGGCGCGGGCTGGGTGGGGATGGACACCACTGCCCCAACCTGGACGTTCGGGTTCATGCGGAGGCGCGCGGTGGCGAGGCTCATCTCGCTGGTCGGGTCCGCCGGCTCACCCTCGACGATCGTGTACTCGGTCCTGACAGCGTCGTAGCCGACCACCGGATCGTAGATGCGCGGGTCCCATACCGTGGCCATCAGGATGGGATGGATGATGGCCATCACCGCGAAGAGGCCGATCAGCGCGAGGCCGACCAGGCCCATTTTGTTCTCCCTGAACAATCCCCAGGTCGTGCCGAATGACCGGCGGAGCAGGCGCATGCGGATGCGCCACATGGGTACCTTGGTCACATCGGTCCCGTGCGTGAGCTCCGCGGAGGGAGCTGTGCCCGTGGTGCCGAGCTCGGCGTCCGGCGCCTGCCTGTTGCCGATCGTCATCGGAGAATCCTCATGCGATTCGAATCCTCGGGTCGAGTACGGCGTACAGGATATCGGCCACGAGGTGACCGACAAGGGCCAGCACGCCGGTGATGGACAGCGCACCGACGGCGAGCGGGATGTCGGACACGCTGATGGCCTGGAGGAACACGAGTCCCATTCCCGGCCACGAGAAGATGGTCTCGGTGACGATGCCGCCGCCGATGACGAACGCGAGGGCCAGGACGAGCGAGGTCGTCACCGGCAGCATCGCGTTGCGCGCCGCATGGCGGTCGCGGATCTGCCAGTCCGGCAGGCCCTTGGCACGGGCGGTGAGGATGTAGTCCTCGCCCAGCGTCTCGAGCATCGCGCTGCGAGTCAGGAGCATGGTGGCGCCGAAGGCGACCAGTCCCAGGGTGATCACCGGCAGCATGGTGTGGTGGGCGATGTCGGTGACATAGACGGTCGCCGGGTGCACCCACCAGTAGAGCAGCACGGCCCCCACGCAGAGCACCGCAAGCACCTGGCCGAGCCGGACCTGGATGACGAGGTTGCGGGCGAACTTCGCGATCACGTAGCGACCGATGCCGTAGGCCGCACTTGCGATGATGACCGTGAGGATCATCTGCCCGAACAGGTCGTTCGCGTTCTGCCCGGAGCCCTGCCAGAGTCGGGCATCGATGAATCGACCGATGGGGAACCACCCCAGGAAGAACCCGAAGGTCCACAGCATCACGATGGCGAACCAGGGGTAGAAGACCGTCTGCAGGAAGATTCCCGTCGTGATCAGGCCCTGCTCGGTCGCGGCACCACGCTTCCACGCGATCAGCTTGCCGGTCTTGAACCCGAGCCAGAAGGCGAGGATGGTGGCGCTCAGGAAGAGGACGAGGGTTCGAGGAAGGGCGCTCCACAGGATGGCCGATACGTCCTGAGGGTAGCGACTGAAGCTGGAGCCCATCTCGCCCCTGAAGAAGTTCGTGATGAAGGTCAGGTACTGGTTCCACAGGGGCTGGTCCAGCCCCAGCCGTTCTCGAAGCCTCACGCGCTCTGATGCGGGAATGTTCGGGTCCGCCGTGAGCGTGTCGCTGATGTCGCCCGGCATGAGCTGGAGCATGAACCACACGATGCTCAGGAACACCACGAACAGGACGGCCATCTGGGCGGTGCGGCTGGCCAGGAACTTCAACATGCGGGCGCGCGCGTCCTCTCGTTAGTCAGGCGGAAGGATGTGGCGAGTGTACCGAGGTGGAGTGTAAGGAGGTGGGGGCGGTCCGTGGACCGCCCCCACCTCAGTGGGTGTCGCGTTCGGGGATTGGCCTACCTGGCCTGTACTGAGCCCTGCGAGCCGGCGATGAACTGCAGGCCGGAGAGCGTGTCCGTGAACGGATACGCCACCCTGTTGTTGTAGAACTCCAGGATGCCGGTGTCGAAGAGTGGAATGTGCGGCTTGTCAACTGCGATCAGCCGCTCCATCTCCCACATGTGCTCAAGGGCCTCCTCCACCGTCTGGGAGGAGTTGTAGGCAGCCGCGAGCGCATCGTAGTCCGCGTTGGAGTACCCGGTGTTGTTTGACCCACCCTCGGTTCCGAAGAACGCGTCATGGTAGGTCGGGAACGCCGGGCTCCCAAGCGAGTATCCGAGGATGAACATGTCGTAGTCCGGGTCCTCGGCCGCGAACACGATGTCGATGATCTTGTTGAAGTCCGTCGGGATCGACACGACCGGGAGCCCCATCTCCTGCGCGACGCCGGAGATGTAGGTGCCGAATGTCGATCGCAGCGGGTCATATGACGCCGTGGGCGTCAGAATCTCCAACTGCGGGACCGCTGCGCCGTCGGGGTCGATGAGGCCCGCACCAGGGGTGAAGGCGCCTTCGGCATCGACTGCGGGAGTGGTCTCCCAGGTGTAGCCGGCGTCGGTCAGAAGATCGATCGCGATCTGCCGACGCTCGTTGTCCTCGAGACCGGCGTAGCCGACTGTCTCGAGCTCCGTGGCGACCTCCTCGTTGTACCACGCCGTATTGCCCTCGGGCAGAATGACGTAGAGCGGGAAGGCCACGCCCTGGAGCAGGCTCTCGGTGACGAACTCCTTGTTGATCAGCGCCGTGAGCGCATCACGGAAGGCGGGATCGTCCATCGGCGCACGCGTGTGATTGAACGCGAGGAACCGATACCCATTGGTCGGGTTCACGATTGCCGTCAGTTCGCTGTTCTCTGCCACCTGGTCCTGGAAGCCGCGCTGCATCCCCAGCGGGTTCAGCAGCAGGTCGACCTCGCCGTTGCCAAGAGCCAGCACTGCCGCTTCCTGGCCGCCGTAAAGCGGGAACTGGAAGTCGTCAGCGTAGGGACCCTCGGTCCAGGTGACGCCGCCCGAGGACGACTCGGTGCCTGCGGCCCACCAGTTCGGGTTGGCCGTCGTGGCGCCGAAGCTGCCCTCCTGGCGCTCGTCGAACATCGTCGGACCCGAACTGGGCGCGCCCACTCCGGAAGCGGCGATGAGCGTGGTGGACGGGTCGTCGGACGCCGCGGCCTCCGCAACCACGTCAGCCCAGAAGTGCTCCGGGAAGATCGGCATGGTGACGACGCTCGAACCCGGGCCCCAATGGCCAAGACCGGGCGCGGCGTTGAAGGTGACGCGCACGGTGACGTCATCGACGGCCTCGACCGAGGTGACGATGTCCGCGTCGACCAGGCCGGGCCAGTTGGTTCCGAGCTCGAGGTCAACGGCGGTCTGCCAGGTGAAGACAAAGTCCTCAGCGGTGAGCGGCTCGCCATCAGACCAGGTGAGACCCTCCTTGAGGGTCATCTCACCGACCCATACGTCGCCTTCCTGAGTCACATCAGGGAGATCGCCTTCAGCCAGGTCCGGCTGCAGGTCGAGTCCGGGGTACGCGATGGCGTACATCGAGCCCAGGTTGGGCCCGAGCACGTAGGCGTTCCAGACCGAGCTGCCGACGTCGAGGTAGTTCCAGTAGTTGTCGGTCGTCATGTCCTGGAAGATGCCCAGGGTGTAGGTACCGAGGTCGCCACCGGGCGGCGCGTCGGTCCCCGACGGATCGTCAGTGGCGGACGGATCGTCAGTGCCGCCCGGCGTCTCCGTCCCGCAGGCCGTCGCCACGAGGGCGAGGACGGCGATGAGAGCGAAGAGGCGCACGTAGGACGCCTTCCTCCAAATCTCGGTCATCGATTCATTCCTGTAGTCATTGGGTCTCCCTCTTCATTGGGTGCATCGCTGCACGCGCAGTCACCTGCGTCGTGCACGCGAGCATAGATCACGGGGCAGATCCCCGCGCTATTCGGGTGAGCATAGACCGCGCTCGGCGTGGACTGCAATACCCGGAGACGCGGGAGGGCTCTTCGGTTGGCACGTTCGCATCGAAAAGCGCACACCTGCCACGTGTTCATCAGATAGTAGTGTTGGCGGTGCGAAAAGGTTCACATTCGAGCTGGTCGCCCCCACGGAGTTCGCAACGCGTCGCGCGGGATCGGGCACACTCCACGGCATGCCGGAGCTTCCCGAAGTCGAGACCGTCGCACGCGATTTGCAGCGCTGGGTCGCGGGCGCCACCATCACCGGCGCGCGAGTCAGCTGGGAACGCACCATTCGCCATCCGCAGCCGGCCGAGCGGTTCGTGGCCGAGGTGAGCGGCGGGACGATTCGATGCGTGAGCCGCCGGGCGAAGACGGTGCTCATCCACCTCGAGGACGGGCGCGTGATCACGGTGGCGCTGCGCATGACCGGGGCGCTCATCGTGGTGGCGCCGGGGTCGGAGCCCGATCCGTATGCGCGCGTCGTCTTCGCGCTCGAGGACGGTCGCGAGCTGCGGTATCGCGACGTGCGCAAGTTCGGGCGAATCGGCTTGTGGCCCGGCGGCGGCCTGCGGAGCGTCGGCGCGGGCCGGGGCAGCCGTTCGCGGCGAGTCGCGGAGGGCGGAGGCCGGTACCGCATCGGTGAGGTGTTCAGTGGCCATGGCCCGGAGCCGTTGCAGCGCGGCTTCACGGCGGAGAGGTTCGCCGATCGGCTCGGCCGCCGCAGCGCGCGGCTGAAGACGCTGCTGCTGGACCAGTCGTTCGTGGCGGGCATCGGAAACATCTACGCCGATGAGGCACTGTGGCGGGCCAGGCTGCATCCACTCCGGGCGGCGGACTCGCTCGGGCCGGAGGAGACCCGCCGATTGCACCGCGCCGTGCGACACGTGCTGCGGGCGGGGATCGCGAACCGCGGAGCCAGCTTCAGCGACTACGTCGGCGTGGATGGCGAGCCGGGGGCCAATGCGGAGCGCCTGGCCGTGTACCGGCGCACCGAGCAGCCGTGCCTGCGATGCGGGCGTCCCATCCGGCGCATCGTCGTGGGCCAGCGCAGCACGCACTTCTGCCCGCGCTGCCAGCGGGAGCCGGTAGCATCGGTCACCGAATGAAGGTGATCGGCCTGACTGGCAACATCGGCTGCGGGAAGAGCACCGTGGCGGGCATGCTGCGGGATGAGGGCATCGCCATCATCGACGCCGATGCGGTGGCGCGCGAGATCCGGCACAACGACGCGGACGCGCGCGCCGAGATCGTGGACCGCTTCGGCACCTACGATGCCGCAGAGCTGGCCAGGGTCGTGTTCGCCGATGGCGGCGCGTTGCGCGATCTCGAGCGCATCCTGCACCCTCGCGTGCGCGGCGTGATCCGCGCGCGGCTGGCGGAGCTGGACCACGGTGGGGAGGAAATCGCCGCCGTCGAGGTCATCAAGCTGCTGGAGTCGCCACTCGCCGATGCGTGCGACGAGGTGTGGGTGGTGCGCTGCGAGGAGCCCGATGCGATCGAGCGCCTCGCCGCGCGCGGCATGGACGAGGAGACCGCCCGCCGGCGCCTCGCGAGCCAGTCGTCGCAGGACGAGAAGCTCGCCGCCGCCGACGTGGTGATCGACGGCTCGGCGCCGATGGAGGAGACGCGCCGCCAGGTGCGCGAGGCCCTCGCGAGGCTGCGGGCTGCCTAGCTTCCGGGTGCGCTAGGGGAAGTCGGGTGGCTCAGGGACCGGGAACTCGAACTCGTCGATGAGCCGGTCGATGGTCGATCCCTCGGTCTCGGCCTGTCGTTCGTCCTCGTCGGGGCGCAGCGCCATGGTGAAGCTGCCGCCCGCCGCCGTGAGCTCGGCGATCTTCTCAGCCGTCGCCAGGTCGGCGCGCAAAATGTAGATATCGCCGTTGCGGGCGAGGATGGTCATGGCCTGCAGCGTCACCTTGGTGGAGGGGCCGGCCATGAAGCGCGCATCCGGCTCCTCGCCGGCCGCCAGTCCGGCATGCGGGTTGATGGCCATGGTCACGATGAGGTCGACGCGCTGACCGGGGACCAGCGTGCCGGCCACCGCGTTCGTGTCGGCCACCGTGACGCTCACGGCGCGCAGGTCCGGGCCGTCAGGGTCGAACGTCTCGCCGGGCTCGAGGATCGAGAACGTCTGGCCCTCGGTCGTGGAGGCGAGCATGTTCGGGGTCAGGAGCTGGCCGGTGACGATGGCGACGCCGCTCACGCGACCGATGACCTCGCTCGGGCTCTCGAACGCATGCTCGTTCGTGGGATCGGCCGGGACGCGCCGAGTCGTGACGTCCCCCTCACCAATGGGCTGCCGCGACGGGATCTCGTGTTCCGCCACCACGACGGTGCGCATTTCCACCTCGACGTCGCCCGTCAGGTTGCTCGCCTGGAGCGCGAGGAAGACGGTCGCGGCCACGAGCAGGGCGACGACCAGCCCCGCGGCGATGTAGACCTTGGATCGGCGGCTGTTCTTGTCCGAGTATTCGAATTCCACGGCGGCAATGTGCTCCTGTCAGGCTCGGTTCAGGGACTCCAGGGGATGAGGCGTGGCCGCTGCGCTGCGCGCAGCTCCAGCGCGGTCGGATCGGCGTGGATGCCAGTGATGGCCTGGCCGCGGATGGTGTTGGCGCCGATGTCGGTGATCTCGAAGACCGCGAAGCCGATGATGTCGACGTACTCGCTGGGGCCGCTCGTGGCCGCGACGGTGAACTGGACGTATTCCAGGCGTACGACCGGCTGGCCGTCCGCGTTGGTGCCCTGTGCCCGCAGCGGGAAGAGGTAGCAGCCCGACGCGAGGCTGCCCGCGTTGATCGAGAGGCTCACACTCGTACCCGCCCCCGTGCTCGGCGCGACGCTCGCCGAGCTCGCTCCGTTGAACTGGATGATCGGTGCACCGACGACAGGGTTGTGGCTGCAGTCGGTCAGGGCGGCGGAGTCCCACGAGAGATTGACGCCGGTGGCCGTGCCGGTGCCGTCATCCCAGGCGGAGGCGCCCGTCCCGGTCGCGATCCTGAGCGGTAGGGTGATGGTTCCGCCCAGTACCTCGGTGGCACCGTCCATGATCGAGCCATCCAGGTTGAAGTCACGCGTGACGGCTCCGACTCTGACCGACACCGGCTGTCGTCGCTCCTGGAAGTACGGCGAGCCCGCGTACCCCTCGAGCCACACGGCGTAGATGCCCTCCGGGATGTCGTTCGTCGAGATGTCCTGTATCTGGACATCGGTTCCCCCTGTAGCTGGCAGGAACCCATTGGGAGAGAAGGTGGGTTGGTCCATGTGGCCGGTCGCGGGCGGCGTGACCGCGGGATCCGGCAGGATGTTGTGCTCGGTTACCGTGGCGTCGTGGTCGCCGCCCAGGCGGAACGTGACGACGCTCGAGAATGCATTGTTGCGCGAGACCTCGAAGGTGGGTCCATCGACCGGCGCGCTCGTCGTCGCGGGCAGCGCGATCTCGACCGGTGGCTGGATGGCGAAGTCGGGGATCGCCATCACGGTGCCGTTGTAGAGGGCGAGCATGATTCGGTCACCCTCGGCGTAGGCGGCGCCGAAAGGCTGCGTGGTGTGGGCGTTGGTCGTCCCGACCATGATCCCGACCTGGGTCGCGCCGGTCGGTGGGTTGCTCACCGCCGGGAACGCGGGGCCGGGGTACCCATTGGTGATATAGGCGGCGTGGTGGTTCTTCAGAACGTTGGCGCTCATCGTGTCGGTGGCGCCGTTGTAGTACTCGCGTGACGTGCCATGGGTGAAGTCCCGCACGTCGAGCGCGATGAATCCGCGGAACGCGCTGTTCGTTGCCTGGCTGTGCGGTCCGAAGATGAGGAACTCCGGTCCGGGAGCGACCTCGCTGGCCGGCGTGCGGCCGGCGTAGCCACGCGGATCGCTCGCGTCCACGGCACCGGTGCCGCTCGTCGCGGTGGTGGCGACGTGGTCGACGAAGCCGCTCCCCGGGCCGGGAGGACTCTGGTAGCGGCGGGCGACGAACGGCACGGCCGGCTCGGGCTCGAACCCGCAGCGCGCGCGGCCCGAGGCGCCGAAGGAGTCGCGGCCCAGCACCCGCCCGACGGTCGTGTTGATCTCGCTGCTGATCGCCACGTAGACGCTGTCGTTGGCGATGACCGCGCCGTCCGTCATCTGGTAGGGGTTGCCATGGAAACCGGCGAGGTAGCTCTCCGAGCCCGTCGCGGCGACGCTTGCGTTCGACCCGGCGGGCGAGCTCGCCAGGTTGATGGCGGCGATGTCGCGGGCTGCCTGGAGCGCCGCCGCGTGGGTGGCGCCGTCGATCAGCGCGTTGCAGCCGGCCAGGGCCGCCGCGTCGGCCGCGTTCTGGAGGAAGCGCTCCTCGGCGGCACGCCGGCCCAGGTCGATGGTGAAGGCCGACGCGCCGAGCAGCACCACCAGCGCCAGCGCCACGACGATGAGGACCTGGCCGCGCTCGTTACGGGGCGCCATCAGTTCAGCACCATGGTGACTCGCGCCGAGAGACCGATGCGGTTCTCAGCGTCGGCGCTCAGGAATATCCCGACCAGCGGCACGAAGAGCGGCTGGCGGTAGGTGAGGGTCACCGCGATCTGGCATCCGCTGCGCGACGTGGCCGGGCAGGTTCCTGCGTTCGGGTAGGTGATGGCCAGGCCGCCCACTCCTCCAGGCCCGGGGCACGTGACCGCGCTGCCCGAGGGGCCCAGCGCTGCGTCGCCCGGAACCTCTTCGTCGAGGGCGCGCTTGGCGCTGTTCGCAATCACGTGACAGCGGGCGAGGTCGTTCTGGCTCTGGTTCATGCTGGGGTTGAACTCGTAGATGGTTCCCTCCCGCGCCGCCTCGCGGACCGCGTTGCTCACGCCGACGTAGGCGGAGAAGAGGAAGCCGAACTGGATGATCCCGACGAGGATCAGGACGAGCGGCAGGAGGACGGCGGCGAACTCGACCATCGCCTGGCCGCGCTCTTGGCGCGGGCAGGCGCGTCCGGCCGGCGAGGCCGGCATCGGTCCTGAGCGCTCGTGGTTGATTGGGATCATGCAGATGGGAACGTCGAACTATTAGTTGACCTCGATCGTAGGAAGTGAGCATTGGTGCCGATATAGGCCCTTGGGGATGCTTCGAGGTGGGACCGATGGGCATCCGGCCCGCGGCGCTAGAATCGGACTCCCATGCCCGACCTGAAGGTTCACGCCCCGTACGAGCCGACCGGCGATCAGCCCACGGCGATCGCCGCGCTCATCGACGGGGTCGAGCAGGGGCTCACGCACCAGGTGCTCCTGGGCGCCACGGG
>CAZPCC010000020.1:0-2598 GCA_964584905.1 uncultured Gemmatimonadaceae bacterium | reverse complement strand
ATGCTGTGCTGTTGCTTCGGGAAGTTGCCCAGTTCGTTGCTCGCGCGCCGCCTTGATCAGGAACGGCACGCAGCGCCGGTGTACGTCCAGCGATACGGATGGGCGAGGCAGCGATTGTAGTAGTCGATGAACTCGAGGATGCCGCGTTCGAGGGCCTCGCGCGAGTCAAACGTTGCCCTGCCGAGTAGCTTTCGGACGAGCACGCTGAACCAGATTTCGATCTGGTTCAGCCAGGAGGCGTGCTTCGGCGTGTAGTGGATAACGACGCGCTTGTCGTCGCGCATCAAGAATGCACGCCGTTCAGCACCTCGCTCGTGCTCGTTGGGATCGTAGGAGACGCCGCTCAGGGCGGCGACGACGGCGCAAAGGTCGTGATGCCAATGCGTGTTGAGCTGGTCCATGACGAGATGGATCTTCCGGGCACCGGCGGCCTCTTCACGGCAGAGCGAGTCGATGAAGGAAGCGAAGACCGGCGCTGGCCTCCGGGGCGTGAGCGTTCCTCGCACCTCGCCGGTGACGACGTTGAACGCCGCCGTCAAGCAGAGCGTGCCGTGACGAATGTACTCGTGCTCGATCCGTTGGGGGATACCGGGTCTCGGGAGGATATCCGGCCGCTTCCGCTCCAGAGCCTGGATGCCGGTTTTCTCGTCGATGCTGAAGATGGCATCACCGTAGCCAGCCGCCTCCATCGCGGAGCGGTAGAGCCCGATCACATCGTGCATGCGAGCGCCGAAGTCTGGGTCGGGGCTCTGAAGCCAGTAGCGGACGCGGTGAGGCTGGATGTCGGCATCCTGGAGCCACCGCCAGATCGTCGTCGGGTGAATCGATTCCATGATGCCGGCCTCGAGAGCCACGGCCTGGAGACTCCTCGCGTCCCAATGGCTAATGGGGACTCCGTGATTCGATGGCCACTGGGTGGCGGTCTCGATCACCTGGGCGACTTGCACTGCCGTGAAGGTCCTCGGCCTGCCCGACCGCGGCCGATCTCGAAGGCCCTTGGGGCCTGCTTTGAAGTACCGCTTACGCCACTTCCTGGCGGTGTTCTCGCAACAGTTCAGAGCGCGAGCGATCTCCTCGTTGGATTGTCCTTGATCGGCGAGCAGGATGATCCGTGCACGCAGGACGTCGCGTTGCGGTGCCGTTGCGCGACGGACGATCGCCTCGAGCGAAGCACGACCTTCCTCCGTGAGTTTGATCGAAGAAGGCTTGGGGCCCCGACGGGAGGTCGAGGTCTCCTGCGGAGCAACCTCAGCGGCCGCTACTACGCAGAGCAAAGCTGGCTCCGGAACGTGCGCGCCAACGGGTACACGAAGATCTTCTTCACCGGCAGTGCATACCGATGATGCCGATCCAGCTTGCCTCGCCCTTGCGTCTCCCCGACGCAGATCCAGTTCGCCGCGCGGTAGCAAGTGCCGCTGTATCGATCCTTCTCGACGAACGTCTCCAGGAGCACAGGGCGAAGCCCGTAGCGGGTATCCCAGTCTCGTAGCAGCTGCTGCGCAACCTTCGCCAGTAGCCGAGACGCCAGGTTCGGTGACCTTACCCACGGCAGGATCAGGAAGCGGACGTTGTTGACGACCCGCTGTAGATTCCGGCATCGCTGTTCGCGGGTCCAGCCGATGAACTTGTCGCGCGGAGCCAGCTTCCAGGCCGCGGCACCAAAGCCGACCGCGGCGAGCACGTGCTCTCCGGAAAACGCCAGATACCGCGCCTGCGCACCGCAAAGAGGCGTGTAGCCGAGCGGGTGATACCGTTCGATCAGCTCATTCCAGAACGACGACTCCCGCTGGCCGCGAACCAGCTGGATGCGCAGATCGAGAGCATGCGCAGGCGCGGTGAAAGCCTCGCCTGCCTGCGAGGCTGCCGTGACTCGGGGCCGAATCCGTCCGTTGCCGTTCCTTCCTCGTGGCGGCGGAAGTGAGATGAGCCCGTCCCGGGCCATGCGCAGCATCGCCACTCGACACGACATGTCCTTGCGCCGGCCGTCTGCGCGGACCCATCGCAGCCGGTCGCAGACCACGCGCGACAGCTCGGCACGATTCCTCGCCGGGTCTTCACGGATGAGCGAACGGATCAGGTCGACTTCGGCGGACGTGAACACACGCCCGCAGTACCGCGTTGCCGTCTCCCCGGAGCCCATGCCGGCAACAACCGTAGGCTCCTCGTTCCCGTGTGTCCAGCGACACCCTCAGAAATCCGCCGCTTCCGCGAACCCGCCGGCACCCGACGCGGTCCCGAAAACCCCTCACGAACTTCCGCAGAGCTGTACTAGCTTCGCCGGCACGAACGGCTCGGGTCCGAAGATCCACACCAGCGGCATCAGCAGCAACGGCAGCCCGGGCGGATAGTGTGCGTGCAGCGGCGCGCCCGGCAGATGGGTATCGACGTAGCCGGCGCCCCCGGCGAGCGCCTCGGCGAGCGCGAGGTATTGGGCGCTGTCGCCGCCGAGGTCGCCGAGCGCAGGGGTGGCAAGCGCGGCGCCGAACACCCAGAACGTGACCGCAATCAGCGCCAGCCATCGGCGCTCGCGGCGTGTTGCCGCCGGGCGCGCACTGCGATGCGGAGAGCTGGCGGGGGAACACATGCCGGGAACGGCAC
>CAZPCC010000019.1:0-1680 GCA_964584905.1 uncultured Gemmatimonadaceae bacterium | reverse complement strand
CGCACCAGGCGCTCCAGTGCGATGTCCCGCTTGATGCGATCGACTTCTTCATCGGGGATGCGTGCCATTCGCTAGTCCTCGGCGACCGTGAGCACGAGACGCTTCGGTTCGACCTTCACGATCACGAACTCGCCGATGCGGAAGCCGATCTCCTCGAGCCACTCGCCGCGCATCCGGATCATCGGCAGCAACTCCTTCTTCCGCGTGCGGGACTTCGCGGCCATGAAGTTGGCCACGGTGAGCACGCGCTCGTCGGCGGCACGCGGCTTCGGCTTTTGTTTCGGAGGCGGCGGTGGCGGGGTCGGCTTGCGCGGCATCTCGATCTCCTCCAAAAACCTGTCAAGAGGTTTGTATGCGCTTCGTCGGTGTTCTCTGGCTTACTGATACCGACCATGAGAGTATACGCATTGCGTAACCACACGCAAGCGGTCCGACCAGCGGAGAACGAAAGTGACTTTTAAAATCGACCTCGAGATGGCCAGGAAGAAAGCGGGCGACGAAGCCTTCGCCAAGCGCCTCGCGGCGATCCGCAGGATGCGCGGCATGACCCAGATCGATCTCGCCGACGCGGCCGGAACGACGCAGCGCGCCGTCTCCTACTACGAAAACGCGTTCGGCTTCCCGCCGGCGCCGCAGCTCGTCGCACTGGCCAAGGCCCTCCATGTCACGACCGACGAGCTCCTCGGCGTGAAGTCGATCAAGCCGGACTCGCGGAGCGAGGATCCCGAGACGCGCCGCCTCTGGAAGAAGTTCCAGCAGGTCGCCGAACTCCCCGAGAAGGATCAGCGCGCCGTCATTCGCCTCATCAACTCTCTCTCCGGCTTGCGCGAGTAGGCTGATGGCATCCGGCGAAAAGGTAGGACGATCAAAACGCAAGGCGCGCGGCCCTGTTTCGCGCCTGCTCCGAGAAGCTGCGCGTGCAACCTGGCAAAGGTGGGCGGCTCGCGACATCGGATTGGCGTTCTATTGGCTCGGTGCCACAGGGCTGTTCTTTGCTTGGTTTCAGCGAACGGAGACGTACTGGACGGCTGCGTACCACTCGGTCGCCGCAGGCGTGCCCGCCTTGTTGCTCTACATGGTCACCGTTTTTGTTGAGGAGTTGGCGAAAGCGCCGGCGGCGTTGCGCCGAACACGAATGGAGCCTCCTTCGCTCGAGGGGCGCATCACCGTCCGAAACGACGCCATCAACCAGAACGTGCTCGAGCTCGATCGGGAGATCCTTCAGTACGAACAGTTCAAGAAGAACATCGGCCACGGTGCAGTGAATGACGAGCATGCTGACAAAGCGTTAGCGAAGTTGACCTCTCGCATGGAACAGTTCGGCCGCTACATCGACAACGCAACGTTCGAGGAAGGCAGTTGGCGTAGACGTCGTGCTGCCCGCGCAACGTGGCGTCGGATTGGCCAGATCACTCACGCCACCGACTTGGCGCTCGTCAAAGAAGAGCTGGCACGGCTGAAGAAGACTTGGTAATTCGATCCGCTTAGCGTGTCGCTGCACACCCGACCGGCGGCCATCATGCAGCCAACGGGGCGGGCGGTGGAACGAGCGAGCTCCAGAGGCGGAGCACGTCGCTCCGTCGGCGTCGCTACATCACGCCGCCCGCCCCCCTACGCCGCGCGGGGAAGGCGGAAAGGGTTGCGGAGGGCATTTCGCCCCCCGCGAACCCCGCCAGAAGC
>CAZPCC010000018.1:0-12073 GCA_964584905.1 uncultured Gemmatimonadaceae bacterium | reverse complement strand
CGGCGCGGCCCCGCAGCTCGTGCTCCGCCTGGAGGAGCGGCTGCGGGCGCCGCGGCCGGAGTTCGCCCGCGCTGGCGCGCGCGTGTACTTCACCGTGGCCGAGCGTGAGAGCGACATCTGGACAATGGAGCTCACCGGCGTCAGGCGCTGAACGCTGGTGGCGTGTCTGGCGCCGGCGTGGCGGGCGAGCCGGGTCAGTCCGGCGGTCGCCATGCACTCGGAGTAGGGAAGCACCCGCTAGCGCACCCAGCGCAGCGTGCGCATTCCCGCCAGTCCGGGCCGATCCCGTGGATCCACTCTAACGCGATCCCCCGACTGACGGAAGCGGTATACTTCCCCGCTTACGGGACCGCGGATGGATGCCTCGCCGTCGCCCACGTACTCGAACATGATCACCGACGTCGCCGAAGCCGCGCTTGACGTCGCAGGTGGCGCGAAAGTCCTGCTCCGGCCCGCCATCGCCGCCGCGCGCGCAGCCTCTCGGTTCTGTCCACAGCACATCTCGCTCTCTCTCTTTTTCAGGTCGTTAAACGTGCCTGGTGTCGTCAATGCCCCGCCGACGACTGAGCGGGCGCGATGCGTTCGAGCAGGATCGCGCCGCCGGAGAGTGCCAGCCAGGTTACGGCGCCGCCAAGCCAGTCGCTGCCGAGCCAGATCGCGAACGGCAGCGCCACCCACAAGCTGGTACAGTTGAAGCAATCCATCATTTGTCCCACGATTCCCGCGCCCGCCGACTGGCGGAGGCGGGCCACCGCGTTCCACGGCCCGTCCTCCGCCACGACCAGATGCGTTAGGCGCCAGGTCGCCAGGATGCCAATGACGAGCAAGCCGCCGTTCATCCGATCGATCGCCTCACACCGTCACCTGGAAGCTCCGCTCGCTCAGGTTCCGATGCCCGTTGTTCGCCAGGCAGCTCACGATTGTGCGCTTGTACGCGCGAAGCTCCAACTGATAGCAGCAGCTCTCCGGGAATGCGACGGTGGCCGGAATCGACAGGCGGATGGCGCCCCCGGTCCAAGTAGGCGCGGCGGCGGTCTGCGGTAAGGTCCGCGCCGTGGCGTAATCCGGCCCCACCTGCGCCGCGGGCGGCACGGGCGGAGCGCCGCCGGGCAACGGCGCCAGCGTGCCGCCTAACGCAATGAGGTTCTGCGCCAGGTTCTCCCCGTAGGTGGCCAGGAGCGAATACGACGCCAGATGACCCTGCGCGTCGTGGGCCACGAAGTCCACTTCGAGCGTGTCGCCGGCTCCGATCTCCACGTCGCCGCATGGACCAATTACCACGACGGCCCCGCCCGCCCGGACGATTCGTGCATCGATAATGTCGGTGTTCGGCTCGTTCGTGCAGTTGTGCGTCGTGCCCGTGCCACACGGATTGTCCACCGGCCCGGGGGCCGGGAAGGTCGACTGGTTGTCGATCGTCACGGTGATCTTCGCCGCGGTGTTGCTCTCGCACACCTGGATCACTCGCCTGTTGGAGAGCACGCCGCCCGCCTCGTCGTATCCGATGACCTGCAGGCTGTAGGTGCCGTCGCCGAACGTCGGATTGGTGCGCCAGGGAAAGACCATGTCGATGTTCGTCCCGAGCCAGACCTTCGTTCCACCCCAGTCTCCGGGGGTATGTGTTGCCTCATAGTGCTCGACCGTCTCATATACGTGGTGCCCATCGATCGGCACCTGCGCGCTGAATCCGACGTCCACATCCGTACCAAGGTTGAAGTCCCAGTACTCGCGGAAGAAGGTCCCCAGTGCTGCCGGTGGGACCACATCCCAATTGACGCCGCCGTCGTCGCTGGACTCGATTTCATAGTAGTCCACGTTGCTCAGGCACTGCGCGGTGCCGCGGATGTCCACCCGCTCGGCGAAGGGCGCGTCGCCCCCATTGGAGATGACGTTCGGGAAGGCGTAGCCCACCGGAGTCGGGTCGGCTCCCGGGTTTCCGCCCACCTGATCGGCATCGACGCTACATACCTTTGCGAGTGCAAGGCACTCTCCTTCGATGCAGTCGTTAGGTGGAATGCAGCAAGCTTCGTCCGTCGCGGCGAGCGTGACATCGAGCGCGGGCGGAATGTTCCAGCGCGCGGAGAACCACCCCTCGTCGACGATGACGCGCTCGGCCCCACGGCAGTGCTGCGTGACGCGAAAGACGATATCGGGAGTGCAGTCCCACCATGGATGCCAGGGCCACCATGGCCAGAGGCGAAGGGACTGTAATGCGGGGATCTCGGGCAGGATCTGCACGAGGGGCTCGCGCAACGCATCGAGGCGCGACGGCTCTACTGTGGACACTGCCTTGCGCGCTGACGACCCGCCTATCCCGGCACGTCCCGGGACCGGAGGCGCCGGAGCCGTGCCGATGACATTCTCGAAGAAGCTGAGGTCGGGGTTAGGCCCCGGAATCGGGGGCCTCGGCAGTCGCGGTAGGCGCTGCAACGCCCCCAGAATGTGCCCGGCGATCGTCGGCTCCACGTACCACCGCCGGAGGCGCCACCACCACCAGGGCCACCACCCGCAACACCATTTGAATGTGATCGTGAAGGATCCGGTTGCGTCGGTCGTTGCGCACCCTACCTGCTGCTTGCTGAACCACCACCACCATGCATCGACGTCGTACGCGCAGACAACGGCACCGGGAACCGGACTGCCGTCGGGACAGAGCACGCGACCATTGATGGCGAAGGTCCTGCACCATCCCAGCCACCAGAACCAGTAGTAGGGGGAGATGCGAATCGCGGGAAGGAGGAGTTCGTCCTTACCGAGGAATCGGCGCAAGGGTACGTCGACGCCGATTGTCTGCAGCCCGATGAGCTCCTCGTCGGTCGCGTCGTAAGGGCCGACGATGACGCGGAGGCTGCTCGCATCCGCGTCCAGGTCGAACGTGACCTGCGCCTGCTGTTTCTTGTCGAAGGTGACGCTCTGCGATGAAACAGGCTTGCCGCGCGACGTGAGCAGGACTTTGACCGCTTGTTTCGGATCCAGGTCCTGTACGCCTGACGCATCGAGGGGAACCGTGATGCTCGCCATATTACCTCCAGATAAGACAGGGGAGATAGATTAGGGTCGCCGCCGTCTACTGCACGACTTAATTGATCGATTCGAAGGCCTGATTGGGGCATGGTATCGCCACCGGAATGCCTGGCAACAAGATCCGTACGACAGGCACCGGCAGTGGTCACCGTTCGTCACCTTTCGCCTGACCATCTCGGCACGCGTCCTTCAAGCACCGGCGGATCGCATTCAAGTCGATTCCCTCCTTGCGGAGGCGTTCCTCGAGTTTTTTCGACAGCGACCTTTCGCTTAACAGGCATTTCAGCAGGTCCGACCAATCGCATTGATCGGCATCGCGCGGCGGTACGTCGGGGCGGTCGCCGCCTAACCAGACAGCAGCGGTGAGGAGCTGCTCGCGCGTAAAGGCCGCGCCGCGAAACGTGCCGCCTTCCGCAACCACGTGAAGTCGGTAGATCCCTGCCTGTTCTGCGACGAGAGATGCGCCGAACACGCCCGGCTGGTCTTCGGTGAACTTGATTAGGCCGTGGCTCTTGTCAGGGTACTCTACGCTAGCCCTGACGGCTGCCCGGTGTTCGACTGGCACACCGTACTCGGTCAACGTCGCCCGCAGAAACATCGTCGAGCCCGGCACAAACCCACTCTGGGAGACCGAGGCATTCATCCTCAGGTTCGAAAAAGAATGGATGCTGAGGCAGTACTTGGCGCCTTTCGAGCGCAGCTCGACGAGAGAGGCATGATTGGCCCGGTCCGGGTCTCCCAAGACCTCCTTGAAGTCCTCGCGATCGATCTCGAGGAGTGCGTGCCAGGTACCGGCGTGGACCGTGTTGGCCTGGAAGGCGACGGGCAGGCTGAACCGTGATGTTTTCAGATTGGTCGTCGTGTCGAAGCTGGCGCCGAAGCCCGCGGCGTTGCCCGCGTCGATGACCTGCCCATCCGGCGTTTCGACGGCGAGCCCTACCACCGGAAAGTCGGTCAGCAAGATCACCCGACAGTTGATATCGGCTTCATTCAGCTGGAAGGGAATCCGCACCCTGGTCCCGACGTTCACGTATCCCAGCGGATCCTTGACGATACTGGTGTTGGTCACACCAGCCAGAATCTGAAGGAAGAATTTGCGCAAGCGGAACTGGTCATCGAGGCTTGCGGCGAGCAGTCCCGAGAGCAGCAGCGCTCCGCCCGTACTGCCGGCCAGCGCGGTTAGGGCAGCGGTGTTCACCTGCGCCTCGTTGCCCAAGCCGACGGCGAACGTGAGGTCGTCGATGGCCACACTCACTTCGGCAATCGACTTGGATCTGTTCTCCAAACCGTCGGTAAACAGGATGATGGCGCTCTTGTGATAGGCGCCGGCAGGTAGCGCGTTCAGCTGACTGCGCGCCATCTCCAGTCCGTCGCCGACCGATGTAGCGCCGTGAGCGCCGTGGGCCGCTATGACCCCTGCGGCGGCCAAGCGAGTGGCGTCGCCGAACCCATCCGACATTACTTCGGTGATCGGCATTCCTCCGAAGGTGGCGTGGCTCGGTGGATAGGCATCCTCGTCGAAGCGAATGATGCCGATCGCGTTGTTCTTCTGGATGAGACTGGTAAACAGGGTTGCGCTCTCCATCAGCACTTGCAGGCGCGTCGCACCGCTCGTACCTGCATCCCACGCCATGCTGCCGGATTGGTCAAGCGCCAATTGCACCGCCACCGTGGGCCGCTCGATGGTATTTGCCCGCAACTCGAACTCGAACTCCTGACCGTTCTCGTCGCATTTCAAGGTGGTGTTTACCGCGGGCAAGATTTGAGGCGCGGTGCCCACGTCGCCGGCAGTGAACTGGAACCAGATGCGGATATCCCGGAACTGAACGGTGCCGTGCTTTGAAAGGACGAACGGGCTCGAGACCTCGAACGGCGCGCTCGGTTCCGTGCCCGGCTTGACGCGGATCGTGACATCGCCGCAGGCACGCACGCGGATTACGGCGGCCCGCCACGTCGTCTCCTCTTCGGGCACATCGTTGAAGATCACCTGATAGCGTGCCGTCGCGCCGTTGAAGGGGTTTTCCGCTTCCAGCACCTGGAAAAGACCGCTATTGGTGTCGTAACAGGGCGGAGTGGCGACCGACAGGTCCGTATACGTTATGACGGCTTGTTTGGTGGGGTCGGACGCCCACGGCTCCAGCCCCGTGCCGCCTGCCCACGGCTCCACGTTTTCCGTCGCCAGGTTGGTGAGTTGGGCCGGCGTCAGGCCAGCGAAGGCTGAGGCCGGGTTGATCCGCTCCGGGTGTGCGGGGTCGGTCTGCCACTTGGCCCACAGCCGGTCGACGTTCGAGTGGAGCAGGAACACGAACGGGTCGTGGAAGGAATAGTGGGGATGGCTGATCGTTCCGCCGATGTAGGAATGCGCCACAGCATCGTGCGCGCTCTTGAGGAGTACGGCGAAGCTCTGGAAGTTCGTTCCCGCCAGGATCGTGGCGTCCGCCGATATGTTAGGCGTGCCGTCCGGGTTGGCGGCTGCGCCGCCAACGTCTCGCCAAATCTTCGGGTGTCCGTTACCAATCTCGGCATCCTCGGTGGACTCGAAGTTGTTCAGCAAGTGCCCGGCGTCCCCGTTCGCATTGCCCATGAACACGGGAGTGAACAGCGCCGCCCGTCCTCCCGCGGTGGAGCGGGGGTCCGTCGTCCAATCCCAGTAGTGGAGCGACAGACCGGGATCGACTTCGCGCAGCAGCTGTTCGAGCCGGTTGACGATCACCCGATGCCAGGGGATGAACGCCGGGCCGCTATGCACGTCGACCCCGGCGAAGTGAGCGTTCTTGTGAATGTCCTCCTGCTTATCCCAGTGCGAGACGCCGTCGGGGAAGAACTTCGTCGTGTCGAGCTTGACGATCGCGGCGATGAACCGATTCCGTTCTTCGCCTGTGACCTTGCCGATATCTCTGCGGATGCCGTCGCCCAATGCCATGATGCACCTCGTCAGGATAGGAGTCGCGAGAACCTGGCCCCCCGTCGAGCTGCGGCGCGTGACGCTCGGGACGGAGTTCCGAATGGTCGTTCCTGCGCAGGTCCAGCGGTGCAGGAGGACGGTCGCGCCGGCGCGAGCAATCGCGGAGAGTCGCGCGCCCGCCACACCGAATGCGGATGGGGACGTCGTAGACCAGTGGGCCTAACGCCTCCGTACGCGGCAGGCGTTTGATCGGCCGGTCGACCAGCGCTCGGCGCGCACCAGTGGCGCTCTCCGCGACGCGTTGCGTCATGGGAGGCGGCTGCCGGCAGCGGCGGCGTCCGCTCGCCGCGGGGAGAGGTGCGAGGAGCCCGGGGGTGAGCGACCGCCGATGCGACTGCCTGACGAGAAAACCGACGGGCTGCCGCACGCGCGGCAATCTCGATTGCGGCGGAACGCCGCACGGCGAAGTGGCCCGTGAACACGGTGACATCCGAAAACCGGACGCTCATGCCGACCTGCGACTCTGCTGTGCTTCGATACCGATAGTGCCGTGCCTCGCCCATTGCCCTCATAGGCGACGGAAGGAGAGCATACGGCGTGACTGGCACATGAGCAAGTTTTAATGTGCACGCCGGTTATGGCGATCGAAATCGGTCACGTACCGCCGCGTCTGCTTGTCGACCAAACGCGCCATCCGTTCGCGCCTTGTCCGCGAGGTGCACGTTGCGGCGTCATGGCAGGCGTGCAGGTGCCCGACGATCGGGCGAGCGCGGCGGTATCGTCAGGCGGCGACTGGGCCGGCTCACCGCGTTCGTGGCCGCGGCGCGTGAGGGACGGCGCGCTACGGCGACCGGAACGAGGCGGAGCGCGCCGGCTTTCGGCGGCTCGGTCCCGATTTCCTCGGGATGGGCGGGCGGATCCCGGGACGCTGTGCGGAGTCCAATGCTCCTCTCAGAAATGACGCGATGGCGAGGATGCCTCGGGGCGAGCACAGCATTCGAAGATGTGGACTTGTCGCGCTCTCGCCGCCGAGCGTAACCTAAGGCATGCCTGCGCACGTGCCGCCAGCTGGTTTTCGGTGCAGAGTGACCGTGATTGATGGCGCGCGCGCCGCGTTCTTCCTGATCACGCTCGCATGTCCGCTTCTTCTTCGTGCCTCAGCTCAGGAGTCGCGCGCGGCACGTGACTCAGTTCCGGTGGCGCAGGTCGGCCGGATCGAGTGGGACGCTCCGCCCTTCGCCGTGCCTGACGAGCTGAGCGACAGCATTCGCTTCGGCTACCTGCATGTTCCCCAGTTTCACGACTCGGCCGGTGGCCGCACGCTCCGCATCGCATTCGCGATCGTCAAGGCACGTGCGGCCGAGCCGCCCTCGGATCCGATCGTGGTGCTGCCTGGCGGCCCCGGTTCGCCGATCGTGTATTCTGCCGTGGCGCACGCCCGCAGTGCGCGCATTGCGCCCCTCCGCGGCCGCGACCTGATCCTCATCGACCCGCGCGCGCACGGATACTCCGACCCTCGCATGTGCGACGGCCTCGATGCGGCCGAGCGTGCGACGGTGCTCGGCGATTCGGTGGAGGAGCGGGCGCTGCTCCGCGCGCTCGGCGACTGTCGCGACCGACTCACTTCGGAAGGATTCCGGTTGGAAGCGCTCCACTCGGACGCCGTCGCCCGCGATGTCGAGCTGCTGCGCCGCGCGCTCGGCGCGCCGCGCCTGAACCTCATGGGAATCTCGCATGGCAGTCGGCTCGTCGCCGCGTACCTTCGGCGGTTTCCCGAAGCCGTCCGCAGCGCCGCCGTGCACGGCCCGTTGCCGCCGTCGGTGATGTACGTGGCCGATGCGGAGCTCCCGATCGACGAGCCGCTGCGCGTTCTGTTCGAGCGCTGCCGTGCGCAGCCGGAGTGTCGCGAGGAGTACCCGGACCTCGAACGGCGACGCACCAGGTTGATGGAGGCGGTGAGACGTGAACCACCGGAGCTGCGCGTGCCACAATCGGAGTACGCGTCATCAGGTGTGGTGCGCCTGACTCCTGAGCTGCTCGAAGGCGCACTCTCGCTGATGCTGCGCAACCGCGAGACGGCCCGCGGCGTGCCGCTCCTCGTCCATCACCTGGCCGAGGGTCGCTATTGGGTCCTCGCGCCGCTCGGCCCCGCCCTCACGGCTGACATCGACGGCGTGTCGGCGGGCGCGTACCTGGGCTTCGTGTGTAACGAGATCATGCCGTTCGTGGGCGACACGATAGGCAGGATGCGCCGACGATGCGAGCGCTGGGTGAGCGGCCGCGCCGACTCCGCGATTCTCACGCCGCCGCGCGGTTCCGCGCCGGTGCTGGTCGCGGTCGGGGAGTTCGACCCGGCGACGCCGGCGCCCTTCGCCAGGATCTACGCCTCGACCCTCGAGCGTGCGCAGGTCATGGTGGTTGCGGGGTACGGACACGATGTGTGGTTCGCCGAGTGCGTGAGGCAAGCGACCGCTGCGCACTTCGAGTCTCCCGGGCAGCCGGCCGATACCACGTGTGCGGGCGAGCCACCTATTCGCTTCATCACGGGTGTGGTGCCGATCCGATGGAGCTCGCGTGCTGCCGCCTTCGCGGCGGTCGATCCCGCGCGCGCCGCGGTACCATGGCTGGGCGCGCTGCTGCTCCTGCTAATACCGGTGGCGACGCGCGTTGCCGTCACACTCAAGAGACACGGCAGTGCGGAACCCGTCGCGGCGCCCGCGCCGGTGACTCGCATGATCGTCCTGGCGAGTGCCACTGGTATCCTCTTCCTCATCGCGTACGCACTCGCGGTGATGTCCGCGTTGCGCGCCAGTCCGATCGCGGTCGCGGTAGGGGTGCCGGAGGGGTGGGGATGGATCGTCGTGCTCCCGTGGCTGATCATTGCGCTATGCGCAGCGGTGGTTTACCTGACGATTCGCGGGTGGCGGCGGGCTGGAACGCGGGTGCTCACCGGAACAGTGGCGGCGGGGATGCTCGGGATCGCGCTCGTCCTTGCAATGTGGGGCGCGGCCTCGCTGCGGTGAGTGCGCACGCGGCGCCGCGCGAATCGGGCAACCGATCGCGCGACGCCGTCGTCATACCTGCCTAGCGAGGAGTCGTGACCGCCGCAACGAGGCGGTTTCGGCGACGACTACTCTCGTCGTAACTGTCAGGGATCCTTTCGCCCTTTCGTCAGGCGCGAGTCGGCCCGAATCACATCCTCCAGGGACCGGACCGAGTTCGTGGGAAAATTGGCGCGATTCAACGATGCCGAGGCCGAGACTCCGCCGTTTCCGCCACGCAGGCGCACGGTGCCGTTCTGCTGCGCATAGGCGCTTTGTCCATACACCGCATCGGAGAAATATGCCTCGACCAGGACCTCGGCTCGACCCGCCACGAGAAGAGCGTTTTGCGCGATGACCTGAGCCTCCCAGGGCGTGGAGCCATTGCACTCGGCGAAGCTCCAGAAGTAGGCCTCCACGATGTTCCTGCCGATCCGTTGCCGGAAGACGCCGAAGATGCTCACATAGGACCAGAGCGAACAGGTCGCGGTACCCCTGACCACCGCAACTCCAGTCACCGGGTCAATCGTGCCGATGTTGTCGAGTGCCAACTCGACGGTGAGTGGAGGCGGCGGGGGCGGAGGCGTCCAGAGGTTCAGGTTGAAGGCCAGGTTGCCGCCTGGACCCGAGCCGTACGCGCCCACCATGAAGTACACCGTCTCTCCCGCGGCGAGTGGGATCACCACCTGCGACTGAAGGGTGAAGGTGTCGTCATTGCACGCAAGCTCGGTCAGGTTTCCGCGCGTTCCGGTGTACGCGCCGAGCGTGGTGTCGTAGTCGCTGCCGAAGGTATTGGCCTCGTACAGGCCGTCCGCCGGTGCAGTGAAGGTGTACCACACCGTGGGACCCTGCCCGGAGCAGTAGGGGTCGTCCGGCGCCGTCAGCGCCTCACTCGTAATGGAGCTGTCGGTGAAGGGAATCTGCGTGATGAGCACGGCTCCATCGAAGTCGTCGTGCTCGGCGGAGGTAAGTGCGACATCTGCGGCTGCGGCGGGAGGGATGTGGCCCTCGGGCCCGACGATATCGTCGTTGCACGCCGCCAGGACTGTCATCGCGATCGCACAGAGAGCAGTCCTCAACGACGGCTGCACGGCATCCCCTACGCGGTCGGCGATTCGACGCAGGGCGGGATCACCGATCCTCGATAGGTCCCCGCCTTTCCGTGGGGAGACGGGAGTTCGATCGGTGAAAGTTCTTCTGGGGTGCCTCATGGAAACCTCCTGGAAAAGTGTGGTACGATCGTGAGGTACGTGCCACACTACAGGAGATCCGAAGTCGATAGGATACGCAGGTTGACGTAGCGCCTAGCCAAAGTCGTCGTATACACGGATAGGCGCCGGCCTACGTCACTGCCGTTCGCTGAGCGACCAGAGCAGTGAGGGCCATCGCGTTCGCATCGGCGAGCTTCGGCCCGGCCCCCAAGGGCCGGGCGCGTTGCCACATCACATCACGGCACGATCCGCAACACCTCACCGGCGCCCGCGGCGTGCACCTTGTGCGACACGTACACCACCCCTTCCGGGCTCACCAGCACGCCGGTAGCGTTCTGCAGCTCCGTGGTGATCACCGTCCGAGCGCCGCCGGGAGCGACCCGGATGAGCGCACCGGGGCCGTTGAAGAAGGGTGCGGAAGCGTGCTGCACAACGTACAGGCTGCCGTCACGGCCCCAATCGAAGTCGGTGATCTGCGTGAAGCCCCCGGCGTACAGCTGCGGCGCCTGCCCGGGCACCACGCGATAGATCCCCGCCGCTCCGGGAAGAAACGGCGCCCCCGTTAGGGTGCTGACGTACAGCGCGCCATCCGGCCCGCGAGCGACTTCCGTCGGCACGGCATCCGAGAAGGTGAACGGCGGGTTGAACGGACCGGCGGGGACGGGAGTCGCCGGGAAGATGGCAACGAGCGATGACGATCCATTCGACCGCACCTCGAGCAGCGAGTTGCCACCCGCGTCCACCACGAACCGTGCACCCGGCTCCGCGAGCAATCCATAGGGGTTGGCATCCACCGGCCCGCCCGCGGGGTTCCGCTCGCCCTCGAACGCGGCGATGTCCGCCTTCAGGTCCCACCCGCCGCTCGGCCGGAGTGCGATCAGCGAGCCTAACGATTTACCGAGCGTACCGAGTTGCTTGCGAGCGGCCGGATCGCCGCCCCACCCGATTGTGACGTATGCGCCGCCTCGGCCCTGAAAGCCGATGTCCTGCGGGCCTGCGATGTCGTTCAGCGTCGCGTTGTAGACCGAGGGCAGCTCCCTGGCCACCCGCTGCTGCCGTCCCTTCCACAGCCGCGAGACGGACCCGGTGCCGCTATAGCAGTTCTGCCCGCGCGCCACGGTGGCGCATTTAGTGGACGCGACCGGCCTCCCTGCCTCCGCGACGTACAGTCCGCCTTCCGGTCCCCACGCCATGCCGCGCGGGCTGTTCAGATTGCTCATCGCTACGGAGATCGTGGGGGGACCGGCAACGAGGGCAACGGGATGATCCGCCGCCGGTCCAGCGGGCGAGTCTGCACAAGCTGAAAGGACCACGAGCAGGGACGTGGTGCACGTGATTCGCGCGGAACGCATGAGACGACCTCCTCCGGTAGCGTGAGAGCGGTCCGCGACGGGCGCGCCCGGACCGTTGCCGCGAAGCTATTCCGGGCGCGTCAACGGGCCGGTATTTTTGGGTCACTTCGCAGTCGGAGCGCCCTATCTACCTGCTTCGCACGCTCGGCCGGCTCAGTCTGGAGCGCGACGGCATACCTGACGATGCCGTCGCAATGCACCGGAAGCCTCTCGCGCTCCTCGCGATTCTCGCGGTGGAGGGCAGCGTCAGCCGCGACCGGCTGATGGCGCTGCTCTGGCCGCAGAGCGACACCGATCGCGCACGCGGCTCGTTGAAGCAGGGCATCCACCTGCTGCGCCTCCATCTGGGATCGTCCGACATCCTGCTGGGAAGCACGGAACTTCGGCTCAATCCCGAGCTGATCGAGAGCGACGTCCAGCGATTCACGCGGGCTATCGGCGCCGGAGAGTTCGAGCGCGCTGCCGCGCTGTACGCCGGAACATTCCTCGCCGGGGTGCACGCGGGCGCGGGAGTCGAGTTCGAGAGCTGGCTGCAGGTGC
>CAZPCC010000017.1:0-1608 GCA_964584905.1 uncultured Gemmatimonadaceae bacterium | reverse complement strand
CCCGAGCCGCCTGGGGAGCCAGGCCCAGGCGCGCGTAAACCCCGCGGTTCTGCCAATGCTTCTACTCGTCGGGCTGACGATGGCCTTTCTCGTCGTCCTCGCCTTGCGCGGATGGAAGGAAGTCCAGAAACGTGAGTTACTATTAGACACCGCATTGACCAACATGTCGCAGGGTCTTTGCATGTTCGACGCCGACGAGAAGTTGGTCATCGCCAATCCGCAGTTTGCCGAGATCTACGGGCTGCCGCTGGAAAGCGTCGTGCCCGGGATGACGACGCGCGAGCTGATGGCGATCGCCTTTGGCCCCGGCAAGGTCTCGGACAGGGACCCCGAGGGCACGCTCGCCCTGCAGCAGACTTTCATCCGCGAGAACAAGCCGACCGCGATGATCGAGCACCTGACCGACGGCCGCAGCATCGCGATTGCGTATAATCCGATGCCGGACGGGGGCTTCGTCGCGACCTTCGAGGACATCACCGAAAGGCTGCTCGTCGAGGCAAGAGTCAAGCACCTGGCGCATCACGATTCGCTCACCGACCTTTTGAACCGCGTGGCGTTCTACGAGCAGATGGGAACGGTGCTCGGCCGCTTGCGACACACCGAATCCATCGCGGTGCTCAGTCTCGATCTTGACCATTTCAAGAGCGTCAACGATACGCTTGGACATCCGGTCGGCGACCTCCTGCTGCAGGCGGCCGCCGGCCGCATGCGCAGCTGCGTGCGCGGACAGGATATTCTGGCGCGGCTCGGCGGGGACGAGTTCGCCATTGTGCAGGTGCCTTCGGAACAGCCGTCGAACATCACCGCGCTCGCCGCGCGCCTGATTGAGGTCCTCGGGGCACCGTACGATCTCGACGGCCATCAGGTGGTCGTCGGGGTCAGCGTCGGCATTGCAATAGCGCCCGGTGACAGCGACGAGCCGGATGTCCTGATGAAGAACGCGGACCTGGCGCTGTACCGCGCCAAGGCCGACGGCGGCGGCGTCTACCGCTTCTTCGAAGTCGACATGGACGCCCGCATGCAGGCCCGCCGCGCCCTCGAACTCGACCTGCGCAAGGCGATCGTGAACGGCGAGTTCGAACTCTTCTATCAGCCTATCGTCGCCGTCAAAACCGGAGAAATCACCAGCTGCGAAGCGCTCGTGCGCTGGAATCATCCCGAACGCGGGCTGGTCCACCCGCTCGAGTTCATTCCGGTCGCCGAGGAAACCGGCCTGATCGTGCCGTTGGGCGAATGGGTGCTGAGGCAGGCCTGTTCGGAAGGCGCCAGATGGCCGAAGCATATCACCATCGCGGTGAATCTCTCCCCGGCCCAGTTCAAGAGCCGCAATCTCGTGGCGACCGTCATCAGCGCGCTGGCGACCTCCGGGCTTCCCGCGGGTCGACTGGAGCTGGAGATCACCGAACTGGTACTGCTGCAGAATAGCGACGGCGCCTTCGCCACCTTGCATCAGCTTCGCGATCTCGGGATCAAAATCGCGATGGACGACTTCGGCACCGGCTACTCCTCGCTCGGCTATCTGCGCAGCTTCCCGTTCGACAAGATCAAGATCGATCAATCGTTCATCCAGGACCTGCCCGGCAAGGAGGACAGCGTTGCAATCGTCCG
>CAZPCC010000016.1:0-3096 GCA_964584905.1 uncultured Gemmatimonadaceae bacterium | reverse complement strand
CCTCGCGCTTCCACCCGCCACACCTGCTCGACCGTGTCATGCCTGGCACCGAAGACGACGTCGTTCAGGTGCACCACTATGCAGACATGGTTCGGCACCACGTGGACCACATCACCGACTACCGGCCGCCAGCTCGTCTCGCCGAGTTCGAGAATTCCGTGCTCCTCGGACATGGTCCGTACGGTGACCTCGGGGTGATCGCGGAGGGCGCCAAAGCCGGTCCCGTCTGCTCGCAGCGGCTCGCGCCCTAACGCCTTGCTGCCGGCATCTATCACCGCCTGCCCCGGCACCGCCGTGCTGACCACGGTGGCTACCACCGTCAGGGCGCAGTCGTCCCATTCGCAGACCTGCATCGCGGCGGTCGACCTGTCGTTGAACACGTAGGTGCCCGGACGGAACTCGGTCACGCCAGGCAGCTCGTGTGTACGGAACATCGTCGGCGTGGAGCCGCCGCTGACGATCCGGGGAGCCACTCCCGCCACGGCGAATAAACCTAACGCCTCCTGAAGTTGGGTGCCCAGCTCGGCTAACGCGGCATCCTGCGCATCGGCCGCCTGGCGCACGTGGCCGGGATAGAAGGCAATCCCCGCGTACTCCAGTGGAGGCCGGGCATCCACCAACTTCGCCAGCTCCACTCCGGCGGCCGCCTCGGGAAGCCCCACCCGGTGCATTCCCACATCCAGCTCGATGAGTACGCGCACCTTGCGTTGCGCCTTACGCGCGGCAGCTGCGAGCCGTTCGATGGCGCTTGCCGAATCGAGCGCCACCATCAGATTCATTTCCGTCGGGAGCGCGAGCAGCCGTGCGATTCGCCCCGGCGTCACCGGTGGATAGGCCACCAGCAGATCGTCCGCGACTGCGCTCATCACCTCAGCCTCGAACGCCGTGGCGCAGGTGAGGCCGATCGCGCCTCGCGCCAATTGCTCGGCGGCGATCCAGGGTGTCTTGTGCGTCTTGACGTGAGGCCGCAATCCCAGCTGGTGCTCCGCGGCGTAGCTCGCGAGGCGGTCCAGGTTGCGCTCGAGCCGATCGAGGTCGACGACCGGTACGGGTGTTTCCAGGGCGGTTGCGTCGATCGGTTGAACCGATTCAGGACGTGTTTGACGGGCTTGGGCGGTCGGAGAGGTCATGCGCAGGATGGTGCCTGGACTCGCGCTACCGCGCAACCGGCCGCTGGTTGGGAAGGGTGATCAACGAAAGGCGTTGCTCGGACATAGTGTTTAACGGGCGGCAGCGATCCCGCGCTTTTCGCTGACACGGGTCGCCGATACGTGCCCCACCGCGCATATTCGCGCTGTCGCACGTGCGATGAGGCGCCGCGCGGATGACGAATGAGAGCACACCGCTGGATTCCCCCCGCCCCACGACCCTCGAACCACGACCCCAAATGATCCAATCGCGAATGAGACTTCTAACTCTCGCCGCAGCAGCTGTCTGCCTCGTCGCCACGCCGCTCGGCGCGCAGAGGCAGACGATAGCCAACAACAAGCTCAACACGTTGAAGCGTGAGGCCGTCGTCAAGGTCGACTCGATGGCCGTGTTCACCCAACAGATGGTGGACCAGATATTCAGCTACGGAGAGCTCGGCTTTCAGGAAGTCGAGACATCGGCATATCTGGTTGGCATTCTGGAGAAGAACGGTTTCACCGTCGAGAAGGGAATCTCCGGGATACCCACCGCCTGGATGGCCACCTGGGGATCGGGCAAGCCGGTCATAGCGCTTGGCTCCGACATAGATGGCATTCCGCAGTCATCGCAGAAACCCGGCGTCGCCTATCATGATCCCTTGGTCGAAGGCGCCCCCGGACATGGCGAGGGACACAACTCGGGACAAGCGGTGATCGTAACCGCCGCGATCGCCGTGAAGCAGCTCATGGAGCGTGAGAATCTTCCCGGGACGATCAAGATCTGGCCTGGGGTCGCCGAAGAGCTGGTGGCGACCAAGGCGTACTTCGTCCGGGACGGATTCTTCAAGGATGTGGACGTTTCCATCTTCACCCATGTGGGAAGCGGGCTGGGCGTGAGTCACGGACCGGGTGCAGGTTCCGGGCTCATTAGCATCCAGTACAACTTCGTGGGAGAGACGGCACATTCGGCAGGCGCGCCGTGGCGCGGCCGCAGCGCACTGGACGCGGTGGAGCTGATGAACGTCGGCTGGAATTTTCGCCGCGAGCACCTGCGGCTGCAGCAGCGGTCTCACTATGTCATCACCGATGGCGGCGATCAACCTAACGTGGTGCCGCGCACGGCGACCGTCTGGTATTTCCTGCGCGAAATAACCTATCCCGAGATCAGGAAGATGTACGACATCGGGATGGAAGTAGCCGAGGGTGCCGCGAAGATGACGGGGACCAAGCTCGCCTCGACTCGAATCATCGGCTCCGCCTGGCCGCGGCACTTCAACAAGCCGATCGCCGAAGCGATGTATGAGAACATCAAGAAGGTGGGGTTGCCCAAGTGGAGCGAAGCTGATCAGACGCTCGCGCGGGCTGTGCAGGAAGAGGTGGGCTCCAACGCCAACGGCCTCGACACCTCGCTCAACGAGATCGGTACTGGCACGCCTGAAAACCGGAATTACGGCGGCGGCTCGGACGACATCGGCGACATCTCGTGGAACGTCCCGACAATCACGCTCGGCTTCCCATCCAACATTCCAGGGCTACCCGGACACAACTGGTCGAGCGGAATCGCGATGGCGACGCCTATCGCGCACAAGGGCGCGACTGCCGGGGCCAAGGCGACGGCGATGACTATGCTCGACATCCTCGCCAAGCCGGCACTGGTGGACAGTGCCTGGGGCTACTTCAGGAATGTGCAGACCAAGGACATCAAGTACGAGCCGCTGATTCGCCCCGCCGACAAGCCGGCGATCGAGATGAACGAGGCGATCATGGCGCGGTACCGTGAGCGGATGCGGCCGTTCTACTATGATCCGTCGAAGTACTCCACGTATCTGGAACAGCTGGGAATCGAATATCCGACGGTGAAGAAGAAAGACTGAGAAGTGCGAATTGCGAATGGCGAAAAAAATCCAAATGCGAGCGGCGAAAGATCTGCTGCGATGACAAAGAATCAGTAGTCGCTTCGCACTTCGCA
>CAZPCC010000015.1:0-4656 GCA_964584905.1 uncultured Gemmatimonadaceae bacterium | reverse complement strand
TGTCTTTCTCGCCCCTGCGTACCCCCCCACTTCTAGTTTCGTGGTGTATTTTTCGGATCGTCCCAAGTCCCTAGTCCCTAGTCCCTAGTCCCTAGTCCCTAGTCCCGACCCCCGACCCTCGACCTTGATCCCCGACCCCGACCTCCCCCCCGACCGCCTACCCGTCCTCCCGCTACGCGACGTAGTGGTATTTCCGCACATGGTCATTCCGCTGCTGATCGGGCGGAATGCTTCCCTGGCCGCCGTAGAGGCGGCGGCGGAGGCGGAGCGGTGGATTCTGCTCGTCGCGCAGAAGTCGGCCGAGGTTCAGGAGCCGGCGGCAGGGGATCTCTATCGGACGGGGGTCGTGGGGCGCCTGCTGCAGGCCCAGCGGCTCGCAAACGGGACGACCAAAGTCCTCGTCGAAGGCGTGTCCCGGGTGCGCGTGACGCGCTACGCGCCCACCGAGCACTACCTCCGGGCCGCCGTCGCGCCCTTGCCGCTCGAGATCGACGTCGACGCAAAGGATCCGGCACGAGTCAGGCGCGTGGTGGCGCAGTTCGAGGAGTATGTGGGGCTGCAGCGGCGCGTTCCTACGGAAGTGACGGCACTGGTGCAGGCGTTGGAGGAACCGGAGAAGCAGGTGTTCGCCATTGCGGCGCACGCTCTGGTTCGCGTCGGCCAGCGACAGGAGCTGCTGGAGCTCCGCACTCTCTCGGCGCTCCTCATGCGGCTCGGAGATCTGCTGAGCGGCGAGATCGAGATCCTGCGGCTCGAGCGCAAGATCGAGCACGAGGTGCGTGGCTCCCTCTTTCAGAACCAGCGCGAGTTCTACCTGCAGGAGCAGCTCAAGGCAATCCACCGGGAGCTCGGCCAGGACGACGCCGATGATCTGGACGAGCTTGCGGCCGCGCTCGAGGCGAAGGCGCTTCCCGAGGCGGCGAGATCGAGAGCGGAGCGCGAGCTGCGGCGGCTGCGGCGCATGTCCCCGCTCTCACCGGAGGCGTCGGTCGGCCGCACGTACCTCGACTGGCTGCTGGCCCTCCCGTGGACCGAGCGCAGCGATGACATGATCGACATCGCCAACGCCTCACGAGTTCTCGACGCCGACCATTACGGGCTGGCCGAGGTGAAGGACCGCATCCTGGACTACATCGCGACGTTGTCGCGGGTGGGAACTCTCAACGGGCCGATGCTTTGCCTGGTCGGGCCGCCGGGCGTCGGCAAGACCTCGTTAGGCCGGTCGATCGCCCGCGCGCTCGGTCGCACGTTCGCCCGCATGTCGCTCGGAGGCGTTCGCGATGAGGCGGAGATCCGCGGCCATCGGCGAACCTACATCGGGGCGATGCCCGGACGGGTGATCCAGTCGATGCGGCGGGCTGGCGTCATAAACCCGGTGCTGCTGCTCGACGAGGTCGACAAGCTCGGCCAGGATTGGCGCGGCGATCCATCGGCGGCGCTGCTCGAGGTGCTCGACCCGGAGCAGAACAGGACCTTCAGCGACCACTATCTCGAGGTCGACTACGATCTGTCGCAGGTGCTGTTCGTCACGACGGCCAACTCGCTCGCATCCATTCCCGAGCCGCTGCGCGACCGAATGGAGATCATCCGGCTGCCTGGATATCTCGATCACGAAAAGCTGGCGATCGCCAGGCAGTTCCTGCTTCCGCGGCAGCTCGCTGCGCACGGAGTCGATCCCGAGCGCGTAACCGTCACGCCGGAGGCACTGATGACGGTGCTCCGCGGCTACACGCGCGAGGCCGGGGTACGCGAGCTCGAGCGCAGGCTGGCGCGGGTCAGCCGCAAGCTGGCGCGGCGCGCAGCCGAGCAGGAGGCGGCCGGCACGTACAAGCCTGACGAGACGATTACGGTTGGCGTGGACGATCTTCATTCGCTGCTCGGTATCGCCGCCTACGACCCTGACGAGGCGGTGGGCGAGGACACGGTCGGCGTGGCGCTCGGACTCGCCTACACGCAGGCGGGAGGGGAGCTGCTGGAGATCGAGGCGGCCGGAGTGCGCGGTCGCGGCAAGCTCCAGCTCACCGGGACGCTCGGCGCGGTGATGAAGGAGTCCGCCGCCGCCGCGCTCAGCTATGCGCGATCGCGCGCGCAGCAGCTTGGCATCGACCCCGACTTCCATCGCGCTCTCGACCTGCACGTGCACGTTCCGGCCGGCGCTACTCCGAAGGATGGACCGTCGGCGGGCATCGCCATGGCGACGGCCATCATCAGTGCCCTGAGCGGCATACCCGTTCGAAGCGATCTGGCGATGACCGGCGAGATAACTCTGCGCGGGCGCGTGCTTCCGATCGGCGGCCTGAAGGAGAAGTCGGTTGCCGCGCTGCGAAACAAGATCACGAGATTGATCATTCCGCGTGGCAACATGCGCGAGATCGCCGAGCTGCCTGACGAGGTGCGCGAGGCGGTGACGTTCCACCCGGTATCGACGGTGGACGAAGTTCTGGCGATCGCCCTCAGACGCGATGTGGCGGTCAGGGAAACGGGAGACGCCGCGGTGGCGACCCAGCATTGACGGAGCAAGGCACCGGCGAGCCGCTAGTCATCAGGTCGCTGGAGTTCTGCGGCGGCATGGTGGACCCCGATGGATGGAGGCCTGAAACGGTACTGCCGGAAATCGCCTTCGGCGGACGGTCCAACGTCGGCAAGTCATCGCTCCTCAACCGGCTGGTGCGGCGCAAGGCATTCGCCCGCGTGAGCCAGACGCCGGGCAAGACGCGGGAGATCAACTTCTTTCTCGTCAATGGTACGTTCTACCTCGTCGACCTGCCGGGGTACGGATACGCACGTGTCTCCAAGGAGATGCGGGAGCGCTGGCGGCGGGTGATAGAGCGCTACCTGCGGAGCACGCCGACCCTGCGCGGCATGGTTCAGCTCATCGATGCGCGGCATCCGCCGACCGCGGACGATCTTCGAATGCTGGACTTCCTGTCGGAGGTCCAGCTGCCGACGCTGGTCGTGCTGACCAAGATCGACAAACTGCGCACGCGCGAACGAGAGGCGAATCTGGCGGAGGCGTCGCGCCTGCTGCAGCTTGAGCCGGATCAGATAATTCCCTTCAGTGCCGTGAGCGGCGAGGGACGCAACGACCTGGCGCGTGCGATCGCCGAGCTCGTGCAGGAACCTTCAGGGAGCATCGAATGACCATCAGGCCGCTTACGCTCGGCGCTCTCATGCTCGCGGTTGCGGCGTGCGCCTCGACGACACCGGGAAGCGGCGGCGAAGTCGTCGCACAGTCGAGAGCCGATACCGCGTTCTTCACGCTGGATTCAACGCATGCGCACTTCGTTCCGGCGGGGTTCGGCTCACTGAGGCAGGATGACATAGCCATCAAGCTCGGGCTCACCGGCGTACAGGTGCGTGTCCTTCCGCTGGACGAGAGCGTGCTGCGGCTGCTTGCCCCGGACTCCTACCGGGCGCTGCACGATCTGGTCGAGAACCGGCGCGACGAGCTGCTCACGATGGCGCGACGGTACAACCTGCGTAACCCGAGTCTCTGGTATGTCTCGTTCTACGGCGTGCAGCCTGACGCGCGATTCGATCCTGGGGAACTGATCATCTCGACTTCCTCCCGGCAGCTGCGGCCGATCGACTTCATTCCGCTTACTTCCGGGTTTGGCGAACGACGGCTTCAGCAGCGCGAAACGCAGAGTGCGATCCTCGTGATGGAGGAGATCGACATCAGCCAGCCGGTGCTGGTGGAGATGCAGGGAGCTCGCAACAACTCATGGGAATCGACTCTGCGCTCGATAGAGCGTGAAAGGGCGCTGGTTCGCTCGCGCGCCTCGGGGGAACGCGCGCCGTCGCCGAACGGTTGATCCCACATGGTCCAGCTCCCGCTCCGCACACTGCCTCCGGCACCTGCCTCCGCCGTGATGGACCGCTGGTTAGGCGAGATCGGGGATGCCCTCGCCTCCCCCGCCGCCGACCGGGCGCTCATCTGCCGGACAGCGCTGGCCCAGCTGTGGTATCCGGAATACGCGGCGAACTGGGAGACCGCGGTGGGCGATGAGCGGCTGCCACTGGCCACGCGATCGGCATTGCTGGCGCTCGATCCGCGCAACGTGACGTTGGAGCCCGAATTCTACGCCGACTGCGATGATGCGCGCTTTCAAGTGGTCAAGCCTCTGCTCTGGCTCTGGTATTCGTTCGACCGCACGGCGTTAGGCGGTCAGAACGTCATGCTCGGCGTGAGGCTCCGGCGGCTGCTGGCGCCCTACATATTCAAGCGGTGCGGCGCCAACTTCAAGGCGTTCCAGCACGTGGAGTTTTCCTTCGGGTACAACCTCGAGGTCGGCGACGACGTGGTGGTGCACCGGCACGTGCTGCTCGACGATCGCGGCGGCATCGTGCTGGGCAATCGCGTGTCGATCGCGGACTACGCCAACATCTACAGTCATACGCACAGCATCGTCGACCAGCGCGATGTGAGCAACATTCCGACGGTGCTCGAGGACGGCGTGCGGATCACCTATCATGCGACGGTGCTCGCCGGTGTTCGCGTTCGCACGGAAGCGATGGTCGGCGCGATGGCGCTGGCGACCAAGAACGTCAGGCCGTATCACGTGAACGTGGGGATTCCGGCAAAGAGCGTGCGGGTCAAGCCTAACGCGCCGGAGTCGCGGGACGTATTGCGGGCGGAGGATTAGGGGGTCGGGG
>CAZPCC010000014.1:0-4501 GCA_964584905.1 uncultured Gemmatimonadaceae bacterium | reverse complement strand
CGAAGCGCCCTTCAACTTCATCGACTTCGAACGCCACCCATGGACGATGGCCGAGTGCGGTGAGCTTGGTGCCCGGCGAAGTGCGTCCAAAGAGCCAGCCGCGGTCAAAGACATAGCCAATCGGCTCGATATCCGCACGGTTTGACAGAACGTAGGCGATCCTGCCGATGTGCGATCGCGCGAGAAGCGCCTCGCACTCCTCGCTGCTCAGATCGGAGAACTCCGCGCCGGCAAATGATCCGGTGCTCAGATTCGCGTCAGGCGGGCGTTTGACCATCCGCTTGCTCCCGGGAGTGTAAGGGCGAAAAGGGAAGCGTACTGAGGCGCGCCGCGCCCCGGAGGTCAGCGCTCGGGTCGGGAGAACAGGACCCGGCTCACGACTTGGTGGCACGCACAAGGCTTGCAGCCGCCCCCGGCCCCCTGAGAAGGAGAGCTAGTGCAGCGAATCCCAACGCCACAACTAAAGCTAGTGCCGCGACGGGACGCCAGAGAATGGCCGAGCCGAGGAAGAATACGATCAGCAGTACGCGCACTCCATCGACCAGGGCATCCGCGGCGCGCGGCGCTGCCGTGGTGGGTACCGGAGAGATGCGCTGCATGGCGGATTGCACCGCATTGAGCGCGAACAGCAGGAGTACGCCTTCGGTTAGAAGCGATATCGTGTAGAAACTGTTCGCGTGCGGCACCACGAAGCGCACGCCAGCGTACGCAGCGATTCCCATCGTGACGAGATAAACAAGGATGGTGGAGAGTTGGCTGGGATCGTGCCGCCGCGGCGGATAGAATCGGGCTGCAGCCAGCGGTGCAGCTACAGCGCAGGCGATGGCGGTCCAGCGGACTATCCCACTGATCTGCTGTGAGAGGGAACTGGGAGCGAGCAGGCTCGTCGCCAGGAGCAAGGCGCCCAGGAGAAGCCACGGCAGTGCGTGCCAGACCCTCTTGCTCATGTGGCTGACTGACCGGGAGAGCCGCGCCGCGGCCTGGAGACGCTTGCTCCGCTTCATTGCTCCTACGCGCCACGGACGCAGCCTCATGCGCCGGCGCGCCTGGCTGTTGATCCCGAGTCGGTTGGGCGAGTCGCGGGGGCGGGAAGGACTCATGATGAGAGCGTACCTCGATCCCCGCCCGGCGCAAGGCGGTAGTCCTCGTCCTCGCGCCGGAACTTCTCCGCGAGACGCGCATGGTGTGGGTGCGGAAGGGACAAAGCGGCGCGGTGGGGGTGCTTCGGGCCGTCATTTGCCGCTAAGTTCAGCCGGTGGCCAGATCGAGGATCTCTGACCGCAAACTTTTCCTCCAGTGCGACCCGGTAGCTCAGTTGGTAGAGCAACGGACTTTTAATCCGTAGGTCGTGGGTTCGAGACCCACCCGGGTCATGATCTATCTTCCTCCGACCGTCACGATTCGCGGCTGATGTCCCGTCGCCTCTAGAAATCGAGCGACCGCTCCGTGCGACAGCACGAGAGTCGCGTCGTTCCGCAGCGGATGAGCGTGGATGCTCGGCGCCTCCCACACGTCGGTGTCGATGTAGGTCTCCACTGCACGATCGGTGTCGTTTACCAGGCCAAGCAATGTCACGGCCCCGGGTTCGACGCCGAGGTGCGTCATGAGGCGCTCTGGTGATGCGAAGCTCAGCCGGTCGGCGCCTGCAGTCTCGGCAAAGTCGGCGATGCTCACGGTCTTCGCACAGGTCGTGACGAGGAGGAGATGCCTGCGGCCCCGCCGGTCGCGCATGAACAGGTTTTTGGTGCGCGCCGCGCCAGATTCCGGGACGTGCAGCAGCTCCTCGTCGCACGTGAAGACGGGCGCATGGTCGTGGCGGACGTACTCGACACCGTGCGATTCGAGGAAGGCGAAAAGGTCCACTCGATCAGTACCGGCCCTCGTAGATGCACCCGGTGGTGCACGTCTCCTTGACCACTATCCGGGCCAGCCCCGGCAGCACCGGTACCAGGCGCTCCCAGATCCATTTGGCGAGCACTTCGCTAGTCGGATTCTCCAGGCCCGCCACGTCGTTGAGGTAGCGGTGGTCGAGCTGATCGTGAAGCGGCGCCCACGCGACACTCAGATCCGCGAAGTCGCGCACCCAGCCCAGATTCGGGTCGAGCGGGCCGGATACGTGCACAGCCACGGCGAAGGAATGGCCGTGCAGTCGCGCGCACTTGTGGTCCGGTGCTACGTTAGGCAGCCGGTGCGCCGCCTCGAAGGTGAACTCCTTCCAGATGATCACAGAGGGATGCGCTTCGCGCGACGCGAGATGCGGAAGGACCTACGCGCGTTGCGGGTTGCGCGATGCCCCAAGCGGGTGGGACGCTGGAACGGATCAATGGTCCCGGGTGGTTTCCCCCACGTCGCGCGTCGCGCGTCGCGCGTCCCTCTCACGCCAGCCCCAACACCTTGTGCGTCTGCAAACTCAGCCTCCACTGCGGATGACGCAGGCAGTACTCGACGGCGAGTGCGGTGTTCTCATTCACGTCCGGGCCATCCATAGGTTGAAGAAAGAAGTACCTGAAGTCGAGGTGAACGAATCGTTCCGGCGGCGCATTGGTCTGCGGATATACCAGTTTTAGCTCATCGCCGCGTTCGAGCACCATCGGAGCGTCGGCCTTGGGGCTGACGCATACCCAATCGACGCCGACGGGCGCGGGCTGAGTACCGTTCGTCTCAACCCCGATCTCGAAACCCCTCACGTGCAGGGCATCTATGAGGGCGCCGTCGAGCTGTAGCAACGGCTCCCCGCCGGTGCAGACGACGTACCGGCTGCCGCGCGAGTCCACGGCGACGGCCCCCGACCAGCAGTGCTCAATCGCCACCGCCAGCAGGTCGGCCGTCGCGAACTTGCCGCCGCCGTCGCCGTTCGTTCCGACGAAGTCGGTGTCGCAGAAGGTGCAAACTGCGTGCTCCCGGTCTGCCTCACGACCGGTCCACAGGTTGCATCCAGTGAAACGGCAGAACACCGCGGCCCGGCCACTCTGCGCGCCTTCACCCTGCAGGGTGAAGAAGATCTCCTTGACGGCGTAGCTCATCGAATGCGCGCCACTCCGCGTGTGTACGGTGCCGGATCCTCGAGCCCCGCGGCGGCAAAGCCACCGAGCCGCAGGCGGCATGCATCACACCGCCCGCAGGCACCGCCGCCGTCGTCAGGGTCATAGCAGCTGGTCGTTATTCCGAAATCAACGCCTAGCGATCTGCCGAGGCGGATGATATCTGCCTTGGTCAGATCCAGCAGCGGCGCGTGCACGGTGAGGCGCCGGCCTTCCTGCGTCGAGGCTCTGGTCGCGACGTTGGCCAGGCGCTCGAAAGCTGCGATGAATTCGGGTCTGCAATCGGGATAACCGCTGTAGTCCACCGCATTCACACCGATGAAGATGTCGTCGGCGCCAACGACTTCCGCCCAGCCGAGGGCCAGTGAAAGAAAGATCGTGTTGCGCGCCGGCACGTACGTCACGGGAATCTCGATCCCCATCTCCTGCTCGTCGCGATCCTTGGGGACGGGGATGTCGGCGGTAAGAGCCGAGCCGCCGAACGCGCGGAGATCGATGTCGACGATTTCGTGGCGCGCGACACCGCCGTGCGCCGCGACGCGCTTCGCGGCGTCCAGCTCCTGCTCGTGCCGCTGCCCATACCGAAAACTCAGCGCATAGGTCTCGAATCCGCGCTGACGCGCTACGGCGAGCACCGTGGCCGAGTCGAGGCCGCCGCTGAGCAGCACCACACCGCGGCGCGACGTGCTTGTGGCTGCTTCCTCAGGGGGTGAAATGTCGGGTTTCGGAGGCACGATTGAAATCCATAGATCCGTGGGGCGAGCGCGGGTGTGATCCGCAGATCACGCGTACCGGTCTCGCGGTCTTTCTGGGCAAACGCGGTCAAACTTCAACTGCAAAAGGCAACCGCAGATTACGCAGATTTCGCAGATTGAGAGCTCGTGCAAGAGACTGTTAAACAGAAACGAATCGATAGGCAGAGCGAATCTGCATAATCTGCGAAATCTGCGGTTTCCCCTGCTGATCTCGGATTCGCACCGACTATTCGTTACAGGAGCGAACAACTGCAGAATGCAACCGCAGATGTCGCCGATGTCGCAGATGTACAGCTCGTGCAAGAACTGTTAAACAGAAACGAATCGATAGGCAGAGCGAATCTGCGTAATCTGCGTAATCTGCGGTTTCCCCTGCTGTTCTCGGATTCGCGCCGCCGTTCGCTACGGGAGCGAACGATGGCAACGGTAGCCGTAAATTTCGCCGATTTCGCAGATGAGAATCGTTAAGCGCAGCCATCCGTACACTCTGTGGATGCCGTTTCCTACCTGGTCGCAGCGACTGCTGTCGCATCCGCGTGCACCAGCTTCGCTATATCGGCTATCAGGCGGTTCGCGTCCCCGTGCTCCGGTATACCCCCCGTCAGCACCACCAGAACGTAGGGCTCCGCCGCTGACGGGTAGACTATCGCCGCGTCGTGCGCGGTTGCGGTAATCCACCCGGTCTTGTGCGCCACGCGCGTTCCT
>CAZPCC010000013.1:0-24742 GCA_964584905.1 uncultured Gemmatimonadaceae bacterium | reverse complement strand
GAGCCGGGAAGCTGCGACCTCGGGCGGGGTGCTGGGCGCGATGATCGGAGCGCTGCTCGCGGTGCCGTTCACGGGCGGGGCGAGTGGGGTGGTCGCAGCCACGACCATTGGCGCCGGCGCACTGACGGGGGGCGGAGCGGGTGTCATAATCGGCAGCGACGATGCCGCCGCCGAGAAGGAGAAATACGGCATCACCGACGATTTCGTTCGGCAGGTCGGGGGTATGGTCCAACCCGGTCAGTCCGCGGTGTTTCTGCTGGCCGAGAGCGACGAGCCAGCGAAGGTCGCGGAGCACTTCCGCGGCTATAACGGGACGATCCTGCGCACGACCCTGCGTCCGGAGCAGGCGAAGCAGCTCCAGCAGGTTATCGGCGCGGACCGTCCGGTTGCGCGCTGAATGGCACCGCGCCCCCCGCACACGCGCGGGGGTCCGCTTGACAGCGTGACGCGCCGGCCCTAACGAGCGAGCCGAACGCGTTGTTGTAATCACCCATCGGGAGGAACTAACAATGGCAGAGCTGGTGGTAGTTGGGTTCGACGGGAAGCATCGCGCCGCAGAGGTGCTGAACCAGCTGCAAGCGATGGATTTGTCGTACGACATCGATCTCAAGGACGCTGTCGCGGTATATCGCACCGATGACGGCAAGCTGCGCACCGACCTGAGCGTGCAGCCGACGACCAAGGAAGGGGCAGCGTGGGGCGCCATGGTGGGCGGGCTCATTGGGGCGGCGCTGCTGGCCCCATTCACCGCCGGGGCGAGCGCGGCGGCCGCAGCGACGGCAGTCGGCGCCGGCTTCTTTACGGGCGGCGTGACCGGCGCCGCGATCGGTGCCGACGACGCCGATGTATGGAAGAAGACATATGGCATCTCGGACGAGTTCGTGGCGCAGGTGGGCGGGATGGTGCAGCCGGGGCAGTCGGCGGTGTTCGTGCTGGCGCGCACCTCGGACCCGGTAGCGGTGGCGGAGCGCTTCCGCGGCTACGGCGGCACGGTGCTGCGCACCACGCTTCCCAGGGAGGCGGCCAGGAAGTTCGAACAGGTCATGAGCCCGTCGGCCTCTCGTTAGGTACGCTGGCCACGAAATAACCGATTGGAAGAATTGCTGAAGCCGCGAGCGGCACGCCCTGACTGGACAACAGCCCTTTGATCAGGTTAGTGTGCCGCTCGCGGTCGGGTATCCAAAGTGGGCCTTCATCCGGGCGAGCTCCGCCTCGAGTGTCTCGAGCTCGCGCGACGGCATGGTGCGCACGAGCTGGGCTGGGCGTTAGGTTTCACAAAGGCTGCTTGCCGAGCAACAACTCATCATTGCACCCGGGACTCCATGAAGCCACCAGAACGTGATGGTCTGATTCAAATACTGGCGACGCGCTTCGAGAGGAACGTGCATCGCCACAAAGGGATCGCGTGGGCCACGGTCGAGGCCACACTCGAACGCAATCTCAATGCACTCGAGTCCCTTCGCGTTATGGAGACGACCGGCGGCGAGCCCGATGTGATTGGTGGGGACAAATCAGGGCACGTCACGTTCTGCGATTGCTCGGCGGAGAGCCCGATTGGGCGGCGAAGCCTTTGCTACGATAAGGAAGCACTGGACTCCCGGAAGGAGCACAAGCCGCAAGGCAGTGCTGTGGAGATGGCCGCCGAGATGGGCATCGATCTGTTGACGGAGCAGCAGTACCGTGAGCTGCAGCAGCTTGGTGAGTTTGATACCAAGACTTCCAGCTGGATCCAGACACCGCCCGATGTTCGTTCACTGGGCGGGGCTCTCTTCTGCGATCGTCGCTATGGCAAGGTCTTCGTGTATCACAACGGCGCGCAGTCGTACTACGCGGCGAGAGGGTTTCGCGGCATGCTTCGCGTGTGAGCACTGCGTGTATGACCATACGGCCAGACGTAAGGCGTAACGGACAGGGTCGGGACTCGGGACGTCTTTTCCGGCCTCCGCGCCGTTCGCCGCCGCACCGCCGGCCCATTGCGCGCCGCCGTCATATGGCTTACCAATAGGTGAACACCAACCACTCTGGTAAAGCCCATGAAGCACAACGTCATGTTGACCGTCGCGTCATTGCTTTCACTTCTCTTCACGATCATTCACCTGACGCACGACGTCATGCGCCAGGCCGAGGGAGCGGTCATGTTCCCTATTCCGGTCGTAGTCTTTGCCGTGTGGCTGTACGCGACGCTCATGCTCTCCGATCGGATCTCGGGGTACATCATCATGCTCCTCGGCGGCGTGATCGGCGCCTTCATGATCATCATCCACTCCAAGGCGGGCGTGGTCAGCAAGTCCGGCGGCTTCTTCTTCGTCTGGACGTTGTTCGCGCTCAGCACCACGGGATGGTTCACGGCGATCCTGTCAGCCCGAGGCATCTGGACGACGGTTCGCTCCCGCCGCACGCGTAAGGCCATTCCCGTGGCCTAGTGCCGCTGGCGAGTGGGCGCTCGCTGGTGCGCCGCCGCGCTCCTGACCGGTCGGCTCATCATGGCGGCCGGGGGCCTTCTGGAAGAAGTCGGCTGGACGGGATTCGCCGACGCATTATTATCGAAGGCGATCACCGTCCGACCCGCTGGGTGCGCCAGCTCGTACGACTTGAAGTCGTTAATCTGACGTAGCGTGCCGTGCGCTCGCACACCTTTGTTTCGAGTCGGCCAGGATTGGTCCACCATCGGCTGAGCAACGCGCCCGGATGCGTAAGGCAAGTCGTGCTAGAGCCAGGAGTAAGCCGTGATGTCATTCGTTCCAGGCGCCACCCGATCAGCCGATCAGTACGGAACCAACGCGCCGGTCGCAGCCGAGGTTGCGAGGGCGCTCGCACGGGTAACGTTGGGCTGGTTCCTCTTTCATCAGGGCTGGGGGAAGGTGGCACAGGACTGGGCCGAAGGGCTCGGCACTTTCTACAGAGGCAACCAGTTCCAGAACAATACTCCGGACTGGCTCCCCACACTTATCGCCGCTCCGTACGGCTATGCCCTTCCCTGGTTTGAACTCGTGATCGGAGCGTTGCTCATGCTCGGCCTCTTCAATCGCTTCTCCGCCGGAATCGCTACCCTGATCTTCCTGAGCATCGCCGTCGCGTGGCTGAACGCCGGCAACCTCCTTCCCCGCCACATGCTCATGATTTACTTGCCCTTGGGGGCCTACTTCTTCTTCGCGGGGCCGGGGCGGTTCAGCCTTGACGCTATTCGGGAGAGGCGAAAGGTGGAGAAGGCATGAGTGATGACCGAGGATACCGCACTGCGTCCGCCTCTGGAATTGCTGCTAGAGCGGTCGCCCGCCATGGACTTCGCGCGCCGCACGGTGACCCTGGGCCGGGACTCCCGGAATCAGTTCTCGCCGGCGGGCCAGAGTTCGGTAAGGAGTACTCGGTGGACGGCCTCCGCCACGTGTGCATTACCCGCCCTCGTGTAATGGCCCGCCGCGCCCGGGTAGCTCAGCTGGCCAGCTCTGAGGAACAGCGTGGCGCGCTCCTGCTCCGGTATCTCACGAAAAAGTGGGAACAGGTCGACGTACGTCACGCCGAGAGCAGCTGCCTGAGCGGCAAGGAAAGCCGTCCATTCATCGGGCGCACGCCCGTTGAGTTCGTACCTTGTTGGTAGCAGCACGAGCACGAGACGGCTGTTCCGCGAGTCGTGCAGCAGCTTGAGATCGTGCAGCAACTTGGCGACAACGCGGCGCGTCGATTCAGTCTGTGCCTGACTCTCCACCTGGGACGGCGCAGCCGGCGCTTCTCGGCCACGCGAGCGGAGTCGTGTGATGAACTGGACGACACGAAGCTCGCCAAGCGGCTCCGCATTCCGGGTGAACCACGAAGCTACGCCATAGCCACTTCTTGGAACCGGCACATTGTCGACGCGAAGAGAGTCGCCGTCCACTCTCAGGACCGGCTTTGCGTAGCCGCTGAATTCGTCGCGCTCCATGCGCCGGAAGTCGTCGCTGATGAAGGCAAGCACCTGCACGTGGTGAGCCAGGCGCACGCCGTCGCGCCGATACCAGAGGTACGCCTGATCGAAGCCGTACCCGCCTTGCCCCATGTTCACCGTTTCAAGTCGATCGTTGAGCCGCATGAGCCGATGGCACCACGTCTCGTCATCGCGGACGCCGTAGCCCAGAGTGAACGAGTCACCGGAACAGATCACGCGAATCTTGCCCTGCGGCACCACACTGTCTGTCGGCTGCTGACCGCGAAATCCGCGGGCGTTGGTCGTTAGCGTGATCCCCGGCCCGTACATGTCCGGCCGAATCACACCGGCCTCGTTGACCCAGCCGAGTTCCGCATCGTAGGTCGTGTGCAGGCTCTCCGCGAGCGGAATGGTCTTCGAAGCATCGCGCAAAAAGAGGATCAGGCTGGAGCCGCCCTCCAGCAGCAGGATCAGAATGGCCAGCACTGCAATGTTGCCCGCGAGGATCAGGATGCCTCGCCGGACTGTTTTCACGGAGGCCATCGTCAGCGTCCTTGGATCAGAAGATCGTGTAGATGAACGGCGCGAGTACGGATCCCTGCGCAAAGGCCAGCAGTGTTCCGACTATCAGCATGATGATGATGATGGGCAACAGCCACCATTTCTTGCGCACGAGCACGAAAGCCCAGAGCTCCTTGACGAGCGATCCCATCAGTCTCTCCTCAGAATTGTCTCTTCAGGTCGCTGTGGCGCCCGGCACCGGGCGACCGGTCGACGAAGTGACTTCCCGTCCCGGTGCCGCGCACCAGAGGGTTGCGGCCTAACAAACGCATCAGCAGCCCGGTCGGCGTGATCACGACGAAATACACGATCCCCATGAAGACGGGTGTCGTTACGCGGGAAATCGCCAGGGCGAGCCCCATCCAGATGCGATGCACGGGTGTGAGCCAGCCGGGCACGAGCAGGCCCGCCAAAACGAAGACCGCGCCGAGACCGAGCAGCACCGCGCCGACCCCACCATGCGCCCGCCAACGGACGAGGCCTCCGAGCACGAGGAACGCGCCTCCGACCGTGAAGGCGAACTTTCGTCCCTCGGCGACTGTCAGTCGAGCTGGAATTCTTCTTTCCACGCCACTCCCTCGTTCCACTCCGGCTGGTCGGCCTTCTCGACAACATACGGTCCTAGGACGAGCACATCGATATGCGTTCTCATGAAGCACCGGTAGGCGTCATCCGGGCTGCACACAATCGGTTCACCGCGCACGTTGAATGACGTGTTCACGAGTACCGGGCAACCCGTGCGTTCGCGAAACGCCTGGATCAGATCGTAGTAATCGGGATTCGTGTCCCTGGTCACGGTCTGGACGCGCGCCGAATAGTCGACATGCGTTACAGCCGGAATGTCCGAGCGCGGCACATTGAGTCGATCGATTCCCCAAAGCTGGCTCGCTTCCCAGGTCATGGGTATCTGCCGTTCCCGCTTCACCGGCGCGACGAGCAGCATATACGGCGAATCGACGTCGAGCTCGAACCATTCCTGTACTTCCTCGCGCAGGACACTCGGCGCGAATGGTCGGAATCCCTCCCGGAACTTGATCTTGAGGTTCATCTGCGCTTGCATTCGCGGGCTACGTGGGTCGCCCAGGATGCTCCGGGCCCCAAGGGCGCGCGGTCCGAACTCCATGCGACCGTTGAACCATCCTACGACTTTCTCGTCCGCCAGCGCAGCGGCGGTCAGTGTCAGGAGATCCTCGCGTTCCAGCCGCTGGTACACGGCACCGTGGGCATCCAGCGTGGAGCGGATCGCCTCAGGCGTGAACGAGGGCCCGAGATACGCGCCGTGCATGCTGTCTCTCCGGGGATCCGGTTGACGCGGCTGCTGTAAGTGTCGGTGCCAGATGAGCTGGGCCACACCCAGCGCGCCACCGGCATCGCCCGCCGCGGGTTGGATCCACATTTTCTCGAAGGGTCCGTCGCGCAGAATTCGGCCGTTGCCCACGCAGTTCAACGCTACACCGCCTGCCATGCACAACCGTGTGAGCTTTGTCTCGCGATGAAGTGACCGTGCCGTCCGGAGCATGACCTCCTCACACACATCCTGGACGGAGCGCGCAAGGTCCATGTCCCGCTGGGTGAGCGGCGACTCGGGCTCCCGCGGCGGCCCGCCGAAGAGCTGGTCGAATGCCGCGCTCGTCATCGTCAGGCCCGACAGGTAGTTGAAGTACTCCTGATTCAACCGGAAGGAACCATCGTCCTTCAGATCGATCACATGATCGAGGATCGTGGCCACATAACGCGGCTCACCGTAGGGGGCAAGCCCCATGACCTTGTATTCGCCGGAATTGACCTTGAAGCCCGTGTAATAGGTGAACGCGGAATACAACAGCCCGAGGGAATCGGGCCAGTGAAGCTCCCTGAGGATCTCGATGTCGGCGCCACGTCCGACGCCTAACGTAGCGGTTGCCCACTCGCCGACACCGTCAAGGGTCAGAATGGCCGCTTCGTCGAACGGTGATGGGAAGAACGCACTCGCGGCATGCGACTCGTGGTGCTCGGCGTAAAGCAGTGAACCGTCGTAGCCAAGCGCGTCACGCAGCTGACGATCCATGTACAGCTTGTCCTTGATCCACAACGGCCCCGCCTTGAGGAACGAGCGAAATCCGCGCGGCGCTACGCCAATGTACGTCTCGAGGATTCGCTCGAACTTGAGCAGCGGCTTGTCATAGAATCCGACACACTCGAGATCCGCGATTTCGATCCCGGCGGCTTCCAGGCAATACGCCACGGCCCGGGCCGGAAAGTCGGCATCCCCTTTCTTGCGCGTGAACCGCTCTTCCTGAGCAGCGGCCACGACATCGCCGTTCCGTAGCAACGCCGCGGCACTGTCATGGTAGAACGCAGAGATACCTAGGACATAGCGATCAGGCATCGACCAAACACCAACCTTTTGAAAGCCGGAAGAGGCAACGGCACCGCACACGGATCACCGGCAGGCTCAGCAAGAGGCGCGCCCGGGCACTACCTCGTGGATTCGGAGGAGATTGCCCCGAAACACCAGCCAGCGCGCCGCCTTTAATGGGGGACGGTGTGGCGATCGCTCGACACAATCTGACAGCAGGTCCACATTCAGGTAGCGTGGGCCACCCTGCACGACTTGACTCACGACATTCCCCACCAGCCGGTGGTCGGGATATGGATATGGTATATGGGATGTCCGATGCCACCCCTGGAGCGAAGGTGATGACTCTGCGGGCCTGAGCGTCGACGATCGCAGCGAGCGCCGAGCGCAGCCTGCCCAACACGTAGAACGGTGCGAGTCCGCCGTCCAGATCCGCTGTCGAAGGCGTAAGTTAGGACTATGTCGACATCCGCCGCGGTGGGCGTCACGCGCGGCGCAGACGCCACCACTCGGGATGGAGCCGTGTGACACCGTCGATCGCGCTCGTATTCGGCATACTGGTCGCCGCGCTAGCGCTCTTCATCACCGGCGTGCTGCGCATGGACCTTGTCGCGCTACTGGTGCTGGGCGCGCTGGCGGTGACGGGTCTCGTGACGCCGGAACAGGCGCTCGCAGGCTTCAGCAGTCCAGCGGTCGTCACGGTCTGGGCAATGTTCATCCTGTCGGCGGCGCTGACGCGGACGGGGATCGCCAACCGTCTCGGGCGCCCGATCCGCCGCTTCGCGCATGGCGGTGAGCTGCAGCTCATCGTGGCGCTGATGGTGGCGTCCGGGCTGCTGTCGGCACTGATCAACACGGTGACGGTCGCGGCCATTATGCTGCCGGTCACCATGGACATCGCGCGCCGCTCGCGACGGGCGCCTGCTCGGCTGCTGCTGCCGATGGCGTTGGGCTGCTTGCTCGGCGGGCCGTTCACGGCGATATCGACCCCGCCTAACATTCTCGTCACTGATGCACTTCGCAACGCGGGGCTGGAGCCGTTCTCGCTCTTTTCCTTCACGCCGATCACGGCGGCGATTCTCGCGGCCGGCGTCCTGTTCATGGCGGTTGGCGGGCGGCACCTGCTTCCCGATCGTGCGGGCGCGGGCGGGGCCGGGGGCAGCGCGCTGTCCAGCTCTTACGGCTTGCAGGAGCACCTCTTCACCGCGCGCATCGGCGCAAGCTCTGCGCTGGTAGGCCGCTCGCTCGCGGAGAGCCGGCTCGGGTCGGCACTGCACCTGACGGTGCTCGGCATCCGGCGAGGCGGCCGTGTCCTGCGCGCGCCGCCGCCGGGCGAGCGGCTGATCGGGGACGACCTCTTGATCCTGCACGGGCTGCCCGACCACCTGCACGCCGTGCACGGTCGAGAGCACCTCGCGGTCGAGCCGTTCGACCGGACCAGTCAGGAGCTGGCAGACAAACTGGTGGTGGCCGAGGCGCGTATTGCCGCCGGGTCATCGCTGGATGACGTCACATTGGAAGAAAGCGGGCTGCGCCGCGAGCACGGAGTGCACGTGCTGGCGGCGCGGCGGGACGATGGCATGACGCCGCCCGAACTGCGCGGCATGCGGATTCGGCCGGGCGACACACTCCTTCTGCAGGGCGACCGCGCCCAGCTCGAGGCGCTCGCGGAAAGCGGCAAGGTCGAGTCGCTGCGGTTCATGCTCTGGCAGGAAGCGGCCACCAACTACGGCGTTCAGTCCGAACTGCTGCCGGTGCGTGTGCCGGCGGGCTCCGTGCTCGCCGACCGGACACTCGCGGAGAGCCGGCTCGGCAACGCGTTCGGCCTGACCGCGGTCGGCGTCGTACGCGGCGAGGCATTGCATGTGATGCCGCCCCCGGAGGAACCGGTAGAGGCAGGAGACCTGTGGCTGCTAAACGGCACGCGCGCTGACCTCGAGGTGATGACGGCGCTACAGGATCTCGAGATCTCGGCACAGACGCCCGCGCAGGTCGAGGAGCTCGAATCGCTGCAGGTAACCGTCACCGAGATCGTGCTCTCCCCGCGCACTACGCTCGCCGGGCGCGCGCTCGGCGCGCTGGATTTCCGCCGTAGGTACGGCCTAACGGTGCTCGCCGTGTGGCGCGAAGGCAAGCCGTACCGCTCCGAGCTGCGCGACCTCGAGTTGCGCTTCGGCGACGCGCTGCTCGTCTACGGGCCGCGCAGCCGGATCGAGGCGATCGCGGCCGATCCAGAGTTCCTCGTGCTCGATGAGTCCGCCACGCGTGCGCCGCGTCCGGAGAAGGAGCCCGTCGCCGCCGCGATCATGGCCGCCGTGCTCGCAGTCGCCATGCTCGGGTGGGTGCCGATTGCGATCGCGGCCGTGCTCGGCGCCGCCGCCATGGTACTCGCCCGCTGTATCGCGATGGATGAGGCGTATCGTGCCATCGACTGGCAGGCCGTCTTCGTCATTGCCGGGATGCTGCCGCTCGGCGTGGCACTCGAGCAGAGCGGCGCGGCACAGCTCGTGGCCGAAGCCACGCTCGGCTCGCTCGGTACGGTCGGGCCCCGCGCCCTGATGGCAGGACTGTTCATCCTCACAGTGCTGGTTACGCAGGTCATGCCGTCCGCAGCTGTCGTCGTGCTCCTCAGCCCGATCGCGCTGAGCGCTTCCGCGAGCACCGGGATCTCGCCGTACACACTCATGATGACCATGGCACTCGCCGCGTCCGCCAGCTTCGCGAGCCCCGTCGCGCACCCGGCACACCTGCTCGTCATGGGGCCCGGCGGATACCGCTTCGCGGATTACGTGCGCATCGGTGGGCCGATAACCCTCGTCGCCTTCGCGGTCGTCATGCTGCTCGTCCCGCTGATGTGGCCGCCGTGAGGCGGTGCTGCGGGCACGCGCTCGGCCATTGCATCGCATAACGATTATTGGAACTGACGGATTCGTGAAGCGGCCTGGTCGCGTAGGGAACGTTGTCGCCGAACTACCTTCCGGCGCGTTTAGGCTTCCACCGTCCTACGGTTAATCCGTCTGTACCAACTGCCAGGAGACGTATGTCGATCCGCAATGCGATTGCCAGCCTCGCCGTCCGTGACCTCGATGCGTCCCTGGCATGGTATGAGAAACTCCTGGGGAGACCTGCCGATTCGAGACCGATGGATGAATTGGGCGAGTGGAAGTTCGAGCGCGGAGGATGGCTACAACTGTACCTGGGCGCCGAACGAGCCGGTTCCGGCTCCGTCACGCTCGCTGTGACGAGTCTGGAGGAACAAATATCAGCGATTCGGGACGCCGGCATGGATCCGGGGGAACCGATCATCAACGAGAAGGTGAAGGTCGTGATGATCAAAGATCCGGATGGGAACAGCATCGCGTTCGCCGAAGCGATCGACCCAACCATCGCGCAGTAACGCGTGTACGCCGCGTTTCGCTGGTTCGCCCGGCGGTCCTCCGGCAACGCTGCCTGACATCCGGGCAGAGGAGCACTGACGGCAGCGGGCCGGACACTGCCTTTCATCCGCAATACGCGGTTCACTCCCCCTTCAGCGCGTGAACCGGGTCGATGCGGCTGGCGCGCTGCGCCGGCCACCAGATCGCCAACAGCGAAAGCACGAGCAGAGCCAGTGCTACCATAACGAGCGTCGCAGGATCCACTGCCCCGACGCCGAACAGCTGCGACTGAAGAAGGCGTCCCGCCGCTACCGCTCCGAATGCGCCAAGCGCCAGTCCCGCGAGAACGACCAGGGCTCCTTCCCGGAGAAACAGCCGGACGATCTGGCGGGTCCCCGCGCCGATCGCCATGCGCACAGCGATCTCGTGCTCACGCTGCCGCACGGCGTAGGCGATCACGGCATAGAGGCCCATCGCGCCGAGCGTTGCGGCAAAAATGCCGAACGCGGAAAGGAGTGCTGCCAGGAAGCGCGGCCGGGCGAGCTGCCGGCCTATCGCTGCATCCAGCGCCTCGACCGATCCCATTGTGAGCTCGCCGTCGACTTCCCTAACGGTTCGTCGCAGAATCTGCTGCCACGATAGCGCGCGACCATCCGTGCGGGCCACGACCGCCACGAAGCGGCCAGGCCTTTGAAGCAGCGGCAGGTAGACGTCGTCGATAGCCTCGTCGGTCGGCGATTGCCGCACGTCGGCAGCCACGCCGACGATCGTGCGCATGACGAGCACTGTATCCTCGTTGGGAAGTTCTTCGACCAGACGAATCGCGCGCCCGATCGGATCCTCCGTGGACCACAGCCGGCGAGCGGCGGACTCGCTGACCACGGCGACTGGCTCGCTCGTGCCTCGATCCGATTCGGCCAGCGCTCTCCCTCGCACGATGGGAATTCCAAGGACGTCGAAATATGGGCCGCCGACCAGGCGAACGGACGCACTGACAGCTGTGGAGCCGGGAGCCGCGTAGTCCGCGTGAATCGGTCGCGGCTGGTAGGACACCAGGGGAGAAGGGCCGCTGAGTGCCACTGCTCCAACGCCACCCGTCTCCCCGAGGGCCGACATCAGCCGATCGTACAGCGCGATACGGCTATCCGCATCCGGGTAGCTGTTCTGCCTGACTGCCAACGTCGCTGAGATCACCCGCTCGGCACGCATCCCCAGGTCGACATCGAGCAACCTGGCGACCGTTCGAATCATCAGGCCGCTTCCCACCAGTAGCGCCAGCGAGCCGGCGACCTCGAGGGCGACCAGCACCGACCGCGTACGTCGGCCGCCAGTGTCGCCGCCTCCGCGGACGCGAAGCACGGAGGACATTGTGCCAGTCGCCGCCAGCGGCGCGAGCGACAGCGCGATAGTTACCAGGAGCACGGACGCGCCGATGATCCCGAGTACCCACCAGTCGATCGTTATGGCTGACAGGCCGCCGGGCACGCGCCGCCCCAATTGCTGCTCGATCGTCGGCGCCAGCCCGCCAACGACGAGCCATGCGAGCGCAATGCCAACCGTCGTCGCGACGCCGACCAGCAGGAAGGACTCGGCGAGCAGCATCCGCGCCACGCGAGCAGTGCCGGCTCCTAGCGCGAGACGTATCGAGATCTCCTTCCGGCGGCGCAGCCCGCGCAGCACGATGAGCAGGGCTACATTCGCGCCGGCAATCAGAAAGACAAGCGTCACCGCCGCGCCTACTGCGAGCATGATCGGCTTGGCGGTCCGCGCGTACTCGTCGTGCGTTGCCCGCAACTCGACACGCCAGTTGGCGGGAACGGCAAGCCGCGCATCGCGCGCCAGTCGTTCGACACGGCTTTCGGCAAGAGCAGGCGGTACATCCGCGCGCAGCCGCACGAGGTAGGGATAGCTAGGCGCCCGCAGGGGTGTGAGCACCTGTGTGTAAGTATTGAGATGCCAGAACTGTGCGGGAAGCACGCCGACGATCGTGAAGGATTCCGGATCGTCAGGCCTGTCGCTGACGTACGCGGAGAAGGCTCTCCCGATCACGGCCGAATCTCCGCCGAACCTGCTGCGCCACAGGTCGTTGGAGATGAGCGCCACCTGCGGCGCCCCGGCGCTGAAGTCATCGAGCGTGAGCGTTCTGCCCAGCGAGGGACGAATGCCGAGGCCGTCGATGAATCCCGGGGTGACCCATGCTCCGGGCGCACCTTCCGGGTATTCGCCGCCTAGCATGTAGAACATGTCGAGGTCCCAGGCAATCGGATGCTCGATGAGATCCGAGAGCGATGACCAATCCAGCTCCGATAAACCGGGGGGCGGATACTCCGGCTCCTGCGCGTAGAACACGCTGTAAAGCCGGTCGGCTTCCGGATACGGCAGCGCTCGAACGAGGTAGGCGTTTACCACCGCGACGGCGGAGGTCTGGAGCGCGACGGCGACGGCGAGGGTGGCGATCACCGCGGCGGTGAACCCGCGGGATCGGGCGAGCGCTCGCGCGGCGGTCATCAGTTCGTGCCATGTTGCGCTCATCGGTCGCGCATCGTGAGGTGGGTCAGGACGGGCTCGAGTCCAGCCGTTTGCAGCGTGTTCTCTCAGGAACGGTCTTTCGTTGGACGCCGTCGGGGGTCGTCGCGTTGGAATCGCTGGCCAAGTCGCCGTCGCACGCGTGATCGCCGAATGGACTCGTCCGCCTCCGTATATTGTGACAGCCAATTACCCGTCCCGCATGCGCGCTCGCTGGATCCAGCTGACCGTTGCCGCTCTTGCAGTAATGGTCCTAGGATGGTTCGCCATTCGCCACGCCTTCGCCCGAAACGAGGGCGTGGGCGACGTCCAGTCGGCGATCGTCGAACGCCGTACCTTCGCATCGACGGTGGCGGCCATCGGCACGGTGAAGCCGCAGATAGGCGCCGAGGTCAGGGTAGGCTCGCGCATCTCGGGACGCGTCCGCCGCCTCAACGCCAACATCGGCGACGCGGTTCGGCGCGGCCAGGTGATCGCCGAGCTGGAGACCGAGGAGCTCGACGCCCTGGTCGCCGAGCGGCGGGCGGCGCTCGACGTGGCTGAGGCAGAGATAGGCGCTGCGGGAGCTCGGCTCCAGCTTGCGTTAGCGGAACTGGAGCGGCAGGAGCAACTGGAAAAGCAGCAGGTGGCGGCGCAAGCCGACGCCGACCTCGCACGCGAGCGACACCGCGCCGCCGTCGCCAATGACCTCGCCACGCGGGCGGCCCGCACGCGGGCGCAGGCCGCGCTCGAACAGGCCCAGGTGCAACGGACATTCGCCACGCTCAGTGCGCCGATCACGGGCGTCGTCGCCTCGGTCGCCACACAGGAAGGGGAAACGATCGCCGCCGGTCTGAATGCACCGACATTCCTCACGATCGTCGATCTCAGCCGGCTTCAGGTGGACACCTATGTCGACGAAGTCGACATAGGGAAGGTGCGCGTCGGTCAGCGCGCCACCTTCACGGTCGATGCGTTCCCAGCGCGCGACTTCGCCGGCGCGGTATCCGCCATCTATCCAACGGCGACGATTCAGGACAACGTGGTCAAGTACATCGCGGCGGTGCGCATCGACGACGCGGGTGGCGTCCTCCGTCCAGAAATGACGGCGAACGTGCACCTCGAACTCGAGGCCCGCGAAGTCCTAGCCGTGCCGGTCCTCGCGGTACGCCGCGTGGACGGGCAGAACATCGTATATGTCGGCGACTCCGCGCGCCCCGAGGCGCGCCCCGTGCGCATCGGCTGGCGCGACGGCGGTCTAGTCGAGATCACCGATGGGCTGCAAGCGGGCGAGCGCGTGCTGCTCGACTTCGCGCCCTCTCTCCCGGGAGACATTAGATGAGCCGGTCTTCGCGGCTCGCGCGCAATGTGGTCGCCACGCTGCGGGCGAATGTTCAACGCTCGGTCTTGATGATGGCCGGCGTCGCAGTTGCGGTGGCGGTGCTCGCCACTGTGATCAGCATCGGCCAGGGGACGCGCGCCGAGATCCTGGACACGGTGCGCAAGCACGGCCTAGACATGATCATGGTCCGCGCCGGCGGCGACGTGCAGGTCTTTGCTCCGCGCGCGGACCGCGGCCTCGCGTCCCTCATGGGAGAGGACGTACAGGCGATTCGCACGAGCGTTCCCCGCGTGACGCTCGCGAGCCCCGTGCAGAATCTGCGCGGGATCACCGTCGTCGCCGACGGCCGCTCGGTCGTCACGCGCGCCTTTGGCGTCGGTGCCGAGTGGATGGAGATCCGGCGCTGGGGGATGGCCGATGGCGAGTTCCTCTCGCGCGACGACGAGGCAGCGATGGCGCGCGTCGTCATGCTCGGCGCCGGCGTCGCACGCCAGCTCTTTCCCGACGGAGACGCCGTAGGCAGCACGGTTCGGGTCAATAACGATCCGTATGCAGTGAAGGGCGTCTTCATCGAGATGGGGGCGAGCGCCGGCGGAGATGACTGGGACGACCGCATCGTCGTCCCCTTCACCACATCCTCGCGGCGGCTGTTCAATCGCCCGTACCTGGAGCAGGTCGTGGTACGCGTGAGCGATGCCCGACACGCGGATGCGACCGCCGATGCGATCCGCACGCTGCTGCGCGTGCGGCACAACATCGCGAGCGGCGCGCCTGACGACTTCTTCGTGCGCGAACCCGAGGACGTCGAGGGGGCCGCACTCGAGACCTCGAACACCCTTACCGCCCTGCTCGTGGGGATAGCGCTGGTCGCTCTCCTCGCCGGCGGCATAGTGATAATGAATCTGATGCTCCTCGCCGTGGCGCAGCGCACGCACGAAATCGGCCTGCGTCGTGCCGTGGGTGCGCGCCGTGGCGACATCACCACGCAGTTCCTGCTCGAGGCGCTCGTCGTTGCGTTCGGTGGCGGATTGATCGGCATCGCGCTCGCCGCGCTCGTCTCCGGCGGAATCGCATCGCTCGGCCTCGCAACGATCGCGATCTCGCCGCTGCCGTTCATCGCCGCCCTCGTCGCGTGTACCTTACTCGGCGTGGCGTTCGGACTCCCGCCGGCGCGTCGAGCAGCGAGCGTGGATCCCGCCACCACCCTCCGCGAGCGCCGCCTGTGAGCACCGCCCCGGTCATCGACGTCCGCGACCTCACGCGAACCTATCGAAAGAACGGCCAGGAGACCCCGGTGCTCCGTGGCGTGACGTTCGAGGTCAAGCCCGGAGAGTTCGTCGCCATCACCGGCGCATCGGGATCCGGCAAGTCCACGCTGATGAACGTCCTCGGCCTCCTCGATCAGCCTGACGGTGGCGAGTACCGTCTTGACGGCGTCGAGGTCGCCGGCGCCGATGACGATACGCGCTCCGAGCTGCGGAGCCGGCACATCGGGTTCGTCTTTCAGCAGTTCCATCTCATGGACCGCATCTCGGCGCTAGAGAACGTGATGCTCCCATTGCTCTATGTGCACGAAGATCCGGAGGACGGCGAGGACCGCGCGCGCCTTGCGCTGGAAACCGTCGGACTGGGACACCGCGTGGAGCATCGTCCGGGTGAGCTATCCGGCGGCGAGCAGCAGCGCCTAGCCATCGCGCGCGCGCTCATCAATGGGCCCGCGCTCATCCTCGCCGATGAGCCCACAGGGAACCTCGATGCCACGAACGGCAACGAGATCCTCGCGCTGTTCCGGGCGCTGAAGGAGTCCGGCCGCACGATCGTCCTCGTCACTCACGACCCCGCTGTCGCCGCGCAGGCCGACCGCGTGCTGGTTATGCGCGACGGCCGGCTCGACGCTGCCGTCGGGTGACCCGCTCCGCGGCCGGCGGCCGGCGATTCCTTCGTCAGGCGCGCCTCTCGCTGCGGCTCCTCGCCTCGCATCCGCTGCGCACCGTGCTGAGTGCGTCCGGGCTCGTCGCCGGTGTCGCCGCCGTCATGGTGATGGTGGCGTTAGGCCGCGGCGCCGAGCGCCGGGTGGTGGAACGGGTCCGCGCGCTCGGGACGGATCTACTCATCGTGACGGCGGCACCGTCCCCGCGCATCGCCGGACGTGTGCGCCAGGTCGAGACCTCCACGCTGCTTCGCTCGCAGGACGCTCCCGCCATTCTCGAGGCGCTCCCGCGCGCCCGGTCCGCCGCGCCGGCGATGCACCGCTCGCTCGTCGTGCGCGCAGACGGACGCAACACGACCGTCGCCGTCACCGGCACCACGCCCGATGGACTCCGCATCCGCGGTATCACAGCGGCGCGCGGACGGCTGTGGGACGCGGATGAAGAACGCATGCTCCGACGGGTGGCAGTCGTGGGTCCGGTGCTGGCCACCACACTTTTTGGGCGCGACGAGCCCGTCGGGCGTGAAGTGCGGCTGGGAAATGTTCCCTTCGAGATCATCGGCCTGGCGAGCGCCCGCGGCGTGGACCCCGGGGGTGCGGACCTCGACAACGCCATCAGCATCCCGCTCCAGACCGCGCTGCGCCGCGTTGTGAACGTACCGTACGTGGATGCCCTTTACGTGCAGGGACGCGGTACCGCAGAGCTGGAGCAGCTCGAGGTCGAGGTCCGCGATTTTCTGCGCGAGCGTCACCGCATTCGCGAGGGCGCGGCGGAGCCGTTCGTCTTGCGGAATCAGGCAGTGATCCTGCGCACGGAGCGCACCGCGGCGCGCGCGCTCGATCGCCTAACGGTGGGAGTAGCCACGCTCGCCGCGATGGTCGGGGGAATCGGGATCCTCGCCGTCATGCTCATTGCCGTCCGCGAGCGCCAGCGTGAGATCGGGCTGCGGCGCGCGCTCGGCGCGCGGCGCCGCGACATCCAGTTACAGTTCCTCGTCGAGTCGGTGCTCGTGGCCGGCGCCGGGGGGGCAGGGGGCGTGGTGCTGGGGGCACTCGTTGCGGTAATCGGGTCGAGGCTCGCCACGTGGACGCTCGACATCTCGTGGTTGGCCGCCCTCGCGTCGCTCGCCGGGTCGGTGCTGCTCGGCATTGCGGTCGGAACGCTGCCCGCGATGCGCGCTGCGCGTCTGGAGTCGGTTGCGGCGCTGCGCGGCGATTAAGCAAGACCTGGCGCCCCCTGACGCTCTCGTCCAGCCGATTCTACCTTCCATTCCGTGAAAACCCAGTACTACACCGCCTCGAGCCTCGACGGCTTCATTGCCGGTCCTAACGATTCTCTGGACTGGCTCTTCCCGCTCGGCGACATAGACGAAACCAGCTACCCGGAATTCATCCGCGATGTCGGCGCGCTGGCGATGGGCTCGGCTACCTACGAATGGATGCTGCGACATCTGGTCGGCACCGACCCGCCGCAGCCCTGGCCGTATGAGCAACCGACGTGGGTGTTCACCTCCCGCACCCTGCCAATGGTAGCCGGCGCCGACATCCGCTTCGTGCGCGGGGATGTGGGGCCGGTGCATCGCGCGATGGCCGCCGCCGCCGCCGGCAAGAACGTATGGATCGTCGGTGGCGGCGACCTGGCGGGACAATTTCACGATCAGGGGCTGCTCGACGAGCTGTTCGTACAGGTCGGCTCGGTCACACTCGGCGCGGGAAAGCCGCTGCTGCCGCGGGCGATCACCAGCCCGCCGCTGCGGCTGGTCTCGGTACGGGCGATAGGCACCGGGTTCGCCGAGCTGCATTACGAGGTACCGCATCCACCGATGAAATGACTGGCACGAGGCGCCGGATCCTATCCAGCGCCTAGCGCACGGCGTACAGATGGCCGTCGGTGCTCCCGAAGTAGACTACGCCGTCCACTACCACCGGCGAAGACAGCACCGACCCGAGCGTCTGCATCGTGCGCATCCCGATCATCATCCCGTCGAGTGTGCGGTCGGGGTACATGAGATTCGTCCGCAGCCGCCCGTTCTCGTCGGTGTATCTGGGCCCGTTCTCCTTCGATCCATCGGTCTGGAATTGCCCGAGTAACGTACCGGCACGCAGATCCACAGCGTTCAAGTAACCGTCTGACGTACCATAGAACGCGATGTCGCCGGCGATCGCCGGCGATGAGAACGACACCGCCTTGTTCTGAAGATCGAAACGCGGCGCGCCGGTGGCGATGTCGAGCGCCTTGAACCGAGTCCCGTCCGACGTCGGAAAGTATACGACGCCGTCCTTCACCGCCGGAGAGGCGATCGTCCAGCCGCCCCTGTTGTCATGCACCCACCGGCTTGCTCCGGTGCGCGCGTCAACTGCGTGGAACTTGCCATCGCGCCCGCCGACTAGAAGAACGTCGCCCGCCACCGCCGCCGAGCTGGCGATGCCTATCTGATTGTAGATGGTGGTGTCGTTGCCGGTCGTATAGCGCCAGCGTTCGCGTCCGGTACCCGCATCCAGCGCGTAGACGTTGCGGTCCCAGCTGCCGATGTACACCACGCCATTCACCACCGCCGGCGACGCATGCACTACATCGCCGGTGGCGAACGACCACCGGAGCTCGCCGGTCGCCGCATCCAGTGCGTAGACGTGCTGGTCGCCACTGCCGAAGTACACGGTGTTGTTCGCTATGGCGGGCGATGAGAGGAACACGTCGAACGGATCGGGCATCCGCTCGGTGCGCGGGATAGCGCCGTGGATCCCGGGTGCGGTGAATCGCCGTTCACCCTTGGTAGCGAACGTCCAACGGACAGCGCCTGTCGCCGCATCAACCGCGTAGAAGTTTCCGTCGACGCTGCCGACGTACACGAGACCTTCGTGATAGGCAGGCGAAGAGTTCACCGGCCCGCGAGTGTCGAACTTCCAGCGCTGCGTCCCGGCGGCGCGATCGATGGCGTACAATGCGCCATCTGTGCTGCCTATGAACACCGCATCACCGACCACGAGGGGCGACGAGATCACCCGGTCCCCGGTCCTGAACTTCCACACGAGCGACTGAAGGGAGGGAGGTGGCGAGGGGTACACGCCTGTGTGGTCGGCACCGCCGCGGAACATGGCGGTCTGGCCGGCGAGACCGGCCGGCGCTAAGAATCCTAGCGCAGCGCCGACGAGAGCGAGCGAAAAGCGCATATCGACTACCTGTAATCGGGAAGAAGGAATCTGACCGCGCGCGTGGCGTCCCTTCTCGTATTCTATTGTGCCGGCCGCCGCTCCCGTGTTCGGATCATGTCAGAAGCGTCGCCGGGTTGGGGCTTCACGCAAAGTTTTGGCGACGAGCGTCCTCGGCACGGCGCACCTCGATATCGACAACGCCTATACCGCCCGTTACGATGATTCGATCGCTAGGACGCAGCGGGTCTCCGAACAAGGGCGCAGGCTTCCGCCGAATGAGGTGCGCCACCACCACCGCATGAAGAAGACGGTCCTCCTTTACGGCATACTCGGCGGAGTACTGATAGCCGCCCTGAAGTTCATCGAATACCGCTTTCTCGTAGTTGAGCATTCGCTCGAGATATACGGCGGCATTCTCGCGCTGTTCTTTTCCACTCTCGGAATCTGGCTCGGCCTCAAGCTCACCAAGACGCGCGAGACAGTGGTCGTTCGCGAGGTACCCGTACAGGTAGAAGTGGCGGTGCCCGTCCGCATGTCCGGACCGTTCGAGCGGAACGTGATGCGGCTCGAGCAACTAGGTATCACGCCGCGGGAGCTGGAGATTCTCGAAGCGATGGCTGCTGGGCTCAGCAATCGCGAAATCGCCGACAGGTTGTTCGTCAGTGAGAACACCGTTAAGACGCACGCCGGACGGTTGTTCGACAAGCTCTCGGCGCGGCGGCGCACGCAGGCCGTGCAGCTGGCGAAAGAGGCGGGCCTCATCCCCTGAAAGAATGATTTTCTTGCCTTTCGCCGCGGAATCACCCGTTCGGGTGACGCGGGAAGGGAGTTGAACGGCCAGACTAACGGCGTTCACCTGCCCTTTCACAGCTCAGCGGAGTCGACCAATGAAGAAGATCATACTCACCTTTGGCCTGATCGCGGGAGCCATCCTTTCGGCGATGCTCCTCATTTCGATTTCGTTCCAGGAGACGATCGGGTTCGACCGCGGCGAGATAATCGGCTATACGTCGATGGTGCTCGCCTTCCTGCTGATCTACTTTGGCGTGCGCTCTTACCGCGACAACATCGCCGGCGGCGCAGTGCGCTTCGGACGGGCGTTCGCGGTCGGCGGGCTGATAGCGGTCGTCGCGTCGCTCTGCTACGTCGCAACGTGGGAGGTGATCTACTTCAAATTCGCGCCTGACTACTTTGAGAAGTATCAGGCGCACGTCCTCGCAAAGGCGCGCCTGGATGGCGAAAGCGAGGAGTCGATAGCGAGGAAGAAGGTAGAGATGGACGATTTTGCCGAGCTTTATCGGAATCCGGCAATCAACGCGGCGGTCACGTTCGTGGAGCCGCTGCCGGTGGCGTTGATCGTGGCGCTGGTGTCGGCAGGCGTGTTGAGCCGGCGGAAAAAGGGCGAGGCGGGAGAAAGCGGATCCCTGGCTGGCGCGCGGGTCTCGACGTGACGCAGGCGCGAGGCTAACGTGCCGCTACGGACTGAATGGAACCTCAATACGCCAACGGATTCATTCGGATGTGGAAGAGTCCGAAGCGGCGAAACAATCTCACAGGAGAGTCTCCTTGTTCAGCCTGAAGAGAATCGCCGGCGCCGCGCTGGTCCTTCTGGTGTCGCCCCTCTCCACTGCCGCCGCCCAGGAGAATGCCCCCCCGGCCGTCATCGGCCGCTGGGATATAGTGGTAGCGGATCCCGCCGGAGCATACCCGTCGTGGCTGGAGGTACTTCGCTCCGGCAACAGCGCGCTCGTTGGGCGCTTCGTGAGCCGGTTCGGAAGCGCCCGCCCTGTGAGCAGCATCGAATGGAGCGACGGCGTTCTGGGTTTCGCGATCCCTCCGCAGTGGGAGCAGGGAGAAGGCGATCTCAGAGTCGAGGCACGCATGCAGCAGGACCGGCTGGTGGGCACGATAACGGAGCCTGACGGTTCGTCTCGCCCGTTCACTGGATCGCGCGCGCCGGCGCTCCGCCGCGCGCAGCAGCCGTCGTGGGGCAGCCCCGACACGCTGTTCAATGGGCGCGACCTTACCGGATGGACCACCGTGGGCACCGGCGGCGGGCCCGCGAACAACTGGACCGTGCGCAACGGAGTGCTCACGAACACGACGGGTGGCGGCGCGAATCTCATGACCACGCGCAAGTTCAACGATTTCAAGTTGCATATCGAGTTCCGCTACCCACCGTCCGGTAACAGTGGAGTGTACCTGCGCGGGCGTCACGAGGTGCAGGTCGAAGACAACAGTGAGCGGGACTGGCCGCTGTCAACCGAGATAGGCGGGGTGTATGGATTCCTCGTCCCGTCGGAGAACGCATCCGCCGGACCTGGCCAGTGGCAGGCGTACGACATAACGCTGGTCGGGCGGCGCGTGACGGTCGTGTTCAATGGAAAGACCGTCATCGCCGACCAGGTCATTCCGGGAATAACCGGCGGAGCTCTGGACAGTGACGAGGGAGCGCCGGGCCCGATTCTCCTGCAGGGCGATCATACGGCGGTCGAATATCGAAACATAGTGCTTTCGCCGGCCATAACGCCCTGATGGCGGGCTGACGTGAAACTGGTTCTTCTCGCCCTCGCAGTCGCCGGCTGCACCAGTGTTTCCCCGTCGCCGAGCCCTTTATGGAGCGACGAATTCGACGGACCGGCGGGCGCGTCGTTCGACCGCACCAAATGGGTGGCGGACACCGGCGGTCACGGGTTCGGCAACGAGGAGCGGCAGTTCTACACGACGCGTACCGAGAACGTCGCCCTGGATGGGAACGGCCACCTTGTCATAACCGCGCTACCCGAACCGACGGTTTCCACTTACGACTGCTGGTACGGAAGCTGTCGTTATACGTCGACGCGGCTCAAGACGAAGGGACTGTTCGAGCAGGCGTACGGACGCCTGGAGGCGCGAATCCGCGTTCCGCGCGGTCAGGGGCTCTGGCCCGCATTCTGGATGCTAGGCAGGAACATCGATTCCGTCGGCTGGCCTCAGTCCGGGGAGATCGACATCATGGAAAACATCGGACGAGAGCCGGCGATTCTGCACGGCACCCTGCACGGACCGGGCTATTCGGGCGGCGAAGGCATCAGCGGGGCCGATACGCTGGCGAGTGGCGCCTGGGCCGACGACTTTCACGTCTTCGGCGTGACATGGAAGCCGAACGAAATTCGCTGGCTGGTCGACGGGCGCGAGTATCATCGCCTAACGCCGTCGGATCTGCCAGCCGGAACGGCGTGGGTCTTCGACCGGCCGTTCTTTCTCCTGCTGAACGTCGCCGTCGGCGGACGCTGGCCCGGCGATCCGGATTCCACCACGACATTTCCACAGCAAATGGTGGTGGATTATGTACGCGCCTACCGCGAACCGTAGCCAGATGTTCCAGCTTCCCGTGCGGCCTGCATAACGATCACTGCCCGCCAGGCATCCCTCCCATCCTCGCGCATGCCCGCATCGATGTCGTGAATAGAGGCCTCTACGTCGTCATGGGAGTGGCCGGAGCCGGCAAGAGCGTCATAGGCGAGGCGCTCGCCGCCGCCCTCGCCATCGATTTCGTCGAAGGGGATCAGTACCATCCCGCCGAGAACAAAGAGCGCATGGCACGCGGAATTGCGCTCACCGACGACGACCGAAGGGGATGGCTTCATTCGCTGGCCTCACGAATCGGCGCGGCGCACGACGCCGGACGCGGAGTGGTAGTCACCTGCTCGGCTCTCAAGCGCGCGTACCGGGACATGCTTCGCGCCCGGGCGAGCGAGCTCCAGTTCGTATTTCTGCAAGGTCCGCAGGCGCTGATCGCCGAACGCCTCGCAGGCCGGCGCGGCCACTTCATGCCTCCGTCGCTGCTGGAGAGCCAGTTCGCGACACTCGAGGAGCCGTCGCCTGACGAGGGAGCGTGGGTTTGCGACATCCGGCAAACGCCGGAGGACATCGTCGCCGGCCTCGTAAACCGGATTCGGCATGACGACTGAGACTCGCCTGCTCGTGTTCGCGTTCGTCGCGGTCGCAGCGCTCATTCTGCTCATCGCGCGCTTCAAGCTGCACCCGTTCATCGCGCTGGTTACCGTGTCGCTTGCCCTGGGCGTGGCGGCCGGAATGCCACTCGGAAGGGCGGTGCAAGCGTTCCAGGATGGCGTGGGCGGTACGCTCGGCTTCATTGCCGTCGTGCTCGGGCTTGGCACCATGCTGGGCAAGATGATGGCGGAGTCGGGGGCGGCCTCACGCATAGCGCGCACGCTCATCGACTTGTTCGGCGAACGTCGTGTTCACTGGGCGATCATGTTCGTGGCATTCATTGTGGGAATCCCCGTCTTCTTTCAGGTCGGTTTCGTACTTCTCATTCCCCTCGTGTTCACCATCGCGGCTGGCACGGGCATATCGCTGATCAAGATCGGGATCCCGCTGGTGGCAGGCCTGTCGGTGGTGCACGGCATGCTGCCGCCGCATCCGGCGGCGATGCTGGCGGTTAGCGCATTCGAAGCCGATATCGGGCTGACCATTCTGTACGGCCTGATCGTCGGCCTTCCGACAGCCGCGTTGGCCGGCCCCATCTACGCCACCTGGATCTCGCCACGCATCGTTCTGCCGGCGGAGAATCCTTTAGCCAGGCAGCTGGAAGGCGAATCGGTGGAGAACATGCCCGGATTTGGGATCTCGCTCTTTACAGTGCTGATTCCGGTGTTCCTGATGCTGCTCGCCAGCGCCGCCGATATCACGCTCGAGGCGGACAACCCATTGCGCACGGCACTGCACTTCGTCGGACATCCGATCGTGGCGCTGCTGCTCGCGCTGCTCTTCTCGTTCTGGTCGCTGGGTCGGCCACGCCGGTTCACACGAGAAGAAGTGATGAAGTTCTGCAATGACTGCCTGGGCCCGACCGCAACGATACTACTGGTCATTGGCGCGGGGGGTGGATTCAATCAGGTGCTGATACAGAGCGGCGTTGGAGGCGCCATTGCCGATCTGGCGATCGGCTCGCAAGCTTCACCCCTCATTCTGGCCTGGTTCGTGGCGGCGCTGATACGCGTGGCCACCGGCTCGGCGACGGTGGCGATGACGACTGCCGCGGGAATAGTCGCGCCTATCGCGGCGGCGGTTCCGGGCACGAACGCCGAACTACTGGTGCTGGCAACCGGCGCCGGCTCGCTGGTGCTCTCGCACGTCAACGATTCCGGATTCTGGCTCATCAAGGAGTTCTTCAACATGACCGTGCCGCAGACGCTGAAGACATGGACGGTGACGGAGACGATCATCGGCGTCGCAGGACTGGGATTCACAATGCTTCTCGGTCTGGTGCTATGATCTGCGCTGCACGATTCTGGCTCACCCTCATCTGGAAAAGTGGAAGAGGACATATGCACACGAGAACATGGGTTACTGGCGGCGCGCTAATCGTTATGTCCGCAACGGCCTGCACGCAGCAGGAGCCGGCGGCGACGCCCGAGTCTCGATCGTTAGCGTGGCAGTCGAGCGGCTGGGTGGATGTCACGGCTTCGCTCGATCCGGCGATGACGCCGGTCTACGAAGGCGATGCTCCAATGAAGTTCGAGTATCTCAAGGACATGCGCAACGGAGATCCGCTCACGCTGTCGGTATTGTCGCTAGGCGCGCACAGCGGAACGCACATCGATGCACCCATGCACTTCGTGTCCGG
>CAZPCC010000012.1:0-3912 GCA_964584905.1 uncultured Gemmatimonadaceae bacterium | reverse complement strand
CTCACCGACGCCGTTGCGATCGCGCAGCGGCAGGGGTATTCGGCCAGGAGTGCCGCCGCCGCCGTTGAAGCGGCGCGGTCGCGGGAGGATTCATACCGCGCGCGGCTCTTTCCGCAGCTCTCGCTGCGCGGCACCGCGCCGGAGATAAACCGGTCGATCACGCCGGTAATACAGCCTGACGGCAGCACGCAGTTCGTCGAACAGAGTCAGATGAATTCCTCGCTGCAGCTCGAGCTGTCGCAGCCGATTCGGGCGACGGGCGGGGAGATCTTTCTTTCGTCAGGATTGAGCCGGTTCGACCTGATGGGGGACCAATCCACCCGGCTGTGGACGTCGACGCCCCTCGTACTCGGCATTCGGCAGCAGATATTCCGGCCTAACGTGCTGAAATGGGACCGGCGCGAGCAGTCGCTCACCGCGGTGATCGCCGAGCGGGACTTCGCCGAAGCGCGCGAGCGCGTCGCCGAGGAGACGGCGGGGGCATTCTTCGACGCGTTCGCCGCCGACGTGGCGGTGCGAAACGCCGAGTCGAACGTCGCGGTGAACGATTCGCTGTTCCTGCTCTCCAAGGGGCGGTACGATGTGGGCAAAATCGGCGAGAATGATCTTCTGCAGAGCGAGCTCGCGACGCTTCGTGCGCGGAATTCCGCCGACGCCGCGCGCCTTGCGAGAGATCGCGCGCACGCTACGCTCCGTCGCTCGCTGGGCATGGCTCCGGGCGTAGCGCTCACACTCGCTCCGCCTCCCCGCCCCCCCGCCTTGCGCGTGGACCCGGCTGCCGCGGTGGCCTACGCTGTCCAGAGCCGGAGCGACATTCGCGAGCACGACCTTCAGCGCACGATGGCCGAACGCCGAGTCCGCGAAGCCCAGCTCAATCGCGGCTTCGGCGCAACGCTCACGGCGGTTGCCGGTCTGAACCAGACCTCCACCGGACTCGGCGATGCGTACCGTTCGCCGCTCGACCAGCAGCGGTTGAGTCTCTCGCTGGAGATGCCGGTGCTTCAGTGGGGTGCTGGCCGCGCGGCCGTACAGGCGGCGCAGGCGGACCAGCAGCGCGTGGAGTACACCCTGCAGGGGAACAGGCAGGCGCTCGAGCAGGAGGTTCACTTCGCCGCGCTCGAGCTGGAGCAGAACGAGCGTCAACTGGCGATCGCCGCCAAGGCCGACACGGTGGCCGAGCGGCGGTTCGAGGTAGCCAAGAATCGTTATGTGATCGGGCGTATCGACATCTCGGACCTCTACATCGCGCAGAGCGAGAAGGACAACGCGGTCGAGTCCTACGTCCAGGCGCTACGGCAGTACTGGACGGCCTACTACCGGCTGCGGCGGTTGACGCTATTCGATTTCGAGGCGGGAGCGGCGATTCGTTGATCCGGTGGTTCTAGATCATCCTGCGAACCCTATTCATAGTGGCCAGCCAGGAACCGAGATCTTTGCGAGCCCCGACCCCCGAAAAGCGAATCCTCGAATGCGTCTGCATCAAAGCGACGTCGACGAACATCCATGTCGAGGGTTCGCAGGATGCATCAGGCTGGAACGGATTAGTGGGATCCGGTCGCGTCTGGCAATCAAAGTCAGCGGCCGCGTTTTCGCGGAAATGACGGCGTCTCAGCTCCGGTTCCTCGTCCACGTGGCTGACTCGACTTGCGGCCGAGGCTGAGATTCCTTACCATTGAGTAAGGAATGCAAAGAGAGGTAATGAATGCCCGCCGCAAAGTTGACCTCCAAGGGCCAGATTACCGTGCCGAAGGCGGTGCGAGAAGCTCTTGGCATCTCTCCAGGCGACCGGATCGCCTTCCGACTCAAAGACAACGGTACGGTCGTCATTGAGGCAGAGACAGTGGATCTCATCGAGATGAGAGGCGTGCTGAAGCCGGCTGTCAGGGGTGTCAGCGTCAAAGCCATGGGGAACGCCATACGGACAGCGGCGGTCCGAGCGCGCGACGCCGGGTGATCGCACTCGATACGTACGTGCTCGTGCGCTTTCTCGTGGAAGACGATGCGAGACAGACCGAGCAAGCCGCCGCGCTGATCGAACGCGCCGTGGCCTCCGGTGATACGCTGTTCATCTCGGACGTGGTCGTGGCCGAATTGGTGTGGGTGCTTTCTGTGAGTTATCGCATCTCCCGTGCACAGATCGCCGCCACGCTACGGGATCTGCTTCGAGCACGGCACCTCACCTTCGCCGCTTCCGATCAGCTGACCCGAGCTGTCGACTTGTTTGCGCGCGGCAATGGCGACTTTGCCGACTACCTGATTGGCGTACACGCCCGCGTCGCGGGTTGCGAGACAGTAGCCACGTTCGACCGGGTACTACTGCGGGAGTCGGGATTCATGACTCCAATGCAGGCTCGGTAAATTCGGGGTCGGTAGTCGCAGCGGTCACAATCCTGGCAAAGGCTCGATACGGTCGTGCTGGGGCCCTCGCGATCGCCTCGTCTTTCGCCCGCTGCCAGCGCATCTTCCGCCGTCACCTGACGTCCGCCGCCGCCCTTTGGCCAAGCGCGGTCACCACTTCCCTGGTCCTGATTTGCTGTCAAAGACCGCCACCCGCACCCTCCACCGCTTCGGCGTTCGCGTCAATCGCTACAAGCTGACGCGTAAGGCAGACATCCGGGGCGCGCTGCTCAACGACGGGCGCGTGGCCGCCGCGGTGCGCGAGCATGCGCGCGAGCACGGTATTCCGGCGTTGGAGGTATGGAGGCAGGTGAATCAGTACGTGGACGAGATGGTGCCGTACTTCAACATCCTCGCCTACTACCGGCTCGGCTATCCGTTCAGCCGGGTGGTGCTCAACATGCTGTACAAGGTCTCGGTGGACTACGCCGATCTTCCGGCACTCCGCGAATTACCTAACGACTCGACGGTGGTCTATCTCGCCAACCACCGGTCGAATGCGGACTACGTGCTGCTCGCCTACGCACTGGCCGGCGATGTGTCGATCTCCTATGCGGTGGGCGAGTGGGCCCGAGCCTTCCCGCTCGAGTACGTGTTCAAGAGCTTCGGCTCCTACTTCATCCGGCGCCGGTTCCGGGAGCCGCTGTACCATACGGTGCTCGAGCGGTACGTGCAGCTCATTACCGGAAACGGCGTCACCCAGGGGATCTTTCCCGAGGGCGGACTGACTCGCGACGGCACCCTGCGGCCGGCCAAGATCGGGCTGCTAGACTACATGCTCGGCGCCGCCCGCGACGACCCGGCGCTCGCCCAGCGCCTGACGATCATTCCGGTCGCGCTCAACTACGATCGGGTACTCGAGGACCGCACACTCCTCCGTGAGCTTGCCCGGCAACAGGGCGAACGCACGACCTCACGACTGGCCCAGCTCTCGGAGGTCGGCCGGTACGTCGGCTGGAACGTCGGACGCCTGACGATGGGACGCTGGAAGCGGTACGGCCGCGCCGCGGTCACTTTCGGCCCGCCGATCCGGGTTGCGCCCTGGCTCGACGACCTGCGACGACAAGGAATCGATTTCTGGTCACTGCCCCGTACCGAGCGCCTGCCGCACGTGCAAGCGCTGGCCGACCACGCGATGGAGCGCATCGGCGCGCTCGTGCCGGTGACACCGGTGCCGCTCGCCTGCGCGGCGATCCAGAGCTTTGATGGGGACTTCATCCCGCGATCGGCGCTGCTCGAGCGAATGTCCGCCATGCGCGACGCGCTCACGGAGCTCAACGCCAAGGTGTTGAGCGCTGACCGCTCGATCGAGGAGACCTTCCAGCGCGCCTGGCGCATGCTCGCAATGCGGCGGATCCTCGTCGCCGAGGGCTCGGGATTCGCCGTTATGCCTCGCCAGCGTCCGCTCGTGAGCTACTACGCGAACAGCATCGTGCATTTGCTGGGGCCGTTTGCGAGAGGAGTGCGGGAAAGGGATCGGGTGGAGATTGAGCGCGCCGTGGGAGGTGCTATTGA
>CAZPCC010000011.1:0-6941 GCA_964584905.1 uncultured Gemmatimonadaceae bacterium | reverse complement strand
GCCGCGTGGGCACTTCTGGCGGCACTCGTCCTGCCGCACGCGCCGGGGGTCGAGCACCGGCTGGAAACCGGGTCCCGGATACCGGGCAGCGACTCGGAGCGCGTCGCCGAGATCATGGCGTCTCGATTCGCCTCGCCGTTCGCAAGGTCGGCAATACTGGTCGTGAATGGTGTTGCAGAGCCGGCTGGTAAGGCCGGTCACGACGCACTGCGCTCCGTCGTTGCAGCCCTGGAGGCGAACGAGGGGGTTGCCGGCACATTCTCCCTGCTCGATGTGCCTGACGATCTGTTCGTCGGCAAGGGCGGAGGCACTTTTATCGTCGTTGGCTTGAAGGACATCGATGGTAACATCGATTCGCGCCTTCAATCGCTGCGGCTGACTACCTCGGCACTGCGTGCCAGCCTGCGCGCTACCCATCCGGATTTGGAACTGCTCTGGACCGGCGAACCCGCGCTGAATGCCGACCTCCGTCGCGTGAGCGCCGAAGACGCAAACCAGGCCGAGCGGCGCGTGCTGCCGCTCACTCTGGCTCTGCTGGTACTGGCCTTCGGTGCCCTCGTGGCGGCGATGCTGCCGATCGGCCTCGGAGCGCTCGCGATTGCGACGACGCTTGGACTGGTCGCGCTGCTCACGCGAGTGGCAGACGCCTCGATACTCGTGCTCAACGTGGCGACGATGCTTGGCCTTGGATTGGGAATCGACTACTCGTTGCTGCTCGTCAGCCGCTATCGTGAGGCGCGCGGACGCGGTCTTTCTTCCGAAGATGCAGCCATTGAATCGGCTATGCACGCCGGCCAAAGCGTCTGTTTGTCCGGGGCAGCGGTGGTCGTCGGGTTTCTCGCGCTGCTGCTCGTTCCCCTGACCGACCTTCGCTCGATCGGCATCGCCGGTGCGCTGGTGACCACGGTATCGGTGGCCCTGGCCACGACACTGCTCCCCGGCGTGCTGGCGTCACTCGGTCACCGCGTCGAATGGGGACGCGTGCGCCGCGCACGGGGATCGGCGCGTATCGGTCAAGGACGCTGGCTGGCATGGAGCCGTACAATCGTCAGGCGGCCGCTGCTCGTGCTGGTGGTCGCCGGAATACCGACCGGCGCGCTGGCCTGGCAATGGCGCGGCCTCGATACTCGCACGCCGGGCGGCGACTGGCTTCCGCCGTCGATCGAGTCTTCGCGCGGGCTGCGATCGTTGCGAGAGATGGAGCGCAGCGGCATCGTCCAAGGAATCCGCGTGATTGTGGAGCTTCCAGTCGGTGTGCCGGCCAGGTCGCCGGAGGCGTGGGAGGCGATGTCTCGCCTGACGACGGAGCTCCAAGGCAACACCGGCGTCGCACGCGTCCGCTCGCTGCCTGCCCTGATGCGTGGCTTGCCGGTGGCGCTCGCCCCTCCCGAACTCGTAGCGGGATTCGTCAGCGACGATGATCGGCTCGCGCTGCTGGAGATCTTGCCGGCCGAGTCACCGGGGATCGCGAATGCGATGGCGTTGGTGCGGGAGCTGCGCGCGTTGGATGCGTCAGGCGCGACAGGACTCGCCGGCACCCGACTGATCGTCGGCGGGCTGCCGGCATTCAATGTCGACTATGGTGACAGGATCGCCGCCGCGACACCGCGCGTCGTCGCGCTCGTGCTTGGCGCCACCTTCGTCGCTCTGCTCATCGGTTTTCGCTCGTTTCTGATTCCGGTGAAGGCCATAGCCCTGAATCTTCTCTCGGTGGGCGCGGCGTTCGGTGCTGTCGTGCTCGTTTTTCAGCACGGCTACGGATCGGAGTGGCTCGGGTTGACCGAGCCGCTCGACGGAATCTTTCCCGCCGTTCCGCTGCTTGTATTCTGCACCGTTTTCGGCTTGAGCATGGACTACGAGGTGTTTCTCGTGTCTCGCGTGGCTGAAGCTCGACGCGGCGGTGCAGGAGAAAGCGAAGCCATTGTCGAAGGCGTGTCGCGGACCGGCGGCGTCATCACGAGTGCAGGGCTGGTCATGATCGTCGTGTTCGGGGCGTTCGTCATGAGCGAATTCATCTTCATGAAGATCCTGGGATTGGCTCTTGCAATCGCTGTCGCAATCGACGTGACCGTAATCAGGCTGGCCTTGGGACCGGCGCTGCTGCGACTGGCCGGCCGTTGGAACTGGTGGCCGGGCAGCGTGGTACCTGTGATTCTCCTGAAAGATGAGCGAGTGAAAGTGAGAGTGATCTGCAGGTGAGCGGAAAGAGCCTCGGCACTCCCGGGCGGCCAACTCCCGGGAAGATGCGCCAGCGGGGCAGCGTAGAAGGCGCGTTGGCGACGTGGATTCCGCTCGCGTTCGTGATTCTCACGCTGGTGGCGCTGGTAGTGCTTCCCATTCTGGGCGATCGGTATACGGAGCCGCATCGCGAACAGATTCGGACATTGACCGAGCCGGCGCGGACCCTGGTCTCACAAGTCCAGCTGGCGCTGGCTATTGAAGGCTCCGTTCTGCACGACTATCTCGAGAACGGTGAGGATAGTCTCGTGGATCGGTATAGACAGGCGGTGGCGCAGGAACAGATCGCGTACGCCCAACTCGCTCCAATCACCGCCACTCTCCGAGGCGCCGTTCAGGACCGCTACTCAGAGCTCCGGAAACTCGAGCACGAGTGGCACGCGGCAGTCGAAGGATTCCTCGGTCAGCGCACCAGCAACGCCGGCATCAATGATCCGCTGCGGCAAAGCCTTTACGAGGATTTGCTTCTCGCCGCCGCATTCCTCGATCACGAAATAACGACATTTGCGCAACTGAGCCGAGATCGAATCTTCGAAGCGGAGCGCGTACAGCGCACCATCGTTCTCTTCCTCGGCCTCGTCTCCCTCGCGGCGGTGGCCGTCGTCGGCTGGCTCGGTCATCGGCTTCGCCTTGCCGCGAGCGACGCAGAAAGTCGGCGAGTGGAGCTCGAACGCGCTACCGAAAGTCGGGCGCATCTGGTGCGCGGCGTGAGCCACGATCTCAAGAACCCCATCAATGCGATCGACGGATATGCCCAACTCCTCGAAGACGGGCTGAAGGGACCACTGCTCCCGGGGCAGAAGGATAGCATTGTTCGAATTCGGCGCGCCGTGCGCGCTCTGCTCGCGCTCATCAGCGACCTGCTCGAGCTGTCCCGCGTCGAAGCGGGCCAACTGAGGGTGGTTCCGCGCCCTGTCGAGCTTGGGCCGCTGATGCGGGAGTCGGCGGAAGAGCATCGAGCGGCGGCGGCTGCTGCCGGGCATTTCATCGAGGTTCGAGTCGCGGAGGATCTGCCGGAGGTCACCACCGATCCCGATCGCGTTCAACAGATCCTGGCCAACCTCCTCTCGAACGCGGTGAAGTACACCGAGCCCGCCGGCCGCATAGACCTCGCGGCGGAGCCGTTCGCACGAAATGGCCGGATCTGGACCGCCATTCGAGTTGCCGATTCCGGCTCCGGTGTTCCATCGGACAAGCTCGAAGCGATCTTCGAGGAGTTCTCTCGCCTCGAGGCCCACGAGCATAAGCCGGGCGCCGGACTCGGCCTGTCCATCGCCCGCCGCATTGCACGTCTGCTCGGTGGTGATCTCACCGTCGCCAGCGAGCCCGGAAAGGGATCGGCATTCACGCTCTGGCTTCCTCTGGACCGGCGAGAGAGCTAGCACGACGCTGATTGCGCGTCGCTACTTGCTGCGTTCTCCTGATGACGCTCCCTGCGGCCGTACGCGGCATTTTCGGGGCTCACGTTCAATGGAGCCGAGCCCATGGGTGCATTTCCGTCCATCCCTCCTGCAGTGACGGAGGCTACGTCCGCGTGCGCGCCGTCTAGCCGTCCACCCCGGCGCGCGCTAAGTATACGAGAGCTGCCGCTCGGGGAACGGCCTCGGGAGCGCCTCAAGGCGCTCGGCGCCCAGTCGCTGAACTCCGCGGAGCTGCTCGCAATACTGCTCGGGGCTGGTACCGCACAGGCGTCGGCGCTTCGGGTGGGCGAGGAGATGTTGGCGCGGGCCGAGGGGTCGCTGAGACGGCTGGCGATGCAGCCGGTGGCAGCGCTCACGGTGCAGGTAGGTGTGGGAATGGCGCGCGCGGTGGCCGTCCACGCCGCGCTCGAGCTGGGGCGGCGGCTGGCCGAGGAAGGTCGGGATGCGGGGGCTCCGATGCGGTCGCCGCGCGATGTATTCGAAGCGTTCTCGCCGAGGCTGCGCGATCTGCCGGTGGAAGAATTTCATGTGGCGGTGCTGGATGCGCAGCACAGGCTTGAGCGCGACATCACCGTCACACGCGGGATACTCAATTCGTCCCTCGTGCATCCGCGCGAGGTCTTTCGGGAAGCGATCGCCGAGCGGGCAGCGGCGATCGTGCTCGTGCACAATCATCCGAGCGGCGACCCTACGCCGTCGACGGATGATCGATTGGTGACCGACCAGCTGGTGGCCGCCGGCCGGTTGCTGGACATCCCCGTGCACGATCACGTGATCGTGGGGCGGGGTCGTTATGTGAGCTTCGCGGAGGCGGGACTGTTGTGACTGCACCAGCCGCACGGCCGGAGATACCTGGTTGGAAGCTGATGGACGAGGCCCTTCTCGAGCGCCTCGACCTGGATCTGCTTACGCGCGCTTATCGTTTCAGCGAAAAGGCGCACCAGGGGCAGGTGCGCGCGTCAGGCGAGCCGTACGTGAACCACTGCGTGGAGGTCGCGCGGATACTGGCCGAGCTGCACCTCGACTCGATGACGGTGGCGAGCGGGCTGATTCACGATGTAATCGAAGACACCAGCGTCACGGTCGAGGAGGTGGAGGCCGAGTTCGGCAAACATGTGGCGCAGATCGTCGACGGCGTAACCAAGATCGGAAACCTGAACTTCCGCACCGGACAGGAGCGGCAGGTCGAGAACTACCGCAAGCTGCTGCTCTCGATCGCCAAGGATGTGCGGGTGATCCTGATCAAGCTGGCCGACCGGCTGCACAACATGCGCACGCTCGACCACCTGCCGCTGGAGAAGCAGCAGCGGATCGCCACCGAGACCATGGAGCTGTACGCGCCGATGGCGCACCGGTTCGGAATGGCGCGCATGCGGTGGGAGCTCGAGGATCTTTCGTTCAAGTATCTCGAACCCGAATCCTATCGCCGTCTGGCCAAGCTCATCGCGCGCAAGCGTGGGGAACGCGAGGCGCTGGTAGCGCGGATGCAGGGGCCGCTGGCCGAGGGGCTGGAGCGGGCGGGGATTCGCAACGCCGAGGTCACCGGCCGCCCGAAGCACCTGTGGTCGATCAACAAGAAGATGGTCAGCCAGGACCGGCCGTACGAGGACATCTACGACCTGCTCGCGATCCGGGTGCTGGTCGACACGGTGCCCGAGTGCTACCATGCGTTAGGCGTCATCCACGACGGGTGGACGCCGATCCAGGAGCGGATCAAGGATTACATCGCGCAGCCGAAGTCCAACGGCTACCAGTCCCTGCACACCACCGTGTTCGGTCCGGGCAAGCAGCTGTTCGAGATCCAGATCCGAACGCGGGAGATGCACCGCACGGCCGAGTACGGCATCGCCGCGCACTGGGTCTACAAGGAAGGGCAGTCCCAGTCAGCGCGGGACGATCTGGACGACAAGCTCGGCTGGTTCCGTCAGATCCTGGAGCTGCAGCTCGACGCAAAGACGCCTGACGAGTTTCTCGAGTTCCTGAAGCTCGATCTCTATGCCAAGGAGATCTTCGTCTTCACCCCGGACGGCGACGTCATCCGGCTGCCCGAGGGCGCCACACCGATCGACTTTGCCTTCGCCGTGCACACCGAGGTAGGGCTGCACTGCGCGGGCGCCAAGGTTAACGGGCGCATCGCTCCGCTCTCGCGGCAGCTCAAGAGCTCAGAGACGGTCGAGATCATCACCGCCGCATCCGCTCGCCCGAGCCGCGACTGGCTGGCCCACGTGCGTACCGGGCGCGCGCGTCACAAGATTCGCCAGTGGATCCGCGTCGAGGAGCAGGCGACCTCGGTCAAGCTGGGCCGCGAGATTCTGGAGAAGGAGGTGAGGCGCCGCAATCTGCCAAAGCCTGACGATGCCGCGCTTCTGACCGTGGCGAAGGCGATGAGCCTGAATGATGCCAAGCAGCTGATTACGGCATTGGGGCGCGGCGACGTGCAGGCGACCCAGGTGCTCAAAGTGTTGCACCCGGACCTGGAAGCGTCACCCGAGGCGCCGGCCAAGCCGAGCGCGTTCGAGCGGCTCGTCAGCCGAATGCGGGGCGCCAGCAAGGGCGTCCGCATTCAGGGCGTGGATGGGCTGATGGTTCGCTACTCGCAATGCTGCCAGCCGGTGCCTGGCGATCCGGTTGTCGGCTACGTCACGCGAGGCCGCGGCGTCAGCATCCACCGGTCGGATTGTCCCAACCTGCTGCTGCTGACCAATGAGCCCGAGCGGCGGCTGGACATCGACTGGCAGAAGCAGGAAGGCGAGCTGTTCATCGTCCGCATCACGCTGGAGGGATCGGACCGCCGGGGACTGTACGCCGACATCGCCGCCGCGGTTACGGCGACGGGCACGAACATCAAGAGCCTCGACCTCTCCAGCGGCGACGGCGGCGGTGTGCACGGGTCGGTGATGGTGGAAGTCGAAAACCTTCCGCACCTCGAAAAGATTCTGCGGGCGATGCGGAAGGTGAAGGGGATAACCGGAGTTTCGAGGCGGGAGAAAATTTCGATGTAGAAAGCAGGAAATAGGAATTAGGAATTAGGAAATAGGGGTCGTGTGCGTCGATTTGGTGGTAGTGGCAACGGGGATCTCGCTATGTCATGAACGCCGATGCGTTCGTGAGATCCCGATTCCCTCCGCCGTTCGCTTTCAATCGACGCACACGACCCCTAATTCCTAATTCCTAATTCCTATTTCCTCTTCTATTCTGCCCGCTTTCTATATTTGACGAATGCCCTCCCCCTACCTCCTCGCTTCCCCCTTCGAGCCGGCCGGCGACCAGCCGCGTGCGATA
>CAZPCC010000010.1:0-1548 GCA_964584905.1 uncultured Gemmatimonadaceae bacterium | reverse complement strand
CGAGCATGTCGAGATCGCCATCGCCATCGATATCGGCCATTGCCAGCGTGCTCTCACTTCCGACATCGATGCCATCCAGGAACCGCGTGGTGCGGAGCTCGAAGCCGGCATCGGTACGTTCGTAGAAGTGAAAGTTGTCGGCTGCCGTGGTGTTCGGGTTGAACGCGCCGCCGATGATGCCGAGGAACAGATCGAGATCGCCGTCGTCATCGATGTCGACCAGGACAGGGACGTTGTAGCCGCTGGTGAGGATTGTCTCACTATCCGCACGCTGGAGCGGTACGGGAGTGCCGCGCAGGTTTGGATTCGGGCACGTGCCCTGGTTCTGGATGAAGAGCACGCCCGCCTCGAAGAAATCGCCCCAGAACAGGTCCAGGTCGCCGTCCTCGTCGGAATCGGCGAAGTACATCGAGTTTGCGCCGTGCATGCTGCCGAACGCGGCGACGATCTCGATGCCTTCGAAGCGATCGGTGACGAAACGGAACCGCGGCGCTCTGCCATCCACCTGCCGGGTCTCTTCGTATCGTGTGATCGTGCCGTCAACGCGTCCGAGGAACAGGTCCATCAGGTCGTTGCAGTCGATGTCTGCGGCGTTCGCGATGTTCTGGCGATCGGCGAATATCGGTGTGCCAGCCGCATCGAGGAGCGTGTCACCGGCGATCTCGAAGCGCGGCGCAGTCGCGGAGCCGGTGTTGTGATAGAGCCGGATGTAGCTGTACGGCCGTTCGGCGATGAGGTCATGATCGCCGTCGCCGTCCATGTCCACGAAGCGATACCACTCGCCGATGTCGATGCCGCGATACTTGTCGCTGCGCCACACGTAGCGCGGCGCGGTCGCAGTACCCGTGTTCTCGAAATACATGATGTCGTTCGAGCGTTCCTGCACGAACAGGTCGAGATCACCATCACCATCAATGTCGATGAACTGCGGCCGGGGCACATCGAGACCGCCGAGGAACGGATGGGCGAACTCGCTGCCGTCCGCATCGAGCACGGTGAATGGCGCGATCACGCGCTCCCATTCGCCGCCGACGGCGCGCTCCACCGTATCGGTGGCCGGCGGCGCGGATGCGCACGCGCCGACAGCAATGCACAAAAGGAAGGTTCGCTTCATTGGCGGGGTGTGCGGGTGCCGATGCCGGATGCGTTGCGACCGACCTCGATGACGTGTGCGATCTCGCGCGTGGCGGTGTCAATGACGACCACCGTGCCGCGGCCCGGGGCGGCGGGCGCTGCGTGCGCAGCGTGGTCGCCGGACATGTTGTGCACCTGACCCGTGTTGTTGTTGGAGATGTAGACGAAGCGCCCGTCCGGTGACGTGGCTACGCCATGCGGCTGCGCCAGGCCCTGGCCGGTGATGACTTTCGCAACACTCCGCGTCGACATGTCGATGACTGTAACGGTATTCGCGGCCTTGTTGCCCAGGTACACCGAGCGGCCGTCCGGCGTGAAAATGGGATCGAACGGCTGCGGGCCGACCTCGATCTCGCCGGTGATCCGCGGCGCCATCGGGTCCGTCAGGTCGAACACGAAGACGCGGTGACTGAG
>CAZPCC010000009.1:0-1724 GCA_964584905.1 uncultured Gemmatimonadaceae bacterium | reverse complement strand
AGGCCGGATTTGACCCCAGAGGCTCTCGAGAGGAATCATGCGCAGCATCAAGTTCGCGTTTCGCACCCTTTTCAAGACCCCGTTCGTCACCGCGGTAGCGATTCTGTCGCTCGCACTCGGCATCGGGGCCAACGCGGCGATTTTCTCTCTGTTCGATCAAATGTTGCTGCGGCCTTTGCCGGTGAGCGAACCCGGTGAGCTGGTCAATCTCTCGGCGCCCGGGCCCAAGCCGGGCTCCACGTCGTGCAACCAGTCCGGCGACTGCGACGTGGTTTTCAGCTATGCCATGTTCCGCGATCTCGAGCGGCAGCAGTCCACGTTCGCCGGACTCGCCGCGCACCGGCTGTTCGGAGCCAACATCGCCTTCCGCAATCAGACGATAAGCGGCGAGGGGACGATGGTCTCTGGCTCCTATTTCGGGCTGATTCGTTTGACGCCCGCGCTCGGCCGTCTGCTCGTGCCCGCTGATGATGAGACGATCGGTGCGCATCACGTGGCGGTGCTCAGCCACAGCTTCTGGGAGAATCAGCTCGGGTCGGATCCGTCGGTGCTTAACGAGACCATAACGATCAACGGTCAGCCGATGACGATAGTCGGCGTGGCACCGCGCGGTTTTCAGGGGACGACGCTTGGCGGCAACCCGCGGGTATTCGTTCCAATCTCCATGCGCGGTTACATGAATCCGGGGTTCACCGGATTCGACAACCGCCGAAGCTACTGGGCATACCTGTTCGCCCGTCTCGAGTCAGGCACCACCATCGAGCAGGGGCAGCGAGCGATCAATGCGGTTTATCGCCCGATTCTCAACGAGATCGAGGCTCCGCTGCAGGAAGGAATGAGCGATCAGACAATGGCGCAGTTCCGTGCGAAGGAGATCGCTCTGGAGCCTGGTTACCGCGGGCAGAGCTCCATTCACGAGGAGGCCAGGACACCGCTCCTGCTTCTGTTCGCGATCACCGGCACCGTCCTGTTGATCGCCTGCGCCAACGTCGCCAACCTGTTGCTGGCGCGGGCGGCGACGCGGTCCACCGAGATGGCGGTGCGTCTGTCGCTAGGCGCGAGCCGGCGCCGGGTCATCGGCCAGCTCTTGCTGGAGTCGTGCCTGCTGGCGGTGATGGGTGGCGTAGCGAGCCTGCTCGTGGCGAAGTGGACGCTGGCCGGAATCGGTGCCATGCTTCCGCCTGACGCTCTGCAAACGCTTCAGCTGACGCTCCAGTGGGGGGTCGTGCTGTTCGCCGGCGCATTGGCCGTCGGCACCGGCCTGCTGTTCGGAATGTTTCCGGCAATCCACAGCACACGGCCGAACCTGATCGGTGTGCTGCGGGCGAACTCCGGACAGCCTTCGGGGGCTCGCGCGGCCGCCCGGTTTCGCACATCGCTGGTTACGGTGCAGATCGCGCTGTCGATGGCACTGCTCATCTCGGCGGGACTCTTTCTCAAGAGCCTGACCAACGTGAGCCGGATCGATCTCGGCATCCGGATCGACAACGTCATCACGTTCGGGATTGCGCCATCGCTCAACGGTTACGATTCGACGCAGTCGCGCTTGCTGTTCGAGCGGGTGGAGGCGGAGCTCGCGGCACTTCCCGGCGTGACCGCGGTGTCGGCGTCGATGGTCGCGTTGATGGCGGGAAACAGCTGGGGCAACGATGTGCTGGTGGAAGGCTTCGAGCGCGGCCCGGATACCGATGCCAATTCCCGATTCAACGAGATTGGTGCGGGCT
>CAZPCC010000008.1:0-44371 GCA_964584905.1 uncultured Gemmatimonadaceae bacterium | reverse complement strand
TGACGAAGGGTGCGACAGATGAGGCGGATTGGGCGGATGAGGCGGATCGTTTCTCGGCGGGAATATGATTGGCTGTGCGATTCGACGATGACGACCGGAACGATCCGACAGAACATCTCTGGGCATGGCTCGCTTGGAACTACTGGAGGAATCGCTCACCCGCTCGGCTATTGGAGCGTTCTTCGAGGTATACAATACGCTCGGCTTCGGCTTTCTGGAACATGTTTACGTACGGGCGCTGGAGTACGAGTTGTCGAATCGTGGACACAACGTCAGTCGCGAATTAAGCGTGGCAGTGATGTACAAAGGCATTGTGATTGCTCGTCAGCGACTCGACCTGGTCGTCGATGGCAAGTTAATAGTCGAGACGAAATCCACCTATGAGCTTCACTCGGCGACCACGAGACAGCTCCATAACTATCTTCGCGGCACTAGCTTTGAAGTCGGACTTCTCTTCCACTTCGGTCCTAAACCTGTCTTTCACCGTTTGATCGTTAGGAATGACCGCCTAAAACACCCTGTGCGCCGTAGCCGCACCCACGTCCCGAATCAATCAGCCTCATCCGCCCAATCCGCCTCATCTGTCGCACCCTTCGACATTGATCTCCGACCACCCGGACGATTCTGACTAGGGTGCAACCTCAAACACCATATGCATGCCCGTCTCGATGTGCTCGGCAATGTGGCAGTGCAGCATCCAGCGGCCCGGGTTCGACAGCTCGAGGAGAATGTCCGCCGAAAACCCAGCCGGCAAGAGTACCGTGTCCTTCCAGACCAGATTCTCGTTCCGGACCCCGTTCACCGAAAGCACCAGAAAGCGCTGTCCGTGAATGTGAATCGGATGCTGCATCGCGTGTAGTGCGTTGCGATCGTTGACCAGACGGATCTTCACCAGATCACCCACCTTGAAGCGCCAGGAGATGTCCATGTTCTCACGCCTGGTCTCCTGATCGCGCAGCACCCACTTCACAGCTCGCCCCGTGGCCAGCCAGTCCATGTCTGGCATCGTGCCGCTCCACTCGACCGGGTTGCGATAGATGGACTCGAAGTTGAGCAGGGGTTGGAGCGGAAACTGCAGCTCGCCGAGCTCCAGGGTGAGCGTCAGCGCGTAATCCGCGTTGCCGGCGAAGTGCTCGCGATATCGCCCGATATCCGCGGCGACGGCTGCCGGCGCCCTGAGCGCGGCGAAAGCGGCAGCGAGATCAGGCACAGCGCGCTCGGCTGATACCCGGACTACACCCAGCGTGTCGGTTTCCTCGAAGAACCGGGCGAAAATCGGGTCGATCGCGTGCACCCGGTTCACCAGCACCGCATCGCCAGGCTCATCGAACCGTACATCTACCACATACCGCTCAGCTGGGGCGATGACGACGTTGTCCACCCATTCTTCCCGCTCGTATCTGCCGAGATCGGAGGCAACGACCTTCATGCGAACTCCGCCCTGCCACGAGACATTAAAGACGCGGGTGTTCGACACATTCGTCAGGAATACGCGCACCACCTCTCCCTGCTTCGCGGTCCCTCGATAGGCTGGCTCGCCATTCACAAGGAGTACGTTGCCGAATCTGCCCATCAGTGCATGCGTGGGAGCTTCCAGTCCCCATCCCACCAGCCCAGAGTCGGCGACGAGCAGGTCATCGAGCATCAGCACTTCGCTCCGGTGCGCCGGCCCATAGTAGTCAGGCTCCGCTGATCGAACGAGCATGTTTCCGTAGAGGCCCAGGTCCTGCAGCACATCCTCCCGATGATGCGGGTGGTACCAGTAGATGCCGGCGTCTCGGAAGAACACCCGATACTCGAACGTTTCGCCGGGCGGCACGAGTTCCTGCGTGACGTGAGGCACGCCATCGAAGCGGTTGTCGAGCCTTACTCCATGCCAGTGCACAGCGCCTGGAAAATCGGTGCGGTTCGTGAACGGTATGGTGATCGTGGATCCTTCGTCGACATGTATGAGCGGACCCGGATACTGACCGTTGAATCCGAGCATCGTCACTGTGCGCCCGAAGAGCACGCGTCGCACCGGAGCCGCCACCAGCGGCAGCGTATCGCCGTCATTCAGCCTGACGAGCTCGCGAGGTCTGGCGAGCGGAGCGCCAGCCGAGTCGGGCAGATACATCGATACATCAGGACGCAGGCGCATGAGTCCCGGAGGCATCGAGACCTCGGGGTGCATTGGAGGCAACGTCCAGCCTGACGACCCGCCCGCGGAGTGGTCTGCGTGATCGTCGTGCGAAACGGTGCTGTCGTCGCCCGGGATCATTCCGGTGAGCAGAAACGCCATGTCGTCAGGCTGCATTCTGGTGCTGGCGGAGCCGCCGCGCAGTACGAGAGGCCCGCTGCGGCGCGGCACGGCCGAATCCTTTTCGGCAGTAACGAGCAGCAGAAACCGGTCGAATGCGACGCGCCCTCGCGTGGTGCGGCCGTTGCCGACTGTACCGAGCTTCACCTCGAGATCGAGGCCCGGTGTCGTCGCCCAGGCCACGTAAACCGTGTAGCTGCCTAGAGTGCGAGGATCGGGCAGTGAGTCCAGCGCAAAGGCGACGTTCCAGAGCGGAGAGCCGTCGCGGGTGACCGCCAGACCGAATGGTGATCGCACCGGAAGCAACTCAGCGGTTCCGCTCGCGGTGAACGCTCTCGCGGGAAGCAGGTCAATGCAGTACAGGTCCGGACTTGCTCCCCGCAGGCTTTGCTCGGTGACGGACGGAGCACACGCACCTAACGGCGAACTCTGGGCGCCTGCCGAAAGGATCGCCAGCGGCAGCGTGAAGGCTACCCGCACCAATCGGGATGCACACCGCCGGAGCGCGAGATTCGCGGAGAGGAGAACCGGGCGGGCCCGCACGCGCTCACTGTCGAGGCTTGGCATTCTGAGCCCAATGTACGGACGGGCGCAGCGACCGGCGACCCTCTTTCTCCCCCTTGTTCGCGCGCCGCAGGCGTGACATATACCGAAGACAGGAGGACATGGTGAAATTGAACCGGCTCGTTGTCGGCGTGGATTTCTCCGAAGCGTCGGTAGCTGCTGCTCGTTGGGCGGTGCAGCATTTCGGTCGCGGAGCGGAGGTCGTGCTGGCGCATGTCATATCGATCCCCAAGCCGCCACCGATCGCCAAGGGAGAGCATCCGCGGCGGGAGCTTCTCATCGAGACCTTGCGAGAGGGCGCCGAGAAGCGTCTACGGGAGCTCAGCCTTTCCCTCGCTGCCGAGCGTATGTGGCTGGAAGTTCGCGAGGGGCCGCCGGCGGAGACTCTTTCCAGGCTTGCAGAGGAATTTTCGGCTGACATGGTCGTGACCGGAGCGCAGGGGGAGCGCCCCGGCGAGTGGCACGGCATGGGAAGCACGGCGGAGCGCCTGCTCGAGCTCTCCAAGGTACCAGTGCTGATCGTATCCCGGTCGCGTGCGACCACACCGCGCCGAGTCCTGGTGCCGGTAGACGACTCTCATGTGACGGAACCGGCGCTGCACTGGGCGGGTCTGCTCGGGAGGAGGTTCGAGGCCGACGTCGCGCTCGTGCACGTAACCACTCCAGGAGTGTTGGATCACGTGCTGACAGCGGTGGCTCTCGCGTCAGGCACACCGCCGGCGAGTACGCCGCACCGCGCCGCGGAGGCGGAGAAGCCGTGGCTCGACAGGGCGGTGCAGATGGGCGTGCCAGCCGAGCGTGCGAGCTGCGAGGTGATTTATGGCGATCCCGCTCAGGAAATTTTGAACGCGGCGGACCGGCACGAATCGGAGCTGATCGTGATGGGACGACGTGGCGAGGGACATCTTCGCCGCGCCGTGCTCGGGAGTGTCGTTTCTGCCGTGCTGCGCCGTGCGCCGTGTCCGGTGCTGGTGGTGGTCGAACCAGCTTCTGCTTCGCCGGATGAGTGAAATCGACTCGTAAGGAGCTTCTCGCAGATCTGGGCGAATATGCGATCGAACGAGTCACGATCGCTGCCGCCGTATGGGGCGCATCCACTTCGCCAGGATACCGGGCCGACCTGCGAGCCAGTCCGAGCTCGGATCGGTCTACTGCGCTGCCCGCGAGCGCGCACCCAACGTCGTCGTCGAGCAAGCCGGGTGTTCAGCCCCCGGTCGCGCGACCCGTGATCCTTTTCGCCCCAAATTCCGATAAGGAGGATAGAGGCACTCGATAAGAGCGCACGCCAAATCGTTACCACACCCAACGCGGAGCTGACTGTCTGCGCCAGACCGGATCGGATCTACTCCCAGCGATTGTGATCTGGGTCATGCTCCTGCTCGTCCCGCGTGTGGTGGGCGCTCAGGAACTGATGGTAGAGAGCAACCTGGTCGAGGAGGAGTATCTGGCGCGTGACGCAGCGATCACGCTTCGCTTCAGCCGGCCGCTCGATCCGTCCTCCGAGCGCGTCGCCGTTTTCCTTGGCGACACCGATGTGACGGACCTGTTCGAGTCCACCGCTTCGGGCATGCGCTACGTGCCTCGACTCATCCCGCTGCCGTCTGGGGAGAGTGAACTGGTGGTCCACCTGGTCAGGAATAAAGACGAGTGGCGCGAGATCGTCCGAATTCCATTGCGCGTGGTTGGCAGGCTGGGTTTCCAGAATTCGACGTGGAACCCGGGGCTCGACGTCGCAATGAAAGGCCGGCTGGCAGCAGGCCAGAAGCCCGATGCCGAGTTGCCTATCGATCAGGTCGATCAGGACTATTCCGGCCAGTTCATTCTGCAATCGAGCCACGCCCGTGGCGGACTGGCCATTACCAGCGAGACGAAGTTTCTCGGATCGAGCGAGCAGCAAGCCGCCCTGCGTTTCGGCGAGAAGGGCTCCGACGCACCGAGGATCGACCTGTCCAGCTACTCCGTACAGTACAGGCACGGAGATGCCGCCTTGTCGTTAGGTCATGTTGGATTCGGGCAGCAGCGGCACCTGATCAACGGCTTCAACAGTCGGGGCACTCTCATCGCCTACGCTCCGGGCGAGCGGGTGGCGCTGTCGCTCGCCGCAACCAACGGAACCAACGTGGTGGGGTGGGACAACCTGTTGGGTCTCGACGAGCCCGACCACCGCGTCTTGAGCGGCGCGCTCGGTATCGAAGCGCTCGAGAGGCCCGGGGCGCTGCGCCTGGATTTCACCTGGCTCGGCGCGTCGGTGCTGCCACGCAGCGGATTCAACCAGGGCGACCTCACCGACGCCGAGGAGTCGAACGGACTGGGCCTAACGCTGCGCGCCGCGAGCGCGGGGAACCGGCTCCGGCTCGAAGCCGGACTGGCCCGGAGCAGCTACGACAATCCGGCGGACCCCACCCTCGCACAGGGCGACGCGCTCGTGCCGGTGATGGAGGAAACGAAGACCGCGCGGTTCCTGGAGACCTCGATAGGGCTACTCAACAACGTGGCGTTGAGCAGGACACGAACCGCCACTCTGGAGCTGGCCATTCGCCATGAGCGCATCGATCCGCTCTACAAGTCCATCGGAGCCTACGTGAGCCCGGACAATCAGCAGAACGTGGCGGAGCTCCGAGGCACGATCGCCGGGATGAACATTCAGGCGCACCACGCGCGAAGCGAGGACAATCTCGACGAAATCGCCTCGATCCTGAAGACGAGGACCAGGAGAAGCGCGGGCAACGTCTGGGTGCCGCTCGCGGACGTCCTTGGCGTTGGCGGACGTGGCGTGACGTGGATCCCCCAGGCGCGCTACAGCTACGACCGAACCCACCAGTTCGGCGACGGGCTACCGACGGACGGCGGATTCAGCGCGTCGCACGTTCCTGACCAGGTGAGCGTGAACCAGAGCGCCAACCTCGACTGGCGGTGGAGCAAGGTCACCTTCGGCTACCGGATCAACCACTCGGAGCAGGACAACCGGCAGGAGGGCCGCCAGAACGCGGACCTCCAGAACCTGGCGAACGCCTTTTCGTTAGGCGTGCGGCCGCACCAGCGCGTCTCACTCGACGCCCAGCTGGATCTCGAGCGCCGTGAGAGCGAGGAGCGCGACGAAGTCGACAACACACGACGATGGAGCGTGCGGACCAGCCTGAACGTGCTCAGTGCGTCGCAGCTCACCGCATCCTGGTCGGTGACTCATAACGAGGACGCGGCACGTACCCGTGAGCGCGACGATACCTCAGTAGATCTCCAGTGGTCTTCCGCCGTCCCCTACCTAGGGCGTTTCAAAGGTCAGTACTTCCTTCGCTTCGGCCGCTCGAGCTCTGGCTCTCTCGACCGCCAACAGAATCTCGATGCCGAGCGCTCGAATTGGACGCTCGATTCGGGACTCAACTTCACATTCTTCTAGAAATGCGGTGCCGCTTGTTACCTGACTGTCTCGACGAACCGACCAGGGGTACCCCAGGATTCAGACGCCGCGTGTTCCTGTCAGCGCTGCTCTGCATCGCCACCGGCCCGTTGGCCGCGGCGGCACAGATCCAGCGCGACCCTAACGGAGTGAACGTCAACGCCTCGGGAGCCACTACGGTGTTCATCACGTACGGCAACCTCGGTGGCAAGGTTCCGGTCGAGGCCGTGTGGTGTGGTGAGCTCGTCGATGCATCGCCGGGAATCGGCCAGAGATGCCAGCCAGGCACGATCTTCGGTCACCTGCCGGTCCGCTACGACCGGAGCCGCTTCAGTGGGCAGAACGCATTCACCGACATCATGTCGATCCCGCCGTCGGTCGCGCGGCGCGCCTATCAAGCGGCTGAGGCGGGCGCGAACTCGGCGTTCTTCTACGTCCGCCGTTTCGTCGATCCGACCGGTCAGAGCCCGGACGAGTACGTGACGGTTACCTGTCGGATGGCAGGCGGTGGAGCGCGAGTGCCGTTCGCGCTTCTCGACGTACGGCTCGAGTTCGTGACCGAGGACAACGTGCTTTCCATCGAGCCCGGGCAGTTGCCGCCGCCGGTGCGGGCAAAGATCGCCTATAACGGGACGGGACGGCTGATCGGACGCTGGGAGATCGTTCTCCCCGGTGAAGCGCCACCTGCCACCGAGGATCTGTTGACCGAGGCAACCCTGCCTATCGAGCTGCGAGGAACGCAGAAGCGCTACACCGAGGTTGAACGATTCAATGTCTTTCTGCCGCCCACCGGCGAGTTCACGCTCGCCGGCCCCGATCCCGAGAAGATTCTGACGGCCGCGAAGGGCCTCTACATGCTGCTTCTTCGCATAGAGGCGAGCGACGACAAGGAGGGCGACTCGAACCTGGCGAGCGCAGGCGCTGGCGCGGGAATAGTCCACACCGGCGCGGTGGCCGGATTCCCGATCCCGCCGCTGCGCTACTACCTGGGCAGTGAGGGCGAACAGGGCATCGTGACCGGTGAACTGAGGCTCCTCTTCCCGGGTGAAGAGATCATTCCGGCCGACGAACCACTCACCTTCGCGTGGACACAAACGAGGGCGGCGGTGCTTTACCGGCTCGAGGTGCGGAACGCCGCGGATGAAAATGTCCTTTCCGCGCTGCTGCAGCCCGGCTCCGGTGCCTACCGCGCGCCGAGTTGGTTGGCGGAGCGTGTGGGACCCGAACCCTTTCGCTGGCGTGTCGTTGCACTGCGGGCAGGTGGACGGGCGTTGGCGACCACCGCGTGGCGGACCAGCCGAATCGGATATGACGCGGGCGCCACTCCGCCAACCCAGGGAGTGCGACCATGAAGCGAGTTGCCTGACTTCCAGCGTGCGTTCTGGCAGGGCATCGCCCTGACGCCGAAGTCGTACACCCTGGGCCGGGATATCGAACCGGTCAGCACGGCCAATCTTGCGCCGCACCTTTCCGCGCAAACACCCTTCGATCCAGCTATTCTCCAGACGGGACCGCGGGCGTAGCGGCAGCACAATCCAGTTCCGGGGGGTGAGGAATCGTGAGGGGCCAGGCTCTGATTCGGCTCGCGCTGGGCCGCGATGCCGTCACCGATGAAGACCGGGAGGCAACCTACTACCTGCGGATAACGCTGGTCGTGGGGCTCGGGCTTGTCATAGGTGCGGCGCTCGAGTGGGGGCCTATACGGCCGAGCCCGTGGCGCTGGCTGCCTCTTGCAGCGGCGTACATGGTTGGCGGCTACCGGATCGCTGTCGACAGCTGGGATGCACTGAAGAAGCGGCGGCTGTCGATCGATTTCCTGATGGGTGCGGCCGCCATCGGCGCGGCCACTGTTGGCGCGGCGCTCGAAGGCGCGGTACTGATCTTCCTGTTCAGCCTTTCCAAGGCGCTCGAGGCGTACGCGATGGGTCGCACGCGGCACGCAATAGCGCGCCTCATGGATCTGCGCCCCACCGAGGCAACCCTCGCTGACGAAGCGGGACGTGCGATAGGGCGCGTGCCTGTCGATGATCTCGTTCCGGGACAGTTGATACTCATCCACCCCGGGGAGCGGATTGCCGCGGACGGTCGCGTGCGCTCGGGGCGGACTGAGGTGGACCAGTCGGCAATCACCGGGGAATCGGTGCCGGTGCGCAAGACTGCCGGTGATGAGGTATATGCCGCGACGATAAACCAGAGCGGCTCGCTGGTGGTCGAGGTGACGCACCGAGCGGGCGAGACGGTGCTCGCCAAGATCGTCAGGCTGGTGGAACAAGCGCGTGAGGAGCGAGCTCCGGCGCAAAATTTCATCGACCGGTTTGCGCACCCGTATACCCTGGCCGTCGTGCTGGCGACCGTGCTTGCCGCGATTGTGCCCCCGTTATGGTGGGGTGAGGCGTGGGGGGATGCTTTCTACCGCGCGATGACACTACTGGTAGTGGCGAGCCCCTGCGCGCTGGTGATCTCGACTCCGTCGGCGATCCTGTCCGGTATAGCCAACGGCGCGCGGCACGGAATTCTGTTCAAGGGCGGCGCCTATCTCGACCTGGCTGGTACCATCGACGCGATCGCGTTCGACAAGACGGGTACCCTGACGGTCGGCCGTCCGCAATTGGTGGAGATGGTGAGCCGGTCCGAATGGGAAACCGGCGGAGCGTTGGCCAGCGGGGAGTGGATGGATGGGGACGAAGTGCTGCGACTAGCCGCCGCGGTGGAGCAGCTCTCGGAGCACCATTTATCCCGCGCCGTCCTCGAAGCAGCGCGCACTCGCAGCCTGACTATTCCCGTCGTCGAGGAGTTCGCCTCCTTCCCCGGAGAGGGGGTACTGGCTCTCACCGAAGGTCAGATGGTGTGGGTTGGCAACGCGGCAATGGCGGCTCGGCAGCAGGCGCGGCTCACCCCACTGATCCAGGGGTGGACGGCGGCGCAGACCTCACATGGACGGTCGGTCGTCTACGTCGGGTCGGATGACGAAGTGCAGGGCGCGATGGCATTCGGGGACGAGCTCAAGCCGGGGGTCGCCGCTTCGGTGCGTCATCTCAAGTACGAAGGGATCCGCTGGATAGTCATCCTCTCCGGTGATCACCCCGATGCGGTGCGCGCCATCGCCGCCGAAATCGGGGCAGACGAAGTGCGGGCGGGCCTGATGCCTGACGAGAAAGTCGACGCGGTCCGGCTACTGGCGCGCTCATCGCGCGGGGTGGCGATGGTAGGGGATGGCGTGAACGACGCCCCGGCGATGGCGGCCGCCACGATCGGGATCGCAATGGGGGCGGTGGGGACAGGGGTGGCCATAGAGACCGCCGACGTGGTGTTGATGAGCGACGACATTGGAAAGGTCGACTACGTCATCCACCTCGGCAAGCGGACACGTCGCGTAGTCAGGCAGAACGTGTACTTCAGCATTGGCTGGATGCTGTTCCTCGTGATTCTCGCGGTGATGGTGGGCCTCCCGCTGCCGGTGGCGGTCATCGGGCACGAGGGGAGCACGCTGCTGGTGGCGGCAAACGGGCTGCGGCTCCTTCGCGGCCGACCGCACCCGCCTACCGTGCCGCGCACCCGCGCCGAGCGACGCGCCGAAGCTGCAGCAACCGCCGTATCCGGCTGACTTCATTCGCCATTCCCCATTCTCGAACCTGACTCGCGAGCCTGACGTAACAGCCGTTCGGGCAATGCTTCCTTGCCAGCCCTCCGAATTCACTCGCTCTTCGCCACACGCACGGGCTCGACCCGTGCGCCAAGGTACCGGGCCAGATCGCGACCATAGCCCTCCAGCGTGTGGTAGTGCCCGAAGACGAAACGTGACATGAAGCGAAAGAACGGATTGGATACCTCGCCCTCCTCCGTGATGGTCAGCGTCGTTCCATTCGGAGAGGGTGCCAGCTCGTAAATCCAACGTCCGCCGAAGGGCAGTCCCGGATCGTCGATCCGGCTCACCATTCGCCCTGGGGGATCGGATTCCTCCATCGCCATCGTGATCGCGTCGGACCCCGTCCTCTCTCGCCAGCGCAGTGGTTCTCCGGCAGCAGAGAGTACCTCGACAGCGTCCAGATCCGACCGCCAGGCGGTACCTCCAGACACGTCCGAGATGACAGTGAAAACGCGCACCGGCGGCTGCGGCAGGTCCATGCGAATGGCTGCCACATGTCGTTCAGGCAGCACCATTCCGATTACGCCAATCAGCGCCACCACCCCCAATGCCCCCAGCAGTATCCGGACGATCCACTTCATGGCAATCCCCTCGCTGATGCTGAGCGATCACGCGATGACAGCGGATACATCGATCATTACGAGCGCCCATTCAGCGGTCGGCGCCAGATACTCATTCCGCGTCATCCAATGAGTGCGTCCGTGCGCGATGCGCACCTGGCCCTGCTCACTCGGGCTCCCGCTTACCCTCGAAGACGACCCCGCCCTGGATCGAACGCAGTCGCACCACCGTCGCGCGATCTTCATCGCCGTCAAACTCGAACACGGCACCCATCTCGACGTTGAAGAGCCTTCCATCCCGGTAAAGTCCCATGCTCAAACGATCGATACCTGCGGGTATCAGGTCGAACTCCAGCTCGTCGCCGGGATGCACCGGAAACGGCATCCTTCCCCGTAGCATTCCGTCGCGCTCGAACAGCTCGAGTCGTCCGGTGGTCGGCCACCGCGTACCCGGAGGAATCGTCAAGACGTAGCTCCCGATGTATCTGGCGCGCACTTCAGGAGCGAGCGCCACCGAGCGGCTGGGCTGCACCACCAAATTCAGCGGGAGTGCCGTGGTCCCCCACTGAAACATGAGCGTTGCGCCGTCGCCCGCGACCGCGGGAAACATCCAGGTCAACATCTCGACGTGCGGGCCCTGCTGCGGAGACGCCGAGATGTGGATCTGCTTTGCCGTCGAGTCCGGCTTCTGGTTGTGAAAGCGCCGGTGGTCAGGGTCCAGGATCACGGTCCAGCGGTCCGGCCGGGGAACCAGCCACACCGCGTACTTGCCTGGCGGCACGTCGGCGCCGTTCAGACGAATCGGCTTGTCGGCCTCGAGCGTCGTCGCCCAGTTGGCGCCGGTCCAGGGCCGTCCCCACGGGACGATGGCGCCGAAGAGCGTGCGGCCACGCGCGAGCGGCCGTGAGTATTCCATCGTGATCCGAGTGCCGTCGATCACCTGCACCACTCCTCCGAGCTCGCTGCCGCGGATCTGGCTACGCGCGTCGGTGGTGGCAAGGGCCAGTGCGGTGGCGGCGCATACAGCGGCCGATGCGCGTGCGTACACGATTTCCTCCTGAGATGCGCGAGTCGCGAGCCGTGCTCCTGATCTGCGGCGCCGCGGACTGCTACGCAAGGTTCTTGGAGGTCAGCACGATGCCTTGACATTCTGACGCGGCAAAGGAGGCCGGCGCCCGGGTGGACAACATCCAGCGGCTCACAGCCGTACGCGAATCACCTGCTAATTCTGTCGCCGTCGGCCTGGAAGGTGAGCATAGCGTTCATCGGGTGTCGGGGCGTCCACTCGAAGTCGTATGCCCGGACGCTTAAACGGACCCATCCCCGACGCCAATGTGCATGCGAAATCGGCCGGGGGATATACCGTCGCCGGCTCAGTGGCTCGCCGCCGCCCGTCGTCAGGGGACCGCCGTGAATTCGACCTCCGCTTCCACCCGCTGGTAGTAAATGCCTGAAGGGTGGTTGGGCCTGTTAACGCCCTGAATTACGCCACGCACGCTGATGCGATTCCGGCCGACCCGCAAGTCGCCATTCCTCATCAACTCGCGTTCGTCGAGCAGGAAGATCACATCTTTCGGGCCATCGCCGTTGACGTCGCGGGTCACGCGCCGCCGGCCGTCCCTCTCCGGATCGAACTCGGTGCGGCCGAACAAGAGCGGTGGGAAACCTGCCATCTCCGTCAGAACCTTGGCGCCACTGATGTGCGGGGCCCAGAGGCGCCGCGCGGTATCCGTCAGCACGGCGATCGCAAGATCGGGTTCGTCGTCGCTGAGGCTGATGGGCCCCCCGCTCGCAGGCGGCAGTACCATGGCCTCGAATCGCCTCGCTTGCACCACGTACGTCACCCCCGCATCGGTGGAGCGACCGGCCGAGTCGGTGACCGTCACCACGACGTCGTAGCGACCTGGCTCAAAGTACCGGTGTCTCGCGAAGACATGGCGTGCCATCCCGAATGCGGAGTACGACCCACGCGTACCGACTGAATCCTCGTACATCGTTCCGTCCCCCATCTGCACGCGCCACCGGTACGGGCCGTTATGCAGCCTCTCGTTGAGGATGCGCACGCGCCCCGACACCTCCTCACCGTCGAAGGTGTTTGTGTCGCCAGGCAGGAAGCGAAAGCGCGGCGGAACGTCCCGATTCACCACGATGGGATCGCCGCTCACACGAATCGTTGCCGTATCGACCCGCGCGCCGCCGAGACACGCGGTCACACGAGCGATGCCGGCACGCTCTGCGACGAGCGGGAACGAGAGCGGATCCCGCCTCGGCGCATCCGGATCCGGCTCGACCCGACTCACTGGGCCGCCCGATTCGATGTGGCGGTGCTCGTTCCAGGCGAAGACATCGCCCACATGCCAGCGCCCGTCCAGCTGGACCGTCGCGCGGAGCCATATCGTATCGCCCACCTGCACGGCGGTGTCGGTCGGCGTCAGCGCGAAGCGCACGACCCGCGGCACGATGCGCATCTCGACTCGGTACTGGCTTTTCCCTGCGCTGATTGCATTCAGGTAGACGACGCCGGTATCGCGTCCGATCAGGACGCCGTCGCGCGTCACGTCGGCCTTGCCGGCTGCCTCATATTCGGCCGTCGGAGTGCTCGGCGGAGGATGCGACACATGCCAGTCGAACGCGCCCGGATTGTCGCTGGATGTGTACAGCATACGGTTGTCAAACGGACCGGACATGCCCGCGTGTGAATTGCTGATCATGACTGTCGCGGTCAGCTGCAGGCTGTCCCCTACCGCCAGCACGCCACCGGGACAGGAGTGACTGAAAAGGTGGACGCCTGCCTTCGGAATCATCCGGGCGGCCGTCTCGCGGCATCCGCCGAGCGTGAGCGACACCGCGAGCATACAGCAGATGCGAACGCAATTCAGTACACCTACGCCGCTTTCCGACACGGAGTGAATTGGGTTACGAGAAAGCGTGACCATGCCTTACGAAAGACCGAAACAAACCGCACCAAAGGGCCCGGCTTTCGCCGGACCCTTTGTCATTCACCCCACCCGCGTCCTGCGTCCCTCACCCCGCGCTTTTCACTGCACCGCGTTGATCATGTCGAAGATCGGCAGGTACATCGCCACCACCATTCCACCCACGACAACGCCGAGCACCACGATCATCACCGGCTCCATGAGCGACAACAGCCCCGACACCGCCGTATCCACTTCGGTATCGTAGAAGTCGGCGATCTTCGACAACATTTCATCCAATCCGCCTGTCTGCTCACCGACCGCGATCATCGAGATCACCATCGGTGGGAATACTGCTGACTTGGCTAGCGGCGCCGAGATGGTGTCACCGCCGGCGATCGAGGCACGGGAATCCATGATTGCATCGTGAATGACCCGGTTGCCAGAGGTCTTGGCCGTGATCTCCAGACCATCGAGGATGGAAACGCCTGACGAGATGAGCGTGCCGAGCGTCCGGGTGAATCGCGACACGCTGGACTTGCGCACAACGTCGCCGATCACCGGCAGCTTGAGCATGAGCTTGTCGGTGTTCAGCTTTCCGCCGGACGTGCTCCTGTAGCGCTTGAACAGGAACACCGACGCGTAGCCGCCGACGCCGACCGCCCACCAGTAGCCCTGCAGAAAGTTCGACATGCCGATGACGACGCGCGTCGGCATAGGCAGCGCCAGGTTGACGCTGGCAAACATCGATTCGAACGTCGGGATGACGAAGATGAGCAGCACCATGATCGCTATCGCGGCCACACTGGTGATCACCATCGGATACATCATCGCGCTCTTCACCTTGCCGACCAGTGCGTCGTTCTTTTCGAGGAAGGTCGCCAGGCGCATCAGGATGGTGTCGAGAATACCGCCGGCCTCACCAGCCGCCACCATGTTCGTGTAAAGCTCGGTGAACGCCTTCGGATGCTTGGCCAGCGCATCGGCAACCGTATTTCCCGATTCCACGTCGTAAACCACTTGCCTCGTTATTTCCTGCAACGCCGGGTTCTCGCTCTGCTTGGACAGAATGTCGAGCGCCTGCACGAGCGGGAGTCCCGCGTTGATCATCGTCGAAAACTGGCGTGTGAAGATGACGATGTCCTTCGTCTTCACTTTTCCGTGCCGCTTGCGCTTCTTCTCCTCGTCGATCTTGACGACAATGAGGCGCTGGCGGCGGAGCTGCGCCACGACGTCGTCGCGCGAAGGCGCTTCGAGCGTGGCGCTCTTGAGTTCTCCGTTCAGCGAGCGGGCGGTATACGCAAAGGTCGGCATGTCCCTCTCCAGTCAGATACGAGCTATCGCCGGGTGCCGGCAGTCTTGCCGGCCCCATTGCTCCCACGCAGTGGCGAGTGATCATCCTCGCCAGGCACCTGCTCCCCGACCATGCGCAGGAACTCGGTCGGATCGCTTGTCACGCGAAGGCATTCGTCGAGCGAGACTTCGCGCGCCATGTACGTCTGGTACAGCGCGTCGTTCAACGTCTGCATGCCGTGCTTCTTGCCGCTCTGCATCAGCGAATAGATCTGGTGCACCTTGTCGTCGCGAATCAGCGCCCGGATCGCCGGCGTCACCACCAGGATCTCGGCGGCCATAACGCGTCCGCCGCCGCGAACGCGCGGAATGAGCGTCTGGGTGACGATTCCTTCGAGCACGAAGGCGAGCTGAGCCCGCACCTGCGATTGCTGGTAGCTCGGAAAGACGTCGATGATGCGGTTGATCGCCTCGGCGGCGCTGTTGGTGTGAAGTGTCGCCAGGCAGAGGTGGCCCGTTTCGGCGATGGTGATCGCCGACTGGATCGTTTCGAGGTCGCGCATTTCACCGACCAGAATGATGTCCGGATCTTCACGCAGGGCGTACTTGAGCGCCGACGAGAAGCTCTTCGTATCGGTGCCCACCTCGCGCTGATTGACGATGCAGCTCTGGTGGCGGTGAATGAATTCGATCGGATCCTCGACCGTGATGATATGCCCCTTCCGCTCGCGGTTGATCTTGTCGATCATCGCCGCCAGCGTCGTGCTCTTGCCGGAGCCGGTCGGCCCGGTGACGAGCACCAGGCCACGCGGCTTCTCGGACATCTTCGCGACCGATGCCGGCAATCCCAGCTCCTCGAACGTCTTCACGTTGAACGGTATCTGCCGGATTACCATCGACACGCATCCACGCTGCTTGAAGCAGTTCCCGCGGAATCGCGCCAGGTTGGAAATGCCGAATGAGAAATCGAGCTCATCATCGAGCTCGAACCGCTTCTTCTGGTTCTCGGTGAGAATCGAATAGGCGAGCCCCAGCGTATCCTTCGGCGACAGAGACTGCTCACAGGCCGAGTTGGTGATCTCGCCGTCGATGCGCAGCTTGGGACGCTCCCCGGCCGTGATGTGCAAGTCGGATGCGCCACGCTGAATCATCTCCTCGAGGAGCGTGCGGAGATTGAGCGCGGTCGGTGCGGCGGCTGCGGTATTCATTCTTCTATGACTCTCGTGTATGGAGTGGCGAGCGGAAGCACCGGGGTCGGGCGAGCGGCGGGCCGGAGCTCCCGCGCAGCCCCACCGTTCCCCGGGCTTCCATTCTCGTCAGGCAGCGTTATCATGCGGTCGTCTCACGGATCACCTGCTCCATCGTCGTGATCCCCTTCATGACCTTCAGCAATCCGTCCATGCGGAGCGTGAGCATCCCGTTTGCCAGGGCGGCGTCCTTGATCTCCTGCGCGCCGGCATTCTGCATGATCAGCTTTCGAATGGCCGGGTTCATCGCCATCACCTCGTAGATGCCCTGACGCCCCTTCAAGCCGCTTCCGGCGCAATGGTCGCATCCCTTGCCCTTGAAAAAGGGCACATCGCCAACGCGGGTGTCGAGCGAGACATCGACGAGGAACGGCGCGGCTTCCTTGGAAGCTCGATCGCGCAGTCCATCGATCGATTCCTGCGTGTAGCGCATCTCGCGCAGCGTGGTGTCTTCGGTGAGCTTGGCGGCGCGCAACTCCTCCGCGTCGGGCACGTACTTCACCTTGCACTTGGCGCACAGACGCCTGACCAGTCTCTGGGCCAGCACGAGGTTGAGCGCCGATGCGACGTTGAACGGCTCGAGCCCCATGTCCATCAGACGCGTCACCGTTTCGGGCGCGGTGTTGGTGTGCAGGGTGGAGAGCACCAGGTGGCCGGTAAGCGCCGCCTTGATCGCGATACCTCCGGTCTCCAGGTCGCGGATTTCGCCGACCATGATGATGTTCGGATCCTGCCGCAGAAACGCCTTCAGCGACGCGGCGAAGGTCATGCCTACGTCGTTCCTGACGAGCACCTGGTTGATCCCGTGGATGTTGTACTCCACCGGATCCTCGGCCGTCATGATGTTCACGTCGATGGTGTTGACCTTCGACAGCGCCGAGTAGAGCGTCGTGGTTTTCCCGGAGCCCGTCGGACCGGTGACGAGCACCATGCCGTACGGGTTCATCACGGCTTCCATCAGCTCCTGCTCGGCACGCGGCTCTATACCGAACTTCTCCAGCTCCAGCGTCAGGTTCCCCTTGTCGAGGATTCGGAGCACCACCTTTTCGCCGAAAAGCGTGGGAAGGGTCGAGACGCGGAAGTCGATCACCTTGCGCCCCATCTTGAGCTTGATGCGGCCGTCCTGCGGCACACGGCGCTCGGCGATGTTGAGCTGAGACATGATCTTGAAGCGTGAAATCAGCGCCGAGCGAAGCTTGAGCGGCGGCTTCATGACCTCTATCAGCGCTCCGTCGATGCGGTAGCGCACCCTCAGCTCGTGCTCGAAGCACTCGAAATGCACGTCTGACGCGCCCCGCTTCACCGCATCGGTGAGAATGCCGTTGATCAGCTTGACGACGGGCGCGTCGTCGATGGCCGCCGCGAGGGCGGCCATGTTGGTTTCTTCTTCGCGGTCCTCGACCAGCTCGACATCGGACTCGGAATCGGCGAAGTCCATGTCCTTGAGCAGGTTCTGGAGCGTCGAATCCACGCCGTCGTAGTACCGTTCGATCGAGGTGCGCAGCGTGTACTCCCCGGCGATAACCGGGAAGATGTCGTAGCGCGTAATGAACTTGAGATCGTCGAGTACGCCCAGATCGGTCGGATCGGCCATCGCGACCGTGAGCGTGCGCCCATCGCGCTTGAGCGGCAGTACCAGGTGCTTGAGCGCCAGATCTGCCGGGATCAGCTTCGTTATGCGCGGGTCGACTTCGAACTTGGAGAGATCCACCGCCGGCATGCGAAACTGCCGCGCCAGCATGCGAGTGAGATCCAGTTCGTTGAGGAAGCCGAGCTTGATGAGGTTGTAGCCGACCCGTGTACCGTGCAGCTTCTGCTCGACGAGCGCCTTTTCGAGGTGCTCACGAGTAATGAGCCCCTCTTTCAGGAGGAGATCACCAATGCGTTCGGTTGCAACGACGGGTGCAGCCATGCGCGTCAAGGGGTGACGATGCGGGCAGTGAGTGACGCGCCCGTCGCGGTGGCGTCTATCTAGACGCGTCAGGGCGCATGTGGACGCACCGGTGGCTGGTGCCGCGCGCGAATGGGCGCTCGGCTCCCCCGGTCTTCCACCCTCAAAAGACGCGGTGTCTGGGAAAACGTCACGCGTCCCGCGAGTCGCGCAGCCATACCCGGCCCCACCCCTTTTACCCGCTGAAAACCCTCCATCGAGCCGAACGGTCCTAACGAATCCCGGTCGGCGACGATCCGTGCGGCGAGCACGGGACCGATCCAGGGCAGCGCCTCGATATCCGCAAGGGGGGCGAGGTCCAGATCTACCGGATCGGGAATGGGGAGTCGGGAATCGGGAATCGGTCTCGCGCCGGGGATTGGGCGCAGCGGGGGGTCGGACGGGGGAACGGAGGGCTGTGCTCGTTTCCTGGTCCCAGAGGCTCCGCCGGCTGGGGTACTTCCGGGTCGCGCCGACGAGCCCGAGCCGCGCCGGCGGGACTTTGCTACCATCCTCAACGAATCCACCGCAGCCAGCTGCGCCGTGAGCGCCGATCGCTCCTGGCTCGTCGGATGCACCTCCGCGGACCGGGCGCGCAACAGCCGGACCGAAACGCCGAGCAGCAACAGGGCGCTGAGAAACAGAAGTGCGTTGCGCTCCGATGGGGTCAACCGAGGGTCGGGGGGAAGGAAGACAGGCGACGCCGCCGCCCGCTGCTACCCTATCTCCTCCTGACCAGTACCGCACCATCCAAAGCCTGCACACGGGGCCTTTCGACCCGCTTTCCCCAGCGCGCGCAGGGGTTCATTTTCAGGCTCACCCCTCCCTCAGCCCGCATGAAAGTACTCCGCATTCCTGTGTTACTTGCCGCCCTCACCCTCGCCTGTTCCGACAGCCCGGGTCCCGAAGACGATAGCGAACTCTACGGTGACTACCCGCTCTACGAGATTGGCCTGTCGCCACTCCCGGCCTTCGACAAGCCCGCGCCGTTCCGCCCGCAAGATTCGCTGATGATCACGGGCGGCACTCTCCGAATTCTCTCGCGCGGCCGAGTGTCGGTGATCACGAACGTCGAATGGTGGAGCGACCTGGAGCCGGGCGGAATTGGTTTTGTCGCTCCGGAGACCTTGACCGTGTCCTACACACGAACGGGCGATCTACTGATCGTGCCATTTCCGAACGACCCACGCGGCGCTCACACGGACACGATTCAGATCATGAACGGATTTCTACGCGTAGCCCGCCTGCAGGCACACAAGGAGGGGACGAGGGTTTGGCGGAACTTCATTTACCTGATGCCGTGACGGGGGTCGGGAATCGGGAATCGACTCGATTCCGGCCTTTACCGAAATCACGGGTTCAGGGGCTCCTAACCCCATGTCCCCGATTCCCGATTCCCGATTCCCGAAACAGCTACCTCACCCCCCGAATCAGCGCCATCGCCACGTCGCCCACGATCTGCATGCTCTCCTGTGACACCTTGTCGAAGGTGTCCTGCGGCGTGTGATGCGGCGGATAGTCGATGTCGATGACGTTTATTACGCGCAGACCAGCGTCGAGCAGCGGAAGGTGGTCGTCGGTGATCGACATTCCACCGGTGGGAATGAACACGTTGTAATAGCCGAGGTCCGCCGCGGTTCGCCATACGCGCTCGACTATCTCGGGTGCCCGCTGCATCGAGTGCCCTTCCTGATAGATCTTGAGATTCGCGTCGCCGATCATGTCCCAGAGCACGCCGAACAGCGGGCGATAATCGGGTGAAGGCAGGTTCTGAGCGAAGTACCTGGAGCCGATGAGCACGTCGGTATCGGTGGAGAAGTTTCCAAAGTCCTCGCCATCCACCAGCAACAAGTCCACTCCCATGGCGGGCGGTACCGCCTGCAACGCGTCGGCGACGGCAATCAGCAACGCGACACCGGACGCACCATCGTTGGCGCCCGGCACCGGCAAACTGCGCTCCGCAATGATCTTGGCCTCATCGGAGACGGGCCTCGTATCCCAGTGCGCGAGATAGAGAATTCGCTGCGGCGCCTCCGGCTTGAAACGGGCGAACACGTTTCGCATGGGAAGCGAATCGCCGTCCTTCGTCACGTGAATCCACTCCTGCACGATCACTGTGTCGGCGCGCGCACTCATCTGTTCCACCAACCAGTCGCCGGTGCGGCGATGCCCCTCGGACCCCGGAATGCGTGGTCCGAAGTCAAGCTGGGTCTGGATGTATTGCATCGACGCAGCGGCGTCGAACTGCCGCGGCGCACCGTTGGCATCGCCGGTGCACGCCACGGTAACCGATAACGCGACCATCGTCAGGCACCGCATCATCGGAGATCGCCGGCGAAAAACGTGAGGTGCAGCGTTGCGGTGATGACCATCTGGGAGAACCGCCGGTCGTAGAGGTTGTCGAAATTGCTCGAACGCGCCGCCGTCATGCTGAAGGTCATGTTTTCCGCGACATCGGTATCGGCGTTCAGGTTTATGCCCCACCGGCCGAGATCCTGCAATCGCCTCGCCTCGGCGGCGCCTTCGAAGTAGCTCTCGCTGTTGCTCCGCGCAAAGCCCAGCGAAGCGCGGACCAGCCGGCCCTGGTACTTCTCCGGCAGTCTGAACGCCTTGCCGACATTGGCGGTGATCTCGGTCGTCTCACCTATCGTGATTCCACCGCTGCGCAGCTCCTTCCGATTCGTTTTCGTCCAACCCCCGGCTGTAGTCAGTCCGCTTCCCAGTGCCCAGGTGATGGAGGGACTCACGCGACGAGTGGTGTTCGACTGCTCCCCTCTTATTCCGACATCATTCTCGTCCGATATGCCTTCACCCTCACCCTGGGTCGGTTGAAAGCTTCGCGACTCCGTGGTCCGGTACTCGGCGGCGGCTCCAAGACTCTGGAAGATCATGCTCAGCCGACGCGGCCGCATCGACCAGCGCAAACTCAGATCGGGGAATGTCACCGTCTCGGACTCCAGTACCGACTGCGCGTTCAGGCGGCGTGTGAACGCACTCGAGTGCGTGCGATTGTATCGGGATTGAAAGGTGGTGCCGAACGGCAGGTTGAGCCCCGTTCCCGCGTTGAGCGAGCGGGTGACGCCGGCGCTGGTGGCGAGCTGCCCGTTCTGCTCGCGGAAGTCTTCCAGCCCGCCGAATGCGAACTGGTAGCCGAGTCCCGGCGTGAACGGCACGCCGTCGAACGAAGAGCGCATGTCGCGCCGCCAGTTGATGTCCACCGGTTGCAGCAGCGCCGCCAGGCGCCGGTAGAGCGTGCGCTCGGCACTGTGCAGCATGATCGCCCGTCCGAGGTCCACCGACGTTCCCAGCCCCAACCCCTGACCATTCGTCAGGCGCCGAGGCAGACGGAACTGGCCGGTAGAGTCGCCCAGTTGCAACAGGCGTGGCGAATTGGGGTCGCGCAGCAGGGAGTAGCTGGTATTGAAGTCCAGGCGGGGCCTGACCCACGTCGTTATGGTCGGGGAGAAGTTGAGGGTAAACCCCATCTGCCGTTCGCGCTCGAGGCCCAGATCGAGGCCCAGCAGCTGGTCACGCTCGCCACGCGCCACTGCACCGACGTTGAGCTGGCCGCCGACCGGGATGCTGTCACCGTAGTCACGCAGATCGCGCACTGAGGTAATGTTGAACCCCGCCGAGAGGGCCGGAAAGGGCCGCATCTGGAGAAGGGCCACGTTCCGCATCACGCTGGTGAGTCCGTTCACCGGACGCCCCGAATCGCCGGCAATGGCGACCGGCAGGGTGAACGCGCGCCGCGTGTCCTGCGTCTTGGCGTAGGTCGATGACAGGCGCAGCTGCGTCGGATTCCACCGGAACTCGGTATTCCTCAGCGAGCGAATGGCATCGCTCTCCTCGAGGAATGCCGGCAGTATGCCGAGCGCGTCCCTGAACCAACCCGGCAAGCGGGCTGTTCGTGCGGTACTCGTCAGGTTCCAGTCTGCCGCTCCGGACATTCTCGACGACGAGCCCACCGCGTACTCGCTGGTAGACGACGCACTGCCGTAGCTGGCGCTCACGTTCAGGTTGTTGACGAGCGGAGCGATCAACGAGCCCTGCATCGGGGTCGCCCGCCGAGCGGAAAGTGAATAGGTGGTGGCGTGTGACTTGGGCACTCGCAGCCCTTCGATCCCCGCTGCCTGCACATCGGACCTGGCGAGGAAGAACGGGTCGTTGCCCGACGACGAATAGCTGACAGACATGGGGAGCAGCAGCCCCAGCTGGCGGGGGAGGAACTTGTCCAGCCGGAACGACGTGGAAATGCCGATGTCGCTCGCCGTGTTGTACGACGGTTGCTCGGCCAGCTGGCGGAAGTTTCGATCGTGCCTGCTGGCGGTGAGCTGAACCGTACCGATGTCACCAGCCTGCACGTTGAACGATATCTGGCCGGCGTAGCCGGGATCGTCCACCACACCCGTCAGGCGAATGTCGTCGACCCATACTTCGAGCGAATCGTTAGGGAAGATCGCGCCGCCGGTGCCGAGCCCGGTGTCACCTACCCGCAGCATGCCGACCGCCATCTCCTGAACGCCGGCCAGGTTGGGCGGCGTGATCCCCGGATTGGCGGTATAGACTATATAGCCGTCATCGCAGGCGGCATAACGAACGCTCCCCGACGCCGTCGGCTGTTCCGATGACACGACCAGCGCCGAATCGATTCCCGTGCAGTCTATTTCCTGGCCGCCTTGCAGGAAGTTGTTCTGTACCCTGGCACGCAGGGCAAAGAACCGGTCGAAATCGACCACTACCTCGGGTAACCAGTTGTCCCGCGACGGGCCGGCGTTCACCGGTGTGCGATACAGGTAGAAGTTGTCCTGGTCGCGGCCAATCTTGATGTAGAAGTTCATGTCCCCGGCCGGGCCCCAGCCCTTGTTGCGGCCGCGTGCCCAGACGCGAAGCTCCTTGTAGCCCATGAAACTCTTCTCGCCCTCGGGAAAGCGGTAGAACGCTTCGGCCCGCGCAAAGAGCGGGATGTCGCCGGCGACCAGCCGCATGGACTTCTCGTTGATCTGAACGATTCCCTGCTCGAAGTCGCTCTGCTTGTTGTCCGCCTGATCGGTCACACCAGGCGGCGACTCGTAGAAAAGGCCACCGCTTCGGCTGTCCCGATCCTGAGTTCCGATCACCGTGGCGATCATGAAGCCGTTACCCTCTTCCCGTGAGCCGCCGACCCCGCCTATCGCACGGTCGCCGCGCTTGACCCACGGCGAGCCAACCAGCTTGAGGCGAGCAATCGGCACCTGTATCAGATCCTCGCCGGCCAGCGGCGAAGACACCATCGTCATGCGCAGCGACTTGATGCGCCGCTCGAGTGGATCGTTCACCGTCTCGGTCGGCGCCCCGAATGGAACGCGGACGTTGACCCAGCAATACGAACCGGCGCCGGTGATGCTGTCCGTCACGCTGGAGAGGCACCGGCCGAAACGGTTGTACATCGTCGCATCCGAGAGATCGATGACGTAGCGGAGAAGCCGCTCGGCGTCCCGCTGCGAGGGTGCCAGGTTCAGAACACCATCCAGGTCGAGATCCTCTTCGTTCAGCTGCCGGTTCCCGACCGTGCAATTGTTCTTCGTGTCTCCGAGGAGTTGCAAGGTGAGCCCGTCGTGCCGGCAGATCGGCTGGTCGTACCGCATCACCTGAAAACCGGAATCGACGTGAACGACGAACAGTGAATCGGCAACGTCGCCAGGCAGCCCCGTGTCATCTCGTACGTGATCGAACGACTTGGTGACTGGATCACGTTCGGAGTTCATTGCGCCGAACCCTTCGATTCGCCTGCCGAAAAAGGTGCTGTCTTCCCGCTGCCTCAAGCTCCCGTTGCTCAACGTATCGACTACCGTTCGAACGAGCAGCGTTTCTGGTGCGATCGACACACTGTTCTCCGATACGTCGCCGAAATCGAAGATGAGCGCCGGGTTGGAGCGTCGTCCGACCGTCGACGTATCGATGAGCACCCAGAAATCGAGATTCTCGACACGAGACAGGTCCACTCCGCTCGGACTGAGAGTCTGGCTGAGCGAACGCCAGCGGCGACCGGCAAGACCGGGAAGCCTCCACTTGAAGTCCGAGCGTGGGCAGATGTTACAGAACGCTCCACCAACGCTGAGCGGATAGAGCGTCATCCACAGCACCTGCTCCGGTGTGCGGAACGCCTGCGAGCCGGTGAAGGTGATCGTAGTGTCGATCTGCTCGGGGAAGAACTGGATCGGGTTCGTGACGTTGTTGATCGTATCGCGCACGGCGGCGAGGTTCTGCCAGGCGATCGTCGATGCCGTGGACGTGTCGAAGTCGAACGGCACGCCGGCGATTACAGTCGCGCCGCCGGGCACCGCCGGCTGGCTGCCCACTCGCCAGGCAAGCTCCGACAGAGACATCGGAATCCCGCCCTCTCCTTCGAAGCTTTCGACATACGCCTGTCCGGCCGCGTTCGGCTGCGGGCGGCTGGTGGCAATCTCCCCCTGCACCGAGACGAACGACGGCGTGGTGGTCTCGAGCATCGGCAACCGATCGAGCGCTCGTGTCAGGGCATCGCTCTCCCACCCGAACGCGCCATTGATGCCGGCCACCAGCGAGCTCGCCGGCTCGAACCCCAGCGGCGGACGGTTGAAGGTCGTCTTCTGCGACTGTGAGATGGCGACGAAATTGATCTGGCCGTTCTGGAACGGAAACTCCGATGCGATGCCGAAAATCGAGGTCGGCGCGGAGGCAAACAGCGGGTTCTCCTCGTACCGGACCGCCACCTGCTTGGCCGTTCGGAACAGCGTGTCAGGTCGCAGGAAAGTCAACTGCCCCAGCTCGTAGTCCACCCGGTAGTCCACGTCACGCACGAGGGGCACGCCGCCCATGATGATCCGTTCCGAACCCTGGCGCACCTGAATGGAGCCTAACGGGATGACCCCAACGTCGCCCCCGCCGTCAGCCTGGTAACGCGCGCTCAGCCGGTATTGCGTGGGGGGCCGGCGCTGTGAGTAGAGGTCGTCGTCAGGCGTGCGATACAGCGAGTCGTTCACCGGGTCCGGCGGATTTGCCAGCCCGGCGTCGGCAAACGGCTGCAGCGATGGAAAGACCACGAAATAGTCGCGTATGAGCTTGGTGCTGCCGCCACCGGCATTCGCCGCCTGGTTCGGATCGCCGGTGCGCGGCCAGAGCCGGTTCTCGACATCGAACGCCGACGTGTTGGTGCGCTGTGCCAGGCCGAACACCTCGAGATACGTCGGAGCGCCGGGCGTCTGCGACTGTTCCTGCTCGCCGCTGCCCACCACCAGCTTGAGCTCCACCGTGTTCCGCTGAATGTCCTCGCCGCCCAACCGATAGACGTTGCGCATCTCCCGGGTGAACGTTGGATCGCCAGGCAGCACTTCGTTGTCCCACAGCAGCACCAGCGTGTCGATCTGCCCCGGAGAGCTGGTCGTCGGGAAAGTACCTCCCACCGTCGTAACTCGCGTCTCGGCGCCGGCCGGCCCGGTGACCGTATACGAGATGGCCAGCCGTTCGCCACGGTTGGCCGGACTCACCATAACGATCCACAGATTCGTCGGATCCAGATAGTAATCCACCCCCTGCTGAAGCAGCTGGTAAGGCCCGATCGGGTTCTGATTGCGCGCGCCGAGCGCCACCGCTGTTGGACCGTTGATGTCCGAAGCGATGCTTCCGCTCGCCGACGGGGGGCGATACCGGTAGACCAGCACCCGCCGCGGACGGCGGTTAGGCGCGAGGGACGAAGCCAGACTCGCCATCTGCGCGTTGTCCAGCACGTCGATGTTGGGGTACTGCGACGCGAATTCCACCGTGGGATCGACCACCCAGAAGAATCGCCGCCGCTCCAACTGATAATCCTCGATCTCGCGCGACACCGTCTGCACGGTGCGATCTCCGACAGTGAATACGCGGTCCTTCACCACATTGCCTTTCTGCTGCGCGATGATCGTTCGGAAGTTCATCGGCCCCAACTGTCCGGTGGCCTGGAGCCCATAGTTGCCCGCCGGAATGCCGCCCGTAATGAACCGTGACGAAGGTGGCGCAAAGCTCACGTTCCCCACCTCGAGCCGGTGGATGATCTCGTCGCTCTTTCCCTCGTAATAGACGTTGATGTTGTTCGATGCGTCGAACTCGCGCTCCGAATCGTAGTCCACGTTCACGTGTACGCGTTCGGCGACCGTTCCGCCGGTGCGCACGTTGAACTGAAAGTCGAACTGCGGCTGAAAGCTCCCGGAACAGTTGGCGATGGGATTCAGGATGTCGAACGATGTGCACCGCTCGTTCTTGTTTCGCTCGAGCTTGCTCTGCAGCCGCGCCTGAAGTTGAAGACCCAGGTCAGCGTACTGTCCCAGCAGATCGGCCGCTGCGCCTGCCACATCCGGCGTCGAATCGCGGGCCGCAGCCGCTACAGCACTGCTGTCGGCCAGCAGTGGAGAGGGATTCTCCGGCGAAGGCGCCTGCAGCGGACGAGGTTCCTGCGCAAGCTGGCGCTCCATGCCGGTGTCGGGGAGCGCGCGCGGCGACATCGCGTCGCGCAGCGTCGTGCCCCAAAGCGCTGACCGCCGTAGTGAGGTTGAGTTCTGGAGCGCCGAAGTCCGCCGCTCGGCCATCGCGTCGACTCCCTCGCGAGCGACGCCGAATCGCCCAAGATCGCGGAACGCGCGAGGACGCTCGAAAAAAAGCGTATCCGTACGAAGCCGCATCCTGAGCTTCACCAGCGGCAGAACGCTGTCCGTGCCTATGGGAGCGACGAGAGAGTCGACCGCCGCCGAATCGCGGACAGGCTGCTGGGCCGATGCCGAGCGAAGCGGCAGTGCCGCAGCGGCCAGCGCGACGAGCGCTGCCGGCAATGCACTACAGGAAAATCGCACCAAAACGCGGCGAGACGGGTACGACGAGGCAGGGGCGCAGGCGTCGACTAGGGTGAGGCACGTCGCCACCCGGACGCGGCGCATGTACATTAGACAGTCGCCCGGAATATAGCGGCCGCATCAGTCGCTACAACCCGGCTTCAGGGCGGATGTTCCGTTCCTGCGCGCACTTGGCACCGTGAAAATTCTCCAACGATATGTTCTGAAGGAGCACGTCGGACCGCTCCTCTTCGCGCTCGCCACGCTGACTTCCCTTCTGCTCCTCAACCAGATCGCCAAGCAGTTTGGCAATCTGGTGGGCAAGGGACTGGAGTGGTCGGTCATCGGCGAGTTCTTCATGCTGTCCGTGCCCTTCATCATCGCCATGACACTGCCCATGGCGGTGTTGGTTGCGACCCTGTACGCGTTCAGCCGGCTCGCGTCGGAGAATGAGATCACCGCACTCAAGGCGAGCGGTGTGGGGCACTTCCGGATATTGAGCCCCGTCCTGTGGGGGGCATTCGGCATTTCGCTCCTCATGATCTGGTTCAACGATCAGGTGCTCCCCGCCGCCAATCACCGGCTGAGCACGCTGCAGACGGACATCGGCCGCACCAAGCCCACCTTCGCGCTCCGCGAGCAAGTCATCAATGAAGTGTCGCCGGGCCGCCTCTACCTGCGGGCAGGCGACATCGATGAAGGGTCGAACGGGCTGTACGAGGTCACGATTTACGACTTGAGCGACCCGCAGCGGCGGAGAACGATTCACGCCGACAGCGGAAGAATGCAGCTGGCGGCCAACCGGGAGGACCTCGAGCTGACGCTGTTCGACGGCTATTCCCAGGAAATCCCTCGCGACAACACGACCGAGCTTCAGCGCCTCTACTTTCGCACCGACATCGTGAAGGTGCGTGGCATAGCCACCGGATTTTCGCGGACCGCTGATAAAGGATACAAGAGCGACCGCGAGATGACGATCTGCGAAATGCAGAGCGAGGTGCAAAGGGCAGCCCGAGACCTGAAGGCCGCGAACATGGACCTGGCGAATGCCATGGGGAATGCGGCGTATTACCTGGCGACTGGAGAGACCCGTACCATCGAAGCCGCGTCACCGGACGTGCGCGTCTGGTCGCTCGCGCAGGCATACTGCTCGTACGTTGTGCCGCTCTTCCGCGTCGAGGAGGCCCAGGCGGCTGAATCTCCCCCGCCTGACGAAGCCATCGTCTCACCTCAGCAGGTAGTGCGGCAATCGGGCGGCGAGGGCACCGACAGCGCCGGCCGCTCTCAGTTGCCCGAGGCGGTGCAGCAAGCGCTGCCCCCCACCTTCCGCGGCGCCCGGAGTGCTCAACAGCCGGTAGCCGAGCAGCCGGTACTAACCGGGACTCCAAACGCGCCCGGTCGAATTCCCGCGGTCGACCCGTACGTCATTGCACAGGGACAGCTGCAGGCGGCAGGCAGCCGAATTCAGAACGCGCGTATGGACCTGAACCAGTACCAGGTGGAGATCGAAAAGAAGTTCGCGCTCGCCGCCGCCTGCCTGGTATTCGTGCTCCTCGGTGCACCCATGGCGCTTCGCTTTCCGAGAGGGGGTGTGGGACTCGTGATAGGCGCGAGCCTGACAGTATTCGGACTGTACTACGTGGGCCTCATTGCGGGAGAGACGCTTGCCGACAAGCTCATCTTGAGTCCCTTCGTGGCGATGTGGATGGCAAACGCTCTCTTCACCATCGCCGGTTTCGTTTTTCTGTACATGCTGCGGCGGAGCGGGAGTACGACTCGCGGAGGTGATTTTGGCGAGATGTGGGATGCGCTGCGCGCCCGCCTGTCGAGACGCTCCAGGCACCCTGCGCCGACTCTCGCCGAACGCGGGTCGGTGGTATCGTGAGGCGGATCTTCACACCGCTCGATCGATACGTATCCCGGGAATTCTGGAAGATCTTCATCGCTACGGCGCTGGGATTTCCTCTGCTCGTGATCGTCATCGATCTCGCCGACAATCTCGACAAGTACTTGAATCGCAACCTGTCGAGCGAAGCCATAACGATGGCGTACGTCTACTGGGTGCCGGATTCAATGTTCATGGCTCTCCCGGCAGCGGTGCTGTTTGCCACGGTGTTCACCATAGGGGCCTTTACCAGGCATGCCGAGATAACGGCTGCCAAGGCTTCGGGAATCAGCTTCCACCGACTGGTGGCGCCCATCTTCGTCTCAGCCGTGCTCGTGACGTTGATTTCCGGGGTACTCAGCGAGCTCGTGCCGGTTACGAACCGCCGCCGAGCCGAATTGCTCGAGGAGCGGCGATTCCAGGCCGCCGATGCGCGCTACAATTTTCCTTATGCAGCCGAGCACGGGCGAGTCTACAAGATCGCCGCGCTGAACGTGCAGCGGGGAGTACTGGACGCGCTCGAGATCGAGCGCAAGGGAATGGGTCCCGACTATCCGACCTACATACTCACTGCACGTTCCGCCGAGTGGCGAGATACGGCAAAGCACTGGACGCTGATGGATGGCGAGATGCACATCCTTCCAGACAGCCTTACGGATTACGTGTTCGAGTACGACAGCATGCTCGACAACACCCTGCGCGAGGCACCCCAGGAGCTGGTGGCGAGGGCGCGTGAGCCCAACGAGATGCGATACCGGGAACTCGGGCTGTACATTCGGGCGTTGGAGCGGTCGGGCGGCGAGGTGAACGAGCTCAAGGTGGAGCAGGCACTCAAGATCGCGGTCCCGGTCACCTGTTTCATCATCGCGATCTTCGGCGCTCCGCTCGCGACGAGCACCAAGCGCGGTGGAGCCGCGTTCGGTATCGGCATCAGCCTGGCGACAACGATCCTGTTCCTGACATTGATTCAAATCACCAAGGCGGTAGGGGGCGGGGGGTTGCTGCCGCCAGTCATCGCCGCATGGACTCCGAACGCGCTATTCGCTGTGGCGGGCCTTATCCTGCTGGCGCGCGCCCGCACGTGAGGGTCATCGCGAGCCGGTCAGCCTCGTGAGTGCCTATCGGACGCCGCTCGATTCGCGCGCCACCTCGAGCTTTCCCGTTCCGCAGCGGGCGGGGATTGTGCTTTTTCGTCAGGTCTCACGCAGCACTATCGGCTTTTTTCGCGAGAGCGGCCGCCGGGTCTATTTTCTCGGCGATGTGATCCGAGCCTTTCGCGAGCCGCGAACGTATCTGCCGCTCACCATCGCGCAGATGCGTGGCATCGGGGTTGATTCCCTCCCACTCACGGCGATCGTGGCGGCCTTCATTGGGGCGGTGACTGCCTATCAGACGTATTACCAGCTATTCCCCGGTGCGGGTTACTCGGCGGTCGGGCTGATTCTGCGGCAGAGCATCGTGCTCGAGCTGGGACCGCTGTTGACCGCGCTGGTGCTCACCGGCCGCGTGGGGGCGCGCATGACCGCCGAGATAGGCACGATGCGCGTCACCGAACAGATTGACGCGCTGGAGACGCTGTCGTACGATCCCATCGCCTATCTGGTGGTTCCCCGCATCATCGCCAGCGTCGTCATGCTGCCGTTGCTGACGATCGTTGCCGATGCGGTGGGCGTGATGGCAGGCGTGGGGCTGGGCATTGCCGCAACGCCCGTCTCGGCGGCCGATTTCGAGGCCGGGCTGCGGCTGAGCTTCGACAATTTTCAGGTGGCGTACAGCGTGATCAAGGCGACGTTGTTCGGCGCCGCGATCGCGTTTGTCTGCTCGTACGAAGGATATGTCACCGAAGCGGGGGCCGAAGGCGTGGGACGCTCCACGGCGCGCGCGGTAGTGCTGGCGTCCGTGGCCATTCTGGTGCTCGATGCGCTGACTGCGCTATTTCTCGCCGAATACATTGGAGCATGAGACGACGCGACGAAGTGCTCGTGGGCGTGTTCATTACCGCCGCGCTGCTGGTCGGGGTCACCGGAACTCTGTGGCTCGCCCGCCGCGGGTTCGGGGCCGGCTACGAGATGCACTCACGGTTCCCGTGGGGGGCGGGTCTCAAACAAGGGCAGCAGGTGCTGCTCGCCGGCGTGGGCATCGGCTACGTGGACCAGGTGGAGCTGCGACCTAACGGCTACCTGGACGTGACGCTGGAGATCGAGAAGGCGTACCAGGTTCCGCGAGGCACCACCGCCACCGTGGTACCGGTCGGCTTTTTTGGCGACATGGCGGTGGCGTTGACCCCCGACAGCGCATTGCTGCGCGGCCTGCCGCCCGGCCAGACCATTCCGCCGATGGCGGCGGGAGACACGATCCCCGCAGGGGAGCCCGCGCCCGGCATCGCGCAACTCCTTCAGCGGGTAGATACCATTTCATCGGACGTAAGCCAGCTTACCTCGGCGCTCAACCGCCAGTTCGTGACGCGAGGCGGATTTCAGGACGTGCACCAGACAGTGGAATCGACGCAGCACCTGGTCGATCAACTGGCGGTGGTGGCGGCCGAACAGTCACGCAACCTGACGGCGACGCTGGCAATGATCCGGCGGTCCGCCGCCGCGGTGGACAGCGCGGCGGTCGACTCGGTGCTGCGCAACGTGAACCAGAGTACCGCCAACCTGTCGCGCCTGACGACCGAGCTCTCGGCGACGACTACCCAGATCAACGGAATTCTCGCCCGCCTGGAGGGTGGCGAAGGCTCCGCCGGCATGCTGTTGAACGACACTACACTTTACAGCAACGTGCGCAACCTGCTGGCGCGCGTGGACTCGCTGACGGCGGACTTCAAGAACAACCCGCGCAAGTACATCAATCTGTCAATATTCTGAAATGCGAGAAGCGAGATGCGAGATAAGTACCTCTCGCATCTCGCATCTCAACCCTCGCCCCCACCACTCTACTGCAGGGTTACCGTCCAGATCACCGCATGCTCGTTGCCGCTCGAATCGAGGGCGATGCCGGCGGTCAATCCATTCGTATTGATCTGCTGAGCGTAGCTGACGGTGCCGCCGGGAAGTGTACCGAGGTCGACCATCCCGCTTTCCGCCGTCCAGACGAAGCCGTGGAATTCGCCGCTCGGCACCTGGCTGTAGCCGACCACCTCGCCGGCATCGTTTATCCCGAACGCGACGCTCTGCGGCCCACCTAACGTTCCAAGGTCGATCATCGCCTGGCCATCCCACAGAAAGCCGTGCGGATAGCCGCTCGTGCCGAAGGCAAACCCCACCACTTGCGCCGACGAGTTGAGCGAAAGAGCATAGCTTGAAGTACCACCGGGGATCGTGCCCAGATTCTTCAGCGTGCCGTCACCCACGTTGTACAGAAATGCCCGGTCGCCCTGCGACGAATTGCCGTACCCTACCACCTGGCCCCAGTCATTGATGTCCTGGCCCATGGTGTACGTGCCTCCGGGAAGGACGCCCACACTCTGCATTTGCCGCGTTACGGACGAGTAGTAGAATCCGCGCCAGGCACCACCAGCCACCGTGGCACTCCCGGCCGCGCTGCCCCATGCGTTTATCGACATGCCTAGCGACTCCCCGTTGGGCGCAAGGCTGCCAAGGCTCACCGGGTTGCCATTCGTCCAGATTGTCGCCTGATTCGCGCCCGACGAGCTCTGCGAGATACCGGCCACCCGCCCGTTGTCGCTCACCTTGAATGCAAACGAATGCTTGAGATTCCCAAGCGGATTGAGCGTTGAAAAACCGCCTGACGCCGTCCTGCGGAAGCCACGAGTTATCCCACCCGGATTAACCCAGAAGCCGGCAATGTCGCCGCCCTCGTTCACATCGAACGCCTGCACCGATCTGGCGCTCCCGCCCGGGTTCCCGATGTCCGTGATCGACGATGCCGCAACGATCTTGCGGCTAGGCGGCGACGCCGGTGCTTCCGGAACTTCGGGCAATGCTCTGTCGGGCGCAGCAGGATTTTCGCAGGCAGCCACGGCGAGCAGGCTCAACAGAAATAGCGAACGGGACACGGGGCATTCCTTGCCGGCGGTCTGCCGGTTCATGCGATAAGCCTCGTGGGGATCGAGTGCTCGGCGATTGTGCCGAACCGCGTCCGATCAGCCAGCTGCGCCCACGTGCTATCGTTGGATTTCGTTAACCTTCGAGATTAGAACGAGCTAACGATAGGAATGTCACTGAGTTAGAGCCCGATTGTGGTGCTCAATGCTCCTTATTCATTAGAATGTGATAATAAAGTCCATCCGTAACGGGGGATCGTCATGGAATGCGGGCAGGGATAGGCAAGGAAATGGGTCTTTCGTCAATCACCCTCGGTGATTGTCGCGGGTTGAAAATGGACGTCATTCCGTCGAAAGGCCGCTGAATGGGAGAGACCCAAAAAAGAAGCGGCCGAGCAATGTTCCGCTCGGCCGCTCCTCTACCTCTGCTGCTGCACCCGACTAGCCGCCGCCACTACCCCGCGGCGCTACGCGAACAAGGGCGCAGCGTTGCGCTCCCCCGAATCAGTAGCTGTATCGCAATGAGAGCTGCAGCTGGTAGTTGGACGCAAGGTTCTGCGTGCTGTACTGCTCCTGATTCAACGAGAATTGGAAGATGCCCTGCGAGTCGCTGAGCGGACCGGGTGTCTGCCCGACGTGCGACAGAAGGTTCACGTTGCTGAAGCCCCCCGGGGTGCGTCCGACCTCGCCCCAGTTCTTGTTGAGGAGATTGGTAAAGTTGAAGACGTCGAGCTGCAGTGCCAGCCGATGTCCCTGCACACCGGGCAGGGATTGACGGATGGATAGATCGACGATGTTGCGCCAGGGCTCGCGGCAGGAGTTGCGCTCGAGAATCCGGCCGCGGCTCTCGTTCAGGCATTCAATGCTGTTGATGTAGTTGTCGAATGCCGCGGCCTGCTGCGCGGCGGTCACCGAGCCCGCGTCGGCGAACAGTATCTCCTCAGGATCGTTCACATCTGCCGGAACGTACACCAGGTCGTTGCCCACATTCCCGTCCGCGTTCAGATCGCCGGAACCGGACGTGGGACCCCGGTTGTAGACGTAGTCGTGAGGCGCTCCGGAGACACCACTGTAGATAACGGAGATGTCCGTCTTGAACTGCGTCCACGGGAACGTGTAGGTCCCCGCGAGCTGGAGCTTGTGCGGCTGATCGAACAAGGAGGTAGTAGCTGTCGCCTCCTCGTGCGACCCACTCAGCGTCCGCCCGAAACGCCAGTTGGAGATGGCACGGCTCGAACCCAGGCTCTGGACATCGCGCGCCTGAGAGTACGTGTACGACGCGCGCCCCTCGAGGCGATCGGAGAATCGCTTCTGGAGCTGTCCCGTCAGGCTCCAGGAGTAGTCCTCGGACTGATTGACCACGTCGATTACTTCCGAGTACCGCGTGTCGATGATGTCGGCGAAGGCACGGCCGCTCGGCGCAATGGAATCCCCGTAGAGCACTCGGCCGTTCCTGTCGGTGCCCTGCGGGCCGACGAGGTTGCGGTTCACGTAGAAGAAGTTGTTGACACCCATGGTGTACAGCCCTTCGAGCGTACCCACGAGGCCCCAGACGCCGAGCTCCCGATCGTAGGCAAGCGAAGCACGAAAGGTTTGCGGGAACTTCAGGTCTTCATCGAGCAGATTTACCGGTCCTACGACACCGGTCGAAATCCCCTGTCCATTGCGGCAGGAAAGCGGCTGACCATCGGGGTCAGGCTCGAAGTCGGGAGCTGGTCCGGGGTCCGAGGAGCCTCCGCAGTTCAGAAATCCGAGGTTGCTGCCGGAGTTGGTAAACACGTTGCTGACCCAGACGAACGGCGGGCGCCCCACGAACAACCCCGCGCCACCGCGCAGCTGCGAGCGCATTTCGCTCTGCGACAGATCGTAGTTGAATCCGATCCGCGGCGACCACTGCAGATTTCCGCTCGGCACCTCATCGGTGCGGCGATTGTAGATGGTCTCGATCTGCTGGTTGAACGCCGGCTTGTCGTTGACCACCGGAATATCGGCCCGCAAGCCGGCCGTGATCGACAGTCGCTCGTTCGCCCGCCAGAAGTCCTGCACGTACAGACCATAACGCGCAGCGCCGAAGTCGGCGATTATCCCCCCGCCAAGGTCGGTCGAGACGCGGTAGTTGCTAGGGTTTCCCGCCTCGAGTGAATCGAGATCGTCGAACTGATACACTCCGTACGAGCTTTCGGTGAACACGTTCACGATCTTGTAGAACTCGTTCCGCGTCCCGATCGTGATGCGGTGGGCATTCCACGGAAAGGTGAAATTGTCCGTGATCTCGAATATGTCCTGATCGAGCGAATTGCCTTGCGAGAACTGCTCGGAGCCGGCACGAATGGTCGACGATCCACCCTGCGGATTGTCGACCGATACTGAAATGGCCGGCGCGCGCAAACGAGGCGTCCGCTCATCGCGGATCCGGTTGAACCCGACGATCAGTTCGTTGTCGGCGCGGCCAAACGAGGAAAGGAGCTGGCCTACCGTTGCGTTCTTGTCGGAATTGAAAAAGTACCCTGCCGATGTGAAATCGAACCGGCTCGCCGTCCGCCCGAAATTGTCGTCTTCGGCATGGCCGTAGTTATGCCGCAGAGTCAACCGATGCTGCTCCGAGAGCTGCACGTCGAGACGACCGAAGATGTTGGACAGAGGATTGGTATTGATGACGGCGCCCATCGAGCCGGGCTCGATGCCATACTGATCGCGCAGGATGTCGGCGAATCGGTTGGCATCTGCCTGGCTTACTCCCAGAGGCGTCGCGTCGGGATCGGTCTGGCCGAAGAACGGACCCGCGGCCGGCAGCTCGCGCTCCTGGAATTCACCCGTCACGAAAAAGTGCGCTTTGTTCTTGACGATCGGGCCACCTAGCGACAGGCCATACTGGCTCTGATCAAACGAAGCGCTTCGAATGAAGTCGCGATTGCGCGCCAGCTTCTCGTTGCGCTGAACGTAGAACGCGGTGGCTCTGAAGTCGTTGGTGCCGCTCTTGGTAACGGCGTTCACCAGCAGCCCGGTAAAGCTCCCGTGCCGCACATCGTAGGGGGCGAGGAGCACCTGGTATTCCTTCACTGCCTCGAGAGGAATCGACTTGCCAGCCGCCTGTCCACCGGGCTGCCCCGTGGATCCGAGTCCAAAGATGTCACTCTCGCTCGCGCCATCGATCTGAATGTGATTGAACCTGTTGTTGGCGCCACCGCCCGAGAAGCCCGCTCCGGTGTTCGACACCTGGGGCACCGTCGCCACGAAGTCGGTGAAATTCCGGTTGAGCGTCGGCAGTCGTCGTAAGGCCGAGTCGCTGAGCACCGTTTCCACTCCGGTGCGCGTCGGTGCGAACGTAGCGTCTTCCTCCGCTGCGATCTGGACTTCCTGGAGCTGCGTGGCCTGCGGCGCCAGCTGGAAGTTCACGGCGATGGTCTGGCTCAGCGCAACACGAAGATCGTTTCGAGTCTCCGGCCGAAAGCCGACCCGTCGCGCACTCACCGAGTACGGTCCGCCGACCTCGAGTCCGGCGATGAAGTAGCGTCCGTCCGTGCGGCTTAATCCTCCGCTCGAGTAGCCGGTGGACTGGTTCACCACCTGGATCTGTACCGCCTCCAGAGGGATCCCACCCGAGTCTGTCACCAATCCGGCGATGGCACCTGTCGTGACGCCCTGGGCAGATACCCCGGTTGCGGCGCCGATCGACAGAACGGCCACCATCGCAATCACCCAACGAGGTGTACGCATGATCATCGTCCTGCTGAAATGTGGGAAGATGCGCTCTCGTGCCGCGCCGCTCCATTCTGGCGGTGAGACGGGTCGCCGCGCACACCCCATCTTGCGGGAGTCGCGGCGGTCGCCAAGGCGGAACGGAACGCGGAATGAAAGAATGGGGACTGCGGTCAGAGCGCTGCCCGGTGGGAGCGGACACATGCGTCCGGCCCGTATTCGGACAGCGGATAAGCTAGGCGTTCGGGCTAACTGCTTCAAGATTTGCGCGTAACATCTCCGTCACCTGGCCGAGTTCGGTTGCGCCCCACCGTCAGATAGTAGACGGGAACGCCCGCCAGAATCACCCCGAGCACGGCTATCGTGCCCCAGCGGCTCGATTCGTCCACGATCGCGTTGCCGAGCAGGAAAATGGATGAGGCGATGAAGATCGCGGGAACCACGGGATAGAGGGGCACGCGGAACGAAGGGTCGTAGTCGGGACGTTTGCGGAGCAGGAAAACGCACGCTACCGCCAGCGCGTAGAAGGGCACTATCGCGATAACGAAGGTGTCGGCCAGCTGCTCGAAGTCGCGGAGCAGGGAGAACGCGATGCCGAGCGCACCAGTCAGAGCAATGGCGATGTAGGGCGTTTGAAAGCGGGGATGTACTTCGGCCACCTTCCTGAACAGCAGACGGTCTTCGGCCATCGCGAAGAAAATGCGGGGTGAGGTGAGCGTCGAGCCGTTGAGCGTCCCGAGGGTGGAGATCATCACGGTAGCCGAGACGAACATGAGCCCGCCGGCACCGAGCACCCGCTCCGCCACATCCGCGGCCACCAGCGGCGACTGGGCGATCTCGTTGACATCGAGCACTGCGAGATAGGCGAGGTTGGCCAGCAGGTAAATGATGATCACGGCCAGCGTGCCGCCGATGAGGGCGCGCGGCAGCGTGTAGCGGGGATCCTTCACTTCACCGGCGACGTAGCTCAAATCGGCCCAACCGTCGAATGCCCAGAGCACCGAAACGAGCGCGAGCCCGAGCGCGCCTATCGAGAACGATCCGGCGGGAGCAATTGGCGTGTAGTTCCCCCCGGTTTCCGGCAGCCCGAGCGTGAATGCGAGAACTATGATGAACAACAGGGCGCCGTACTTGGCGATCGTGGTGACGTTCTGGATCATCGCCCCGAATCTGACGCCAAGTATGTTCAGCGTTGCCATGGTGCCTATCGCGGCCGCGGCAACGTAGTGCACCCATGCATCATATGGCGCCACCTGGGTATTGAACCCGAGCACCCGTAGAAAGTATTCGGCGAACGTGGTGGCGATTGCGCCGAGCGCCGCGGCGCGAATGATCGTGAGTTGCGACCACCCGAAGAGAAAAGCGACAAGTCTACCCCAACCCTCGCGGAGATAGACGTAGATGCCGCCGGTCTTCGGTAGCGCGCCCGCCATCTCCGCTAGCGTGAGTGCACCGCACAACGTCACAAACCCCGCCATGACCCAGACGCCAATGAGCGGCAACGGGCCCGGCAGCCGGTCGGCGATGGCAGCGGGCGACCGGAAAATGCCGGATCCGATCGTGGAGCCGACGAGCACCGCGATGGCGGTCCACAGTCCAATCCGACGAGGAAGGTCGGAAGGGGGATTGGAGGGAATGTGGGACATTAGCTGGAAGCGGAAGCGGAAGCGGGAAGCGGTAATGGGCGCACTGCGGATAACACTCCGCGCGCAGGGGCGCAATACCTAACGGCACCTCGGAATCTCGGCACTGGCCTTTGCGGCGCGCTCGCCACTCCCCCGGCATCCTTTCCCTCGCTACTTTTACCGCGTGCCGACCTTAGCCTTCTGGGCCGCCGTTGCGGCTTGCGCCGTGGCGCAACTGTTCATAATCGCCGGAGCGGTTCGTACCGGAAAGTTCCGCCAGACCGAGTTCGCCATTCCGCGCCCGTCGCGCTGGAGCGAGGTCGGCTGGACAATAGTGCCCGCCCTCGGGCTCGCCCTGGTGCTCGCGCTCACCTACCACGCACTCGACCCCTCGCCCAATCGAACGACGGCGCCGACGAGCGCGCAGATCCGGGTGGCCCCGTGAATGCCCTTCGACGCCTTTCCCTGGTGGGACTCGTCGTAGCGGCGGCGCACCTCATATTCGGTGGTATTGTACGAATAACCGGATCCGGAATGGGGTGCGGGGACCACTGGCCCAAGTGTTACGGGCGCTGGTTCCCGCCGCTCGACCGCACCGACCTGATCATCGAAGTGACGCACCGATATCTCGCCGCGCTGCTGGTGTTGGTGCTCGCCGCGCTTTTCATCGCGGCATTCCGCTCCCGAGCGGAGCCCGGCGTCGCCGGTCGAGGCGGCGTGCTTCGTGCCGCGGGAGCCGCTTTCACGCTCGTCATCGCTGCCGCGCTGTTTGGCGGAATTACCGTCATTCTTGGCAATACGCCGCTCGCAACGGTGGGTCACTGGTTAATAGCCGCGCTGACCATTGCCGCCGTAGCAACGGCGGCCATCCGCACCGGCGCGCTCGGCGGCACCAGAGCGCTTCATGAGACGGCGTCCAGGCGGATACGCCGGGGCACGCTCGCCGCGGCGATAGTCGGGCTGGTCGTTGTCATGCTCGGCGGGCTTACCGCCAAGGTCCCCGGAGCCGCGTGGGGTTGTCTTGGTTTTCCGTTATGCAACGGGCAGTTGATTCCCTCGGGCGGTCCGCAACACCTGCAGATGACCCACCGGCTGTTCGCCATTCTATTGTTCCTTCACATGATCGGCCTGACGATTGGCGTCATGCGCCGGGCCGAGGCGCCGGTAGTGCGCACCGCGATACAGGTTGCCATGGCGCTCATCACCCTGCAGATCGTGGTGGCGGCGGCAATGGTTTCGACTGTCCTGCCTCCATCGCTTCGTTCAGCACACCAGGCGATCGGTGTCGCGATCTGGGTGAATCTAGTGATTGCGGCGTATCTGGCTCGCATCGCTTCGGGAGGGTCGGCACTCGGTAGTCGCACGAATGAGATTCCGGTGCCGGGTGCGCAGCCGCTCGCCGGCAGGGCGGTCTCGTGACCGGTATCGCGGTCAGCCCTGTACGAACGGGCTCGGTCGCGCGGGATCTGATCGCGCTCACGAAACCGCGCATCATCTCACTGCTGCTCGTCACTACCGTCGCGCCCATGTACGTAGCGGGCACGCCGAGTGGCTGGCTCGTGCTCGCCGTATTCATTGGCGGGTACTTGATGGCCGGCGGCGCAAACGCGGTGAACATGTACCTCGACCGTGACATCGACGACCGCATGTCGCGAACAAGGCTGCGCCCCATCCCGAGCGGCCGGATGCAGCCACGGGCCGTGCTCGCGTATGGATTGCTGCTGGCGACGGTGGCGACGGGAGTGCTGGCCTGGGGCGCGAACGTGCTCGCAGCGGCGTGCGCGCTGGCCGGATTCTACTTCTACGTGTTCGTCTACACCCGCTGGCTCAAGCGGCGTACGCCCCAGAACATCGTCGTTGGTGGCGCGGCCGGCGCATTCCCGCCGTTGGTGGGGTGGGCTGCCGTTACCGGCCAGCTCGATCTCACCGCGCTTTACCTCTTCCTGATCGTTTTCTACTGGACGCCCCCGCACTTCTGGGCGCTGGCGCTCAACAAGCAGGCCGACTACGGCCGCGCGGGCATCCCGATGGCGCCGCTCGTGTGGGGCGAGCGCGAGACGCGGTGGCAGATGCTGTGGTACACGCTGATCCTAATCCCCATCACGCTGCTGCCGGTGGCGTTCGGCGCGTTCGGGATGATCTATCTCGTGTCAGCCTCCGCGCTAGGCGCCTGGCTGCTCGCCGACGTGGTCAGAGTGCTGCGCGCCACGCAGTGGACTGCTCCCGCCTGGCGCCTGTACAAGTTCTCTCTGCTCTATCTGGCGCTGCTGTTCCTTGCCATGGCGGTGGATCGGATGGTGGGGCGATAGAGGGACAGCGGGAATGGATGGGGAATCGGGAATCGGAATAGGAGAACGACAATCCGTGCGCGCTCCATCTACCGATATTCGTTCCCGATTCCCGATTCCCGATTCCCTATTCCCTATAGTTCATCTCCCGCCATTCACTACCACGTTCTCCTCGTCCTCCCACCAGAACCGCGGTGCCGGCCGCTGACGCGGCCAGACTTCCGCAAGCGTACCGGCATCGTAGAGGCGTCCGTTCTTCATCACGTAGCGGATTGATGTCGTGTTACGAATGTCGTCCAGCGGGTTTGCATTCAGCACCTGCAGATCGGCCAGCTTGCCGCCTTCGAGCGTTCCCATGTGCTGGTTCAGGCCAATGGCTTCGGCACCGAAGATGGTTCCCACGCGCAGCACGTCCATCGGCTTCATTCCGCCTGACGCGATAGTCCACAGCTCCCAGTGGACGCCAAGCCCCTGAAGCTGCCCGTGGCTGCCGAGTCCAACCTTTCCGCCCGCCTCCACCAGCTTCTTCGCCTGTTCCGCGAGCAACGCGAAGGAGTACTGGTTCTCATGCCACCATCCGGGACGACGCAGACCGCGCGACAGGAGCTCGTTGGGCGGAACGAACCTCTTGAGCTTTTCATCGGCGGTGATGTCATGGCGTTGATACCAGTAGTTCTCCGTCCACGGACCGCCATACTGCACGAGAAGCGTCGGGGTGTAGGTAATACCGCTTTCGGCCAGCACCTTGATCACGTCCTCGTACAGCGGCGCGATAGGAAAGGAGTGCTCGGTGCCGGCGTAACCGTCGATCGCTTCCGTCAGGTTCTTGCGGAAGTCGAGCCCGCCCTCGAGAGTCGGCGTCAGCCCCACTTCCTTCGACGCCATGATGACCCACTGACGCACTTTGCGGTCGCCGACCATGTACTGCTTGATGGTGTGCGTGTGATAGTGCTCGGTGTATCGGCGCAGCACATCCTTCGCATCCTTGAGGCTCTTGATGTCATCGGACCAGAATACGCCTGGGCCGGTGGAGAAAATGCGCGGGCCGACCAGCTCCCCCGTCTCCACCATGTCACCGTAGGAAAGCACATCAGTCGTCGCCGTCTGCGGATCGCGAGTGGCGGTGACTCCGTACGCCAGGTTGGCAGCGTACTCCCACACCTGTGTGCGGTGCACACCGAACGCGGGCCAGATGTGCGCGTGGACGTCGATCCAGCCGGGCATTACGGTGGTACCGCTGACGTCCACCTCGTGCGCGCCTGCCGGAATCGTTACAGCTCCCCGCGCCCCCACCGCCGTTATGCGATTGCCGGTCACGACAATGTCGCCGTTCTCGATCACCTCATCGCCCTTCATCGTGATGATGCGTGCACCGCGCAGGGCAACCACACCGCTGGGGCGGTCCTTGGTTACACGAATTTCGACGTCTATCCGCTGCGGCTCGTAAACCGGTTTGGCCGAATCCGCCTTCGCCGAGTCGGCGGCGGCAACCCGCATCGGGGTGACCGTATCCGTAGCGGCCGAGTCACCGCGTTCCCGTGCGATCGAGTCGGCGCGTGCCGTCGAATCCCGGATCAGCGAATCCGCTCTGGGCAGGTCGTAGAGGAATACGGTGCGACCTAGCGCGTAATGCACGCCCTGACCGTCGCGATTCCAGCCGATGAACTCGCCGCCCACGCGCGAGAGCTTGCGTACGGGGACCGCTGAGTTGGCCGGGTTGGCCACCGATACCGCTGGCGTTTCGCCGCCGATCATGGGAAGTGGTACCACGTAAACGTGGTTGTCGGCCTGCACCAGTACGCGGTCGCCGGTCGGCGAGATAAGTACTTCGTCGGCGGGCGTGGGTCGTGGTGATGCCTGCCGGGCATCGACGTAGCCGGTAACCTTCACGTGCGACTTGCGATCCGTGCCGTCGTAGCGCATCGACATGAGCCCGTCCCGCGAGTCGTACAGATAGACGCGCGTCGTATCATCGGCGAAGTGGGCCTGACCATTTCGGCTCAGCGGCACGATTACCCGAGCCTCACCGCCTGACGCGGGCAGCCAGACCAGCTCCATGCCGCCGGCGCCGCCCTGCTCCTCGATCCGGGGAAGCCGGGGGCCACGCTTGACGACGATGCGTGAGCCTGTCGGCGAATACACCGGCTTTTCGTAGAACGCCGCGCGCTCGGTGAGCGGCTCCGCCGCGCCGCGGCCATCGCTGCGCACCCGCTGCAGCCGTCCTCCCTCCTCCGTCCAGGTCACATAGGCAATGTGCCGCCCGTCCGGCGACCAGGCCGGATCGTGCTCGCCGATCCCCTGGGCGCTGTTCGTCAGGCGGCGCGGAGTGCCGTTGGGCAGATCCATCACCCACAGCTTGTCGAGCGCGGTGAACGTCATCCTCCTGCCATCCGGGCTCGGCCGCGGGTTGCGCACCTGACTCACTACAAGCGAGGAATCGTTGTACGGCATCGCCGAGCTGACGAGCGGTCCCATCTCGATGGCAAGATCGGCTTCGAACGGGATCTCGGTCGCCTGACCATTTGCGATCGCGATTCGCCAGATCTTTCCGTGGTGCGCGGTCAGCAGGTTCCGGCTATCGGCAGAGAAGCTCATGCCCGGCATCAGATCGCGCACGAACCGGGATTCCTGGTCGTCGCGCTGCACGTCGCGCGCCAGCCATCGCTCGTCCCCTGTTTCCAGATCGCGCACGCGGAGCGATGTCACGCTGACATCGCGCGTGGCGTAAACGAGCCATCGTCCATCGGGGCTCACCACCGGCCGCATTCCGCTACCTAACGACGAGGTGCGCTGGTGCAGCTGGCCGGTTTCGCGATCGTAGACCGCGACCTGCCAGCCGAGCGATGTCTGGTTGTACCCGCCGGTTCCCTGGCGCGCCGCCGTGTACACGTATCGGGGGTCGTTGCCGAACGCCGCGCCCACGTAATTGTTCGGGCCGCCACCGCCCGGCGGTCCCTGAGCGGGTGGGCCGCTGCCACCGCTTGGCGCGCCCGTCATCTTGATCCCGCTCCCGCCATCCACGTGATAGAGATACAGGTCGTACAGCGGCGCGAACATGGAGTTGTTGCGCGAGACGACGATGTACTTGCCGTCGGGCGTCCACTCCGGAGAAACGAACTGCCGTTTCTCCATTTTCGTGATTGCCCTGGCATTCTTGCCGTCGGCATCCATGACCCACAGGTTGTCCGACCCGCTGCGGTCGCTCACGTACACGATCCTGGTGCCGTCGGGCGAATATCGGGGCTGCCCATCGAATGCCATCCCCTCGGAGATCCGCGTCGCCTTTCCGCCGGCGGCAGGAATAGTGTACAGATCGCCGACCAGATCGAAAACGATCGTTTCACCGTTAGGCGACAGATCGAGCGAGACCCACGATCCTTCGGTCGTCGTGAAGCTCGCCGTGCGCGTTGGCTTCAGTGGCAACTCCGCCTTGGCGCTGCCCCCTCCCTCCGGCCGTTGACCGGCGGCCGAAACAAGGGGCAGAGCGATGAGGAGTACGCTCGCACAAGCTGTGAGGACTCGCATGGCAGTTGAGAAAGGGAGTGGACGTGATCGAGAAATGAGAACGGGGTCTTCCGGGATTTCAGTGAGTGGTTGCCGAGTTGCGGATTTTGCGACAGGCATCGTTTGCGGCAGAACGTCCAGCATTTCAGCGCGGAGGTTACGCGGAGGGCGCGGAGAATATGGCGCAGCGTCCTTACTCCTGTCCTTGTTGAAATCGAGCAGCCGCGAGTTTCGGGCTGTTGACCAATACTTACGTGGCGCATCTCGAGAACGACTCTCTGAGATCCCTGAAGAACTCAGGCCGTTCAGCCCGCGCGGTCGGTATCGGTAGTATGTGGCGAAGATTCACGGGCGGGAACCAACCTCGCGAATTTCTTACTCTGCGCTGATACGGAGCTCGAATCGCAGTTGCAACGTGTCTCCGCCTGCCAGAGTCACCGTGGTGTCTCGCCGGCCGGCGGACGGGTGCCAGAATGCCAGCGTGTATTCGCCCGGGGGGATCGAGTCGAGCGCAAACGCGCCGTCGCGCCCGGTGACGGTCGCATAGGGATGGTCGAAAACGTGGATCCAGGCCCTCATCCAGGGATACACGTCGCTGCTCACCGTCACCGGCCCCGCCAGCCGAAGCACCGATTCACGCGGTACGACCTGCCCCGCATCGAACTGCTCGACGTGTTCGACCGTGCCCGCC
>CAZPCC010000007.1:0-31727 GCA_964584905.1 uncultured Gemmatimonadaceae bacterium | reverse complement strand
GACGCATTGCGGATGCTGCGCGCGAGAACGCCTTGCGCGCGGGGGTTATGGCGCAGACGATGGCCGCGGCGAAGGCCGACGCCCGTCAGGCCACAGCGGAAACAGACTCCGTCGCCGCGGCAAGTGTGCAGCAGGTGCGAGCGATCCAGGCACTCGATGGCGCCGCGACCCAGCTCAGCGCGATGGCTGAACAGTTGGCCGCCGCGGTGGCGGCGGTGCGGGCGGGATCGGAGTAGGAATCAGGAATCAGGAAATAGGAATTAGGAAATAGGAAGGGATAGAATAGGGTTAGGAATCAGGAATTGAGGGGAGGATTGAGACAGTTCGGCGACATGGTCGTGCTCATCTAATTCAAACGGGGCGCCAAGGGCGCTCCGTTTTTTTGATTCTGACCTGTCTCCTATTCCTGTTCCCCATTTCCTGTTCCCCATTTCCTATTTCCTATTCCTATTTCCTATTTCCTACTTCCTGTTTCCTATTCCTAGCCATCAGCGGGCACGAGTTGGGTCCCGGAGCTCCGAGATTATGCGCGCGGCGATTGCGTCGAGGACCGTCCGGTCGGGCATGGCGGACCCCGGAAATGGGAGCGGCACGTCAAAACCATCGCCCTCCCGGCGGGGGATGAGGTGGACGTGAAAATGGTAGACATCCTGCCCCGCAGCGGCGCCGCTCGACACGATCAGGTTGAGTCCCGGTGCCCCGGACACGCGCCGGACCACCGGCCCGAGCTCCATCGCCACTCGAAAGAGGTGCGCGCCGAGTGAGGCCGGCAGATCCGCAAACGACTCGTAGTGCTGCCGCGGCACGACGAGGGTATGTCCGTGATTGACGGGCTGGATGTCCATGAATGCGAGCGACTCCGCATCCTCATAGCAGACCGAGACTTCGGCACCGCCCTGGACGATGTCGCAGAAGATGCAGTGTGAAGGGAGGGACATGAGAGAGAGATGAGAGATGCGAGAAACGAGTAGGCGAAGTGCGAAAGGACGTGTGGAAACGGTTGACATGCAAGGAGTTGGCCGATGAGTCACGCGGTTCGGTACTTCCTCGCAACTCGCAACTTTCATCTGGCAACTCCAACTCGCCACCGTATCCCCGCTTCGGCTATCTTTGACGCAACCTCACCACTCCGATTCCAGACTCATGGCCACCTCGACGCGCGCAGAAAAGAAAGGCTTATCCGGACTCTCGCGTGAACAGCTGCTCGATGCCTTTCGGATCATCTACACGTCCCGGCGGCTCGACGACAAGGAGATCCAGCTCAAGCGGCAGAACAAGATCTTCTTTCAGATCTCCGGCGCCGGACACGAGGGGGTGCTGGCCGCCGCGGGAATGGTGCTGAAAGCCAGATACGACTGGTTCTTTCCGTATTACCGGGATCGCGCACTGTGCCTCGCGCTGGGAATGACGCCTGCCGAGATGCTCTACGAAGCAGTGGGGGCCGCGGTCGACCCCAATTCAGGTGGCCGGCAGATGCCCAGCCACTGGGGCCACAAGGAGCTCAACATCGTCTCGAGCTCATCGCCCACTGGAACGCAGTTTCTACATGCTACCGGCGCTGCCGAGGCGTCGATGCGGGCCAGGTTGCTCGACATTACCGAGGGGTTCGAGAGCGACGAGGTCGCGTACGTCTCGACCGGGGACGGCACGACGAGCGAGGGAGAGTTCTGGGAATCGCTGAACACGACCTGTAATCTGAAACTACCCGTTGTGTATCTGGTCGAGGACAACGGCTACGCGATCTCCGTCCCGGTAGAAGTGAGCACAGCGGGCGGATCGATCTCGAAGCTGGTAGCGGGCTTTCCAGGCCTTTACGTGCAGGAAGTGGATGGTTGCGACTTCGTCGCTTCCTACGAAGTGATGAAGAAGGCGGTAGCGTACGCGCGCCAGAGAAAGGGACCGGCGTTGGTGCACGCGCATGTAATTCGCCCATACTCCCATTCGTTGTCGGATGACGAAACGATGTACCGTCCGCCTGTCGAGCGCGAAGCGGATGCGGCTCGCGACCCTGTGACCGTTTTTCCGGCGTGGCTTATCCGGGAAGGCGTTGCCACGGAAGAAGACATAGTACAGATCAGGGCGGAAGCGGACGAACTGGTGCAGGCCGCGACCGACGACGCGCTCGGCCAGGAGCAGCCCGGCCCGGAAACGGTGATGTTCGGCGTGTATTCGCCTGACGTCGACCCGACCAGCGAGCAGTTCGACACGGAGGAGGATCCGCAGTTCGAGGGAAATCCGACGACGATGGTTGACCTGCTCAACACCTGCATGCGCGATGAGATGCGGCGCGATCCGCGGGTGCTTCTATTCGGCGAAGATGTGGCCGACGCGAGCCGCGAGCAGCATCTCGAGCATGTGAAGGGCAAGGGCGGCGTGTTCAAGGTGACATGGGGGCTTCAGAAGGCGTTCGGGGGTGTCCGTGTTTTCAATACACCTCTGGCCGAGGCGAACATCGTCGGCCGGGCAATCGGGCTTGCCTTACGAGGATTCAAGCCCGTCGTGGAGATCCAGTTCTTCGACTACATCTGGCCGGCATACCACCAGATCCGCAACGAGCTGGCGACGATGCGCTGGCGCTCGAACAACACGTTCGCGTCGCCGGTGGTGGTGCGCGTGACGTACGGCGGCTACATCCGGGGAGCGATCTACCATTCGCAGACCGGCGCCTCGCTGTTCACTCACTGCCCGGGGCTCAGGGTGATCTGCCCGAGCACGGCTCTCGATGCCAACGGGCTGCTGCGCACCGCGATACGGTGCGAGGACCCGGTGATATTCCTCGAGCATAAGCATCTGTATCGTCAGACCTATAACAAGTCGCAGTATCCCGGACCGAACTTCATGATCCCGTTCGGCAAGGCGCGAGTGGTGCGCGAAGGCAGCGACTTGACGGTGGTGACGTACGGTGCGACGGTCCAGCGGGCGCTCGTTGCGGCCAACCAGCTTGCCGATGAGCAGGGAATCTCGGCCGAGGTGATAGACCTGCGGTCGCTGTCACCATGGGATCGGGAAGCGGTTTTCGCCTCGGTACAGAAGACGCACCGGGTGGTCGTGGCGTACGAAGACTCGATCTCGTGGGGCTATGGCGCAGAGATCGCCGCGGCGATTGCCAGCGACTGCTTCGCGTGGCTGGATGCCCCGGTCAATCGGATCGGCTCGACCGACACCTTCGTGGGCTACGCCCCAACACTCGAGGATGCGATTCTGCCGCAGGTGGAGGACTTCCGGAAGGCATATCTCGAGATAGTGGCGTGGTGAGTTTCGGGGGTCGGGGGTTTGGGGTCGGGGGTCGAGTAAGCTTCAACGCAGCGAAAAAAAGGGGCGCCGCACGGCGCCCATTCCTTTTCCACTGCCCCCGACGCCCGACCCCCGCCCCCCGACCCCGACCCAGAGTACTACTGATCTCCCGACACGCCCATTTTCTCCACGTCCGCCTGCAGTGCCTCCTGCTTCCGGCGCAACTCGGCTTCATTATCGCGCATGAATTTCACGTTGCCCATGTTGGCGTCCATCTCTCGCACAAGCGAATCCTGATTGGCGTTAGGCTGCATGTCCAGCACGGCTGCCGCCATGCCGGATTGAAGCATGGACCAGAGTATGAGTGAGAACTCGCGGGCGGAGAGGCCGGCGTCGCGAATCGCCGAGTTGATCGCCGGTTGTCCCTCGAGCCGCGAGACGTACGTATTCATGTCTGCTTCGCTCGCGTCCATGTCCAGCGCCTGGCGCTGCTGCGGAGTCATGTCCTTCATGGCCTCCCCTATGTTCCGGTAGGCTTCGTAGTACTTGTCAACCTGCCCCATGCGCAATTCGTAGTTGGAGACATCGCGCAGATCACTGGCAGCATTCGCCGATGCGGCTCCGCCCGCCTCGGCCGTTTCTTCGACGTCGGCGTCGCTGCCGCCGCCGCAACCGGCGAGTACGGCTACGGTGGCAGCGCAAAATGCCAGGCGAGCAATGGATTCGAGGCGGAACGGCATGCGGAACGCTCCAATTGAGTTGAGGTCGGCTCAATCTGGAGGCAAGAGGGGTGCCCGGGAACAGGGATCGGGGAGTCGGGAATCGGGTTCCTCAGGGTTCTGATGGGTCGATCGCGTATCCTACCGGGTCCATCACTCCTCGCCACTCACGCGTAGACCTTTCAGCGCGTCGCAAGCGCTTCTTCAGCCCTCCGGCTCAGCCCTCTCCTGCCCGAATGTCCATGCGATACCTCGTTCCGCTCCTCCTCGCTGCACTCCCGCTGAGTGTACACTCGCAAACGCCTGACGAGCTGGCGTCGCAGGTAGAGATTCGACGCACGGTTCACGGAGTGCCGCACATCACCGGCGAGAACCTCAGGGCCGCCGCGTTCGGTCTGGCGTACGTGCAGATGGAAGACTACGGAGTTCGGGTGCCGCTTGGCCTTCTGCGTGGGCGCGGCGGAATGGGCATGGCGTTCGGTATCGACAGCATTGACGGCGACCATGAGAGGCACCTTGGATACGACCGGGCGGTCGACATGTACCCCACGCTCGACGCCGACACGCGAGCGGTGTACGAAGGATTCGCCGAAGGCGTCAACAGGTACATACGAAAGCACCCCGGCACGCTGCCGCCGGAGATCAAGCCCGATTTCACGCCCTATGACATCGCCGCGCGCGATGTGAGCCAGGCGAGCAGCCGCGCGGCACGCCAGATACTCGCGCGCCTGACGACTGACAGCGGCAGCCGGCGGGCCGAAGGGCCAAACGAAGACGAAGGCTCGAACGCCTGGGCGTTTGCCCCAAGCCGCACCGCTTCGCGCAAGGCGGTGCTGCTGCGCAATCCGCATCTATCGTGGGACGCCGGCTATTACGAGGGACATCTCATCGTCCCCGGCGTGATCGATTTCTACGGTGACTTCAGAATCGGCGGTCCGTTCACCGTCATCGGCGGCTTCAACCGCTACCTCGGCTTTTCGACCACGAACAACGGGCCCGATCTGGATGAGGTCTACGAACTGACTGCCGACCCGGAGAGGCCGGATCACTACCTGTTCGATGGCACGTCGGTAGCGCTGCAACGCCAGGTTGTGACTGTCCCCTATCGCAATGGCGATGCGATCGGCACGGACACTCGCGAATTCTGGCGAACTCCGTTAGGACCCGTCATCCACCGAGGCAACGGCAAGATCTACGTCTATCGCCGCGCCGCCGACATGGAATACCGCGCCGGTCAGCAGTTCCTTCGCATGATGCGGGCGAAGTCGCTCGAGGAATGGAAGGAGGCGATGCGCATGAACACGCGCCTCAACTCGAACTTCACCTATGCGGACCGCGCCGGAAACATCTTCTACGTATGGAACGCGCTCATTCCCTCGCTCCCGCATGCGTCGGGCGGCGACACGCTGGCCATACCGGCGAGCAGGACGAGCGAGGTATGGACGAGGATCGTGCCGTTCGACTCCCTGCCCCAGCTGCTCAATCCAAGGGGTGGCTACATACATAACGAGAACGACACGTACCACCTCACCAACCTGAACCAGCCGCTCCTCAGCTCCAGCTTTCCGGCGAACTTTCCCGAACCGGAACTGCGTTTTCGCAGTCAGCTGGGGGTCTCGTTGATCCACAGAACGAAGGCCCGCCTGACAATGGAGGACATTCTCGCACTCAAGCACTCGCCGCGAATGATGATGGCCGAGCGGGTCAAGGGCGATCTGGTCGCAGCGGTGCGTGCCGGTACCACCACCCCGGTCGTCGACTCGGCGATCGCGCTCATAGAGGAATGGGACGCCACCACCCGCATCGAGAGCAGAGGCGGAGTTCTATTCGAGACCTGGGTGAGGAGGTATCAGCAGTCGGTTGGCGGCTCGGATGGGATGTTCATGGAGCCGTGGTCGCTCGAGGAACCGCTGACGACTCCGCGTGGACTGGCGGATCAGCAGAAGGCAGCCGAGGCGTTCACGGCCGCGGTGGAGGAATCGACACGGCGTTTCGGCGCCTGGAACGTCGCCTGGGGCGACGTGCATCGCGTGCGCCGCGGCAAGGTCGACGTGCCGGTGAGCGGCTGCAGTGGTGCGTTAGGGTGTTTCCGGGTGCTCTCCTTCCGCGACGCGCCCGACGGCAAGCGCGTGGCGGCGGGCGGCGACGGCTGGATACTCGCCGTGGAGTTCGGCGACGTGCCCCGAGCGTGGTCGGTCCTCGCTTATGGGCAGACCCCCAACGAAGACTCGCCATACTTCGATAGCCAGGCGGAGATGTTCGCGCGCGGCGAACTGAAGCGCGTACCGTTCACGGCCGAGGAGATCGAGAAGGCGACGGTGAAGCGGTATAGGCCGTGAGGAACGCGGGAATCGGGAATCGGGAATCGGGAATCGGGAATCGGGAATCGGGAAAGGAATAACGTTTCCCCTTTCCCGTTTCCCCTTTCCCGTCTGTGTCGCCTACCGCTCGTAAACGATCTTTCCTCCAATGACCGTCGCCACCACTCGGGCATCGCGAATGGTTTCCGGTTGGATACGCGTCAGGTCGCGGTCGAGTAGCACGAGGTCGGCGAGCTTGCCGCGGACGAGTCTGCCCTTTTCGTCCTCTTCGAAGCTGGCAAACGCGGCATCGCGTGTGTACGCGCGAAGTGCTTCATCGACCGTGATTTTCTGAGCGGGGACCCATCCACCCGGGTTGGCGTCATCGAGCGTTCTGCGCGTAACCGCCGCATAGATCCCCTCGAGTGGCGTCGGGGGCGCGACGAACCAGTCGCTGCCGAACGCCACCCTCGCATTCGCATCGAGTAGCGCACGGAACGCGTAGGTCGTTTTGATGCGTTCCGGTCCGATCACGCGCTCAGCCCACCGCCCATCGTCGATTGCGTGGTACGGTTGCATCGAGGCGATGACACCCAGCGTAGCGAATCGCGGAAGGTCTGCGGGGGCAATGTGCTGAGCGTGCTCGATGCGAAAGCGACGGTCGCGCGCCCCGTGTTCGCGAGCAACACGTTCGAAGATGTCGAGCTGGAGATCGATGGCACGGTCCCCAATGGCGTGGACGGCAACGTGCAGTCCCGCGCGATCGGCGGCGGCCACCCGCTCGTACAACACTTCGGGGGACGTCACGATCAGGCCGGTGTCCGTCGGCACGTCGGTGAAAGGCTCGTGGAATGCGGCGGTGTGCGAGCCTAGCGAGCCATCCACGAACGCCTTGAGCAAGCCGATTCGCAACACCGCATCGCCCCGCCCCTCTGCGGCGACCGTGTCGCGGAGCCGCTCCCAACTGGCGAGCGGCACGCCGGCGTAGATACGCGTCGTGAGGCGACCGGCGGCGTGCGCCCTCCGGTACACGGCCATGTCGTCCCATGATCCCATGTCGTGCACCGAGGTGACGCCCCGCTCCGCCACGTAACGCATGGCGGCTTCGAGCGCGCGGTCGTCCTGCGCCGCTGTAGCACCGGGAACGGCGCGACCGACCAGGCCCGCCGCGTTGTCCTTGAAAACGCCTGTCAGGTCCCCGCGCTGATCCCGAACGATCGTACCGCCGGAAAGATCGGGTGCTTCACGAGTGACTCCTGCCGCGCGGAGGGCCGCGGAGTTGGCGAGGCTCATGTGCCCGTCGAGACGAGTGACCCAAACCGGATGGTTCGGCGTGATGCTGTCGATCCAATCGCGCCGCGGGAGCTCACCCCCCCAGTTCTCGTGATCCCAGTTGCCGCCGGTGATCCAGGTACCGGCCGGCACGGTTGCGGCGAACGCCTTGATCCGAGCCGTGAATTCGGCCGGACTCGCGGCATCCCGCAGCTGCACCGAGGCGAGCTGGTGGCCGGCGGTGATGAAATGCACGTGCGAGTCGATGAACCCGGGAACCACCATGCCGCCCTGCGCATCGATGACGCGTGCGCCGTTCTGCGCGAGCTTTCGGATTTCCGCGCTCGAGCCGACGGCGGCAACCCGCTCGCCGCTCACCGCGATCGCATCGGCCCAAGGCCGGCGCTCGTCGCCGGTCCAGACGCGGGCATTGACTATAGCGAGCGAGACCGTCGGGGAATCCTGTGCTGGTAGCGGCATTGCGAGGATCAGGAGTATCAGGGGTGAGAATCGCATGGCGGAGGAACGGCGGGAAATGGGAAATGGGAAACGGGAAATGGAAGGTACCGGCGGGAAACGGGAAACGGGAAGCGGCAACTCCTCCGTTCCCGTTTCCCTTTTCCCATTTCCCGCCGTTCTTTTCTTGCGCTTGCTTCCACTCCGCAGCCCGGCGAGCTTTCGGGCTGTGGGGAGTAGCCTGCCGGCGGATCAGCCGCCGGTACGTCCGATCGTCAAGACGGGAATGTCGAGTTCCCCGGTCGGCCGAATTGTGAGGCGAGACCACTGCGGCGCGCGTGCGCCGCGGGGGCTCGCCTTTATTCATCCGGCCGCGCGAGCGCGGCAGGGGGACCGCTGGCGTGGAGACGAACATCTGGTTCTGGGTCGGCTTCAACGCCTTCGTGCTCATCATGCTCGCGCTGGACCTGGGCGTCTTCCATCGGAAGGCGCACGTCGTGCATCCGCGCGAGGCGGGGATGTGGGTGGCCGTGTGGGTTTCTCTGGCCCTCGTTTTCGCGGTTGGACTGTACTTCCTCGAAGGACGCCAGGTCGCCCTCACCTTCATCACCGGCTACCTGATCGAAGAGTCGTTGAGCATCGACAACATCTTCGTCATCGTCCTCATCTTCGCCTATTTCGGCATTCCACAGAAGTACCAGCATCGCGTGCTGTTCTGGGGGATCCTCGGCGCGCTCGTAATGCGTGGCACGTTCATTGGAGTGGGCGCGCTGCTCATCGAGAGGTTCCACTGGATCCTGTACATTTTCGGCGCCTTTCTAGTGGTCACCGGCGTGAGAATGGCGATGCACGGGGATACGGAGTTCGATCCCGAAACCAATCCCGTAATGCGCGGGGCACGGCGTTGGCTGCCGTTCACTCATCGCTATTACGAGCAGAAGTTCTTCGCCCGCGAAGAGGGACGGCTCGTGGCGACTCCCCTGTTTCTCGTGCTGCTGCTGGTCGAGTTCACCGATCTGATTTTCGCCGTCGATTCGATACCGGCGATTTTTGCGGTGACGACCGATCCATTCCTGGTCTATACCTCGAACGTTTTCGCCATACTCGGATTGCGATCGATGTACTTTCTCCTGGCCGGCGTCGTCGATCGATTCCACCTGCTGCGGTACGGGTTGGCGGTGATACTCACGTTCGTCGGAGTAAAAATGCTGATTGAGGATTGGCTCCACGTGCCGATCCTCGTGTCGCTGGGCGTGATCCTCATCGCGTTGTCGGCATCGATAGTGCTCTCACTGATGATCCCGCCGAAACGCAACCTGGTGCAGGAAGCCGCCGATGCGGGAGCAGCGAATAGACCACTCCCGGACGCGTCAAACCCCGATTGAGCGACTTCCAGCTTCTCGGTACGTTCGCGGGGGAGTAGCTTAGCGAACGAGATGCCCGGTTTGCCGCTCAACCCGCGCCGCGTCCTCCTTGGCGCCGTCAAACGACTCCTCAATCCCGACGAGCCCGTGCGCCGCACGGCCGGCGATGAGGTGCCGCGGCTCACTTCCACCGCGATCACGAGAGTACCCATCATGTCCCGAGCCCGCGAACGAATCCTCGCCAATCTCGACGAGATGTACCGCGAAGCGTTCGAGCGCGCCAAGGCATCAGAAGACAGCGCCCAGATGCAGACGCTCGACTTCGCCTACCGGCGGGAACAACTGTACTTCGAAATTCTGTTGGATATAAGGGACGGGATAGAAAGGAAATGATCGCGAGATGAGAGAAGCGAGTTGCGAGAACTGCCGGAGAACGGCAGCTGTACGCCACTCTGAGTCAGCTGTTCTCGCAACCCGCTTCTCTCATCTCGAACACCCGCGCCACAAGGGGGTATTAACCCCGACATTTAGACACATCCGGAAGGAGCGATGAACAACATTAAGGTCTTTGCGCTGATGGCCGGCATGACCGCGCTGCTGGTAGCGCTCGGCGGGACATTCGGCGGACAGAGCGGAATGATGATGGCGTTCGTGCTGGCGGCGGGGATGAACCTCTTCGCCTACTTCAGTTCGGACAAGATGGTGCTGCGGATGTACCGGGCGAGGGTGGTGGACGCGGCGGCGGCACCGGAGCTCTACGCGATGGTGGACCGGCTCCGACAGCGCGCCGGCCTGCCGATGCCGCTGGTGGCGATCGCGCCGCACGCGCAGCCTAACGCCTTCGCGACCGGCCGCAACGAGAAGCACGCAGTTGTCTGCGTGACCGAAGGCCTGTTGCAGATCATGGGGAGGGATGAGCTCGAGGGAGTGATCGCCCACGAGCTGGCGCACATCAAGAACAGGGACATGCTGCTGCAGACCGTGACGGCCACATTGGCCGGCGCGATCACCAACCTCGCCTGGTTCGGCATGTTCATGGGCGGGGATGAGGATTCCAGCCCTCTCTCCGGGCTGCTCATGGTAATCGTCGCGCCGATAGCGGCGACACTGATCCAGCTGGCCATCAGCCGGCAGCGGGAGTTCAAGGCCGATGCTCTTGGCGCGCAGATCTCCGGGCAACCGCAAAGCCTGGCAAATGCGTTGCGGAAGCTGGAAGCAGCCTCGCGGCGGATTCCGATGCAATTGTCGCCAGCCGCGGCGCCGCTAGCCCAGGTGAACCCGCTGGCAGCCCATGGTACAGGCTTCAGCAAGCTTTTTTCCACGCATCCGCCTATGGCGGAGCGGGTTGATAAGCTGCTGGCGATGTCGTAGGCGGGGGCCGAGGGGGTCGGGGGGCGGGGGTCGGGGAAGAACGGCCGCGCAATGCGCGGCCGTTTCTCGTGTAAGGTCGTCTAGTCGTTATGTCGGTCGGCATCACCGGAGATCTGGTCGGTCAGGAGCGCACGCCAGTTGGTGAAACACTGCTTCCTCCACCACGCGTCCGTCTCGCAGGTGCTCATCGACGATGCGAGCCAGCAGTGCCGGCGTGACTCCCGCATACCACGTTCCTTCCGGATAGACCACCACGATCGGCCCGCCGGCACACACCCCGAGGCACGGCGTTTCTCCTCGCTTCGCCCTTTGCGGGCCAAATAGCAGTCCGGCACGCTCGAGCAGATTCGGAAGCAGAGCGTACAGCTCGCCACCCAGGCGGTCCGGAGAGCAGAACGCCCCGGTACAGACCAGGATGTGCCGCGAGTACGGATCCATTCGTGGCTCAGGAGCGGGTGTCATGCCGGTGGCGAGCTCCTGCTGAGGTAACGGGCCGGAACGACCTTATATTCGATGTGACACATACACAGCAAGAGCTCGCTGCCGCAGAAGGCGGACGCGGCCATCCTCGGGGTGCGAAATGCAGCCACGGCTTCACCATGTTGGCCTCTTACTCTGATCGACGCTACCGTATAAAATCGTTGGCCAGCCTAGCGAACGCCACTCACATTTCCTCCTGCATTGCTCTCCCGGCTCCCTCGTCGCGCGTCGCCCCGCCCGCGCTTCTCATGGATCTCCTCTCCTTCTCCGATCTGATCGTCGCGGTCGAGCAGCCGTCGCGTCCGACGGCGCTTCCGCCCGTGCTGCTGCTCCCTGGGCTCAACGCCGGCGCGTGGGTATTCGAGAACTATCAACGATTTCTGCTGAAACAGGGATATACCACCTATGCTCTGAACTTCCGCGGTCACTACGGCAGCCGGCCGGTGCTCGACATCGGCCGGGTGCCCTTTGCCGCATACGTCGAGGATGCGCTGGAGGTTGCCCGGACGATTGCCAGCGATCACACGTCCGCTGCACCGCTGGGCCCGCCGCCCGCGGCCGACGCCGGCCCACCTTCGCCGCTGCCCGTAGTGATCGGACACTCGTTAGGTGGATTGGTCGCACAGCGCCTGGCCGAAGAGCAGGTTGTTCGTGCGGCCGCGCTCGTATGCTCCGCCCCGCCGCGCGGCATCCCGCTGATGAGCTGGGAGCTGATCCGCCGGCAGCCGCGGTATCTGCCTACCATCCTTTCGGGCCGTCCGCTGCTTCCCAGGTTCGAGGATAACGCGGCGGTCGCGCTCAACAGGGTCGCCGCCGACCGGCGTGCCGCCGTCCAGAGCCGCTTCGTCGCTGACAGCGGACGGGCCGCACGTGATGTCCTGTTCGGCGTGCAGGTCGACGAGCGGAAGGTGCGCTGTCCGATGCTCGTCGTCTCCGCGTCCGAGGATCGATACGTTCCGCCGCGAATCGCCCGCCGTATTGCACGACGGTACAAGGCTCCCTTTCGCGAGTACTTCGGGCACGGACACATGATGCCGATCGAGCCCGGATGGGAGACCCCGCTTCGGGAGATCGAGCACTGGATGGACCAGACGCTCGTACTTGGCAGGCACACGACTCCCGGTTCCATTCGTTTGCACGAGCTCGCTCGCCACCGTGGGCACACGGTTCGGCTCTCTTTCAGGGACGGACACGTGATCGTGGCGAAAGTCATCGCCGTGGACTTCGAAGATCCGGCGGAGATCATCTACGAGGTGCACGCGGTGGTGGAAGTCGGCCCACCGCACCTGGCCGCTGTGCGTCCCGGACGCGTAGCCGCCGCTCCCCTCGAGCAGTTGCGCGACTACCTCGTCATGGGCGACGGCGGAGATGCGTTCGAGTAGCGAACACCACCGGAGCTCGAGCCCGGATGTACTCGTTGCACGGCGCTGGGAGCGGCTCGACATTCCGCGTATGTGGAACGGTGACCGGAAGAGTCGCGTTGATCGTACATCCTGTAATCGTAAGGAGAACTCATGACCGCCACGCATACTTCGTCGACCGATAACACGGTTGCGCAGAAGGGCTACGCCCACCCCGAGACGCTGGTGACCACTCATTGGCTCGCCGATCACCTCGACGACCCGTCACTTCGAATAATCGAGAGCGACGAAGACATTCTTCTCTACGACACGGGACACATCCCCGGAGCGCAGAAGGTCGATTGGCACGCCGACCTGAACGATCCGCTCACGCGCGATTACATCAGTCGCGAGGGCTTCGAGCAGCTGCTCAGGCGCAAGGGGATCGACGACTCGACGACCGTCATCTTCTACGGCGACAAGAACAACTGGTGGGCTACCTACGCGTTCTGGGTTTTCCAGCTGTTCGGCTTCACCAACGCCAGGATTCTCGACGGTGGACGAATGAAGTGGGAGCAGGAGGGGCGCCCGATGACCACCGAAGTACCGAAATTTCCAGCGTCGAATTACGAGGCCGCCGAGCGCGACGACGCGAAGATCCGGGCGTTCCGCGACGAAGCGCTGGCGCACATGAAGGCGCGAAAGCCAATGGTCGATGTCCGGTCGCCTGACGAATTCTCCGGCAAGAAGACGCACATGGCCGAGTACCCGCAGGAGGGGGTTCTGCGCGGCGGGCACATCCCGGGGGCGAAGAACGTACCGTGGGCCCGTGCGGCGAACCCCGACGGCTCGTTCAAGCCGGCGGATGAGCTGCGTGCCATCTACGAGGGTGAGTGCGGCTTCTCATCCGATCAGGACATAGTCGCCTACTGCCGCATCGGCGAACGCTCATCGCACACGTGGTTCGTCCTGCGCTATCTGCTCGGTTACCCGAGCGTGCGGAATTACGACGGAAGCTGGACGGAGTGGGGGAACTCCGTGCGCATGCCTATCGAGAGATGAGCGACTCGAGCCCGGCCTCGCCGCCTGCACAACGTCCGCCCAATCGTGTGATCGTTGCGTGGCGTGGAGAGGAGGAGTTCGAGGCGGGACGGCCGGGCGGGGCGGTGGGCCGAATCGATGGACACGGAAAGGTTGCGCAGGGTCCGGTCGATTGGCTGTTGAGCGCGCTTGGCGCCTGCACGGCGATCGACGTCGTGGAGATACTGGCGAAGCGGCGCACACCGGTCGAGACGCTCGAGATCGAGGTGATTGGCCATCGCGTGGACGGAACGCCGAGGAGGCTGCGCCATGTCATGCTGCGGTTCACCATCGGCGGCGCCGGAATAGAGCGCGTTCACGCCGAACGTGCGGTTTCGCTGGCGGTCACCAAGTACTGTTCGGTACGCGACTCTCTGCGCGAGGACGTCGTCGTCGAGTGGGAGATATCGCTCGACGGGAGTTCCGACTAGCCTAACTGTACCTGGCGCACGTCGAGCATCTCGGGGAGCGCGCGCAACGCCGAGCACAGTTCAGCCGATAGTCGGCCGTCGGCGTTGATCACCCCGAGTGCAATCCCGCCAGCCTCGAGCCGCGCCTGATGATACTCGGCGATGTTCACACTGGAATTGCCGAGCAACGTACCGACACGTCCGATCACACCGGGTACGTCCCGGTTGCGAAGCAGCACCAGCGTGCCGCGAGGCTCGATGTTCACCCGGTAGTTGCCGACTGCGACCAGGCGCGGGTGCGCGCCAAGGAGCGCTCCAGCGATTCGGATCTCGTCGCCCTTGTGCCCGAGCCGCACCTCCAGATAGTCCGCGTAATCCACGTTAGGTCCCAGACGAGTCTGCCGCACGTCTATTCCTCGCGCCGTCGCAAGGTGCATCGCGTTCACGTAGTTGACGTACGACGCCCCGACCACGTTCTCGAGGACCCCGACGAGGGCGGTGGCCGCCAGCGGACGGAGCGCGTCGTTGGCCTCGCCGGCGAAACGGACGTCTACACGCCGCACCGGCCCCTCGGCCATCGCGGCGGCGAGTGCGCCGAGCCGGCGAGCCAGATCGAGCATGGGGCGCAGCCGGCGCGCCGCTTCGCCCCCGATGGCCGGCGCATTGACGGCACGCGAGAGATCTCCGTCCACTAGCGCCGCGCGAACCGCTTCGGCGATCTCGAGTGCCACGTTGGCCTGCGCCTCGGCGGTAGACGCGCCGAGATGTGGAGTCAGGACTACTGTGTCGAACGATCGCAGCGGGTGGTCCGCCGGGAGCGGCTCGTGGACGAACACATCGAGCGCCGCACCGGCGATCCGCTTCCCTCTCAACGCGTCTACCAGGGCATCTTCATCGATGACTTCACCGCGCGCGGCGTTCACTATGATCGCTGTCGGCTTCATCCGCGCGAACTGCTCCGCTCCGATCAGTCCGGTGGTGGCCTCGGTGAGCGGGACGTGCAGCGAGATTACATCGGCGCTCGACAGCACCTCATCGAGAGTACCTAGATGCACGTCGAGCGCCTCGGCGCGCTCCTCGGTGAGATACGGGTCATAAACCATGACATGCATGCCGAAGGCACGAGCCCGCCGCGCTACCTCACCGCCTATGCGACCCGCGCCGATCAGACCCAGTTTCTTTCCATAAACCTCGGTACCTCCGAAATTGCTGCGCGCCCACTCTCCGGCACGCATCGAGCGATCGGCGGCGGCGATTCTGCGAATGCGCGCCAGCATCAACGCGAAGGTGAGCTCGGCCGCCGAAACGGTGTTCCCCGCCGGCGCATTGAGCACGGCGATACCACGCTCGGTGGCCGCGGCCACGTCGATCGTGTCGACGCCTACGCCGGCACGCCCGATCACCTTGAGGCGCGTGGCGTAGGCAAGCGCCTCACGCGGGATCTTCGTGGCGCTCCGCACGATGACGGCATCGACCGGCTCGATCGCGCGGGCCAGTGCCTCGCCGGCCAATCCCTGCTGCTCATCTAGTTGAAAGCGCGGATCGTCGCGAAGAGGTGCCAGGCCGTCGAGGGAGATCTTGTCGGCAACGAGTACCCGGAACGGTCCCTTGGCGGTCATTGAACAAGCACCTCCTCCAGTTCTGCCAGCAGCGCGTCGAGGGATTCGACGGTGTGATCACCCATGTGACCGATTCGAACCGAGCCATCCTTGAGCGTGCCGTACCCGCTGCCGATCGTGAAGCCGCGAGACTTGATCGCGCTCGTCACGTCGGGACCGGTACGCCCCGGCGGAAGCGTTATGCACGTCACCGTCGGCGAGCGAAAGCCTTCAGGCGCCAGCACGGCGAGCGCTGTTCCTCCCGCCGCCATCCGGTCGACCCACTCCCAAACCCGCCGTGCCATGGCCGCGTGCCGCTCCCATCTCGCCTCGACGCCTTCTCGCGCGATTCGCTCCATCTGCACGGCGAGGGCGTAGAACAGCGACACGGCGGGGGTGTTAGGCGTCTGATTCCTGAGAATGTTCTTCTCGAACTCGATGAAGTCGAAGTACACCCCTCGCGCCGGATTCATCCTGGCGCGCTCGAGGATTCCCGGCTGCGCCACGCCGAACGCCAGTCCCGGGGGTAGCGCGAGAGCTTTCTGGGATCCAGTGAGCACGAAGTCGAGCGACCAGGCATCGGCTTCGACCTGCGCCCCGGCAAGGCCCGTCACGCTGTCTACCAGCAACACGACATCGCCCGCCTCATGCGCCACGCGCGCCAGATCGCGGATCGGATTGAGCGCACCGGTCGATGTCTCACTGTGAACTACGGTGACCGCATCGTAATCTCCCGCTCGCAACGCATCGGCGAGCATCTCCGGAGTGTGCGCGGATCCTAACGGCACCTCGAGCGCGGTGGCATCCAGTCCGCAGGCGCGGGCGATCTGAAAGAAGCGGTCGCTGAACGCGCCGTTGACCAATGACAGAACCCGCCGGCGCGCGCCGTTGCGGAGCGCTCCTTCCATCAGGCCGGTAGCCGAGGCAGTGGCGATGTAGACGGGCCGGCTCGTGCGAAAGAGCGCGCGAAGCCCGGGCTGGACGCCGGCGAGCAGCGCCTCCATTGCCTTGCCGCGATGCCCGATCATTGGACGAGCCTGAGCGGCCAGCACATCGGGATGGACTTCGGTTGGACCTGGAAGAAAGAAGCGGCCGTACGCGGCGTTGTCGGTCAGGATATTGGAAGACAAGTGAAGTGGGTCGGGAGTTGAAGATCGAACAGGAGAGCCTAACGCAAGGGCGATGGTGCTGCTTCGCGGTCATCGCGCTCCGTTGCGATCTGGCCGCTCTTAACTGCTGCGGCGCGCTCGAGCAGGAGGCGGCCCTCCGGACTGCGCGGTGGGGAGCCGCCGAGCGCCAGCGCCAGTACTGGAGCAAGCGATCGCTCGCGAACTACCGCATCTGCCGCGGCGGTGACGACGTCGCGCGCAACCACACCGGCAAAAGCGATGAAGGCATTCGCCGGGGGCCGTGCCTCGAGGTCGGTCACACCGTCGCCGACGATCATTACCGGCGGGACGAGCGCGCTCCCCCACGACTCCAACTGAGTCCGCTTTCCCATCGTGTGTGCCAGCGGAGATGTCTCGTCCCAGCCGGCGAATTCGCCCTCTCGGTCGAAGCGCACCTCCACCGCCGCGACGTGCTCGTCAGGCACTCCGAGAGAGCGCGCAACCGCGAGGACGGCTGGCCGCAACCCGCCGGAGACGATCCGCACCGCAATCCCTTCGGCAAGCAGCGCCGCGACGGTCTCGCGCGCGTCCGGAACCAGCCGCTCCACATACAGTTCGCCGAGCGACGCGAGTCTGTCACGCGAAGGGCGCACGAGAGCAAGCCGCCGCCCGTACACATCTTCCAGCTTCAGCTCGCCGCGCATGGCTGCGTCAGTCAGCGCTGTGATCGCGGCGCGGTGGGGGCCGGCGAGCTCATCGATTCCTTCGACAGCCGAAAGTGTGGAATCGCAGTCGAAGACGACGGTGGAGAAACGGGGCACGAAGGGAAATGTATCGTGAAATCAAGCAAGGAGGGTGGTCAAACTGTAACCCGCACTCAAGTGTGGCGCACAAAAGAGCAAGTCGTGGACTTGAAGCGACGCTATTGGGACCGAAATAGCTGCCAGCCGAATCTGAGACGTGGCAACACTCTTATTGTACCAACACTTACATTGTTCTGTCCGCCGCGCGCGGTTGAGCACGCCCGGTGCATCGCCGTGCCGATCGAGTCCTGCTACCTTCATCGCGCGATTCCATCTGGCCGCGTACTACGCTCCCGCCGAATATGCTTCGGATTCGTAGATTTTCCGCGCGACGGCGCATCAGGACCCTGTGCGCTCAGAACCACCGCTCGCTCGCGGCGGACTCGGCCTTTGAATAACCCAGCAACGTCGAATTCCGTGCTCGCACGAGTGCTGCCCGTCTCGCTTTTACTGCTCGCTTTGGTGGCTGCGACCACGGCGTTCGGAATCGACTATGTCCAGCCCGGCGCAACACGCGGGTTCGGACTCGCGCAAACCGTAATGCTGCTCGTTGCCGTCGCCGCAGCCATGAGTAGCGCGGAGTTCATCAGCCCTGACGGACGCGCCTCCCTGGCAGCGCGACCGGCGCTGTTGGCGCGGGAACAAGGCCTGGCGCTCGCACGGCATGCCGTCATTTTCGGCCAGCTCGTGCTGCTCGTGATCGTTGCTCGCACGTTCCGAATCGAGAGCCCGGCTTTTCACGACAAGATCCTCGTACTCACCGCGGCCGGTTTCGTGATCCACTCGGCTCTCCCGCGGCGTCAACGCATGACGTTTTTTCTGCTGTTGTCGTTGAGCGGGATCTACCTCGTCTTCGGAATCACGGGCGGACTGTGGCTCGTAGGCATCGGCTGCATCCTCGCGGCCATTTGTCATCTGCCGACAGCATACTTCACTCGCGTCGCACTGCTCGTAATGGTAGGAGGAGTGCTAGCGCTGATGCGCGGCGGAGCTTGGGCCGGGCCGGTGCCTGACGCGATTTGGCCGATCCTCGGCTCCATGTTCATGTTTCGGCTCATTGTGTACATGTACGATCTGCGGCATGCCAAGGAGTCGTCGGACTGGCGCAGCACGCTCTCGTATTTCTTTCTGCTTCCGAACGTGGTCTTCCCGCTGTTTCCGGTCATAGACTGGACGATGTTCCGGCGCACGTATTACGACCAGGAAAGCCACCAGATCTACCAGCGCGGTATTCTCTGGATGACCCGCGGCTTGACCCATCTGCTGGTCTATCGTGCGGTCGACACCTATATGGCGCTCTCGCCCGCCCAGGTAAGTAACGGCAGCGATCTCGCGCGCTTCCTCGTGGCCAACTACCTGCTCTATCTTCGCGTCTCCGGTCAGTTCCATCTCATAGTCGGCATGCTGCACCTGTTTGGTTTCCGGCTACCTGAAACGCATCGCTGGTTCTTTCTTGCGTCCAGCTTTACGGACTTCTGGCGACGAATCAATATCTATTGGAAGGATTTCATGATGAAGGTGGTCTACTATCCCGCCTTCTTCGAATTGCGTCGATTCGGCATCCTCCCGGGTATCATCGGCGCCACGCTGCTCGTTTTTTTCGCCACGTGGTTTCTGCACGCGTATCAATGGTTCTGGTTGCTGGGTTCCGTCCTGCTCACCTGGCCAGATGTGCTGTTCTGGAGCGTGCTGGCATTCTTTCTGGTGATCAACACCGTTCTGGAAATGCGCCACCGGCAGCGAGCACAAAAGGAGCCATTTGATGGATCGGTGCGAGCATATGCGAAGCATGCGGTACAAACAGTGGTCTTTTTCGCGGCGATGTGCGTGCTCTGGTCGCTGTGGAGTAGCGAGTCGGTTTCGGAATGGTTAGGCATGTGGTCTGCCGTTCTCGGCCCGAATGGAGGGTGACGTGGCACTCCCAACGAAAAAGCCCGGCGAAGAATCGTTCAAGCGTTCCACCCTAACCGCCATTTCGATGCTGCTGCTGCTCTATGCGGTCAGCTCGCCACGGGTGGAAGCTTTTGTCACACCGACTGGCACGCAGGTTCTGCAGGAGCTGAAAAACCCCGGACTCAGCCGCCGGGACGCGGAGCAGCTGCAGCGCGGCTACTACGAGCAGCTCACCGGTGCGAACCGGCTGAACAGCCGCCTCTGGGAGGTGTACATTGGCGCCGACGCAACCGTGGATCGGCGTCCGCTGCGGGAGACGGATCTCGTCGTCCGAACGGACGATTTCCTCTTCTTGACGCTCAAACCTGGACTCGACAGCGCCTATCAAGGACGACCGTTCAGCACGAACCAGTGGGGGATGCGTGACCGCGAGTACGATCTTGTCCCTGGGGCGGGCGTCCACCGAATTGCGCTACTCGGACAATCGTACGTGATGGGCGGAGGCGTTGCTGACGACGAAACCTTCGAAAACCTGCTGGAAAGGCGATTGGAGAAGTGGGCCGGAAAGGGTGAACAAAGCATCGAGATCCTGAACTTCGGCATGGGCAACTATATGCCGGCGCGTCAACTGGCCCAGCTTCAACACAAGATCCTGAATTTTCAGCCGGATGTCGTTATGTCGATCGGGCATCAGTCGGACCTGAGCCGCCTCCCATCCAACATTGCCGATGCGTTGTACGCGCGCGTCGAGGTGCCCTTCCAGCCGGTGCGCGAGCTTCTCGAGAGGCTGGGTGTGGACGAAGAGACGCCTCACGGCGAGGTAATGCGCCGACTCATGCCGTACCGGGAGGAGATGTACCGTTCGGTCCAGGCGGAATTCGCCGCGACGTGCCGGGATCGCGGAATTATCCCTGTCTGGGTTTTCATCCCCACTCCCGAGATGACGCGGCGCGATGCCGACGTCGACATCATGATCGGCATTGCGCGAGACGCAGGTTTCGTGGCGTTCGACCTGTCCGACATCTATGGTGATGATGCACCGGACCTATGGGTGACGAAGTGGGACGCACATCCGAACGCCGAGGGCCACCGCCGTATCGCCGCGCGATTGTATGACCTGTTGACCACTAATGCCATACTGGTTGGTGGGACTCCCTAACATCATGAATCCGGCCGAGCTCGACTCGGTCAGCGGGAGACGCCCAGTCTGCCGGCCAGCGCGTCTATGTCGAATCCCTTGCGCTCGGCGATCGCCGGTAGATCTAGCACATAGGGCCTGTCCGGCAACGGCTCGGTGCGAAAGAGGATGCCACGCGGAATGTCGAACACGCGGGCAGCGGCGGCGCGACGCTGCTCGTGTGTTTCGCAACCTTGACGCTTCACTCCTATCAATGGTTCAGACTTCTCGGCACATGGCTATGGATCGCGACCGACACCGCGTTCTGAGCCATTTCTGGCAGTTTTTTCTGGTATTCAACGTGGTGCGCGAAACGCGCCGAGGACGGGCGCGTTCTCTGGGTCGCCGACAGCCTCACCGCCGCGCAGGCGTGGCGTACCGCGCTGGCTACAGCGGGCCACCTTTGATAGCGATCCTGTGGGGTCTCTGGACGAGCCCGACCTTCTCCGCGTTCTTCGACAGCGGGAGCTCGAGCAGACATGAGCGATGCGGAGATCCAGCGCGTCATGAGACCTTACGCGGCGGAGATCAAAGGCTGGGTGAAGTTACCACCAGCGACGGCCGGCACGTGCATCAGCGTGCGGGATACCCCCGGCGGTGCCTCGCGACCGCACTGGCAAGGGGAGCGGATTACGGCTGCGCCTAGGCACATTGCCATGTGCGAGATCAACGATAGATTCTTCACGCCTTTCAGCTGGCGGCGGAACGCAACGTGAAGCGCCTGGTAAATGCCCCTTGATATCGCGCTCGACCCCGTCGGCGAAGGGTCCGAAAACGCAAGCGACCGGATAACGACAGGCCAGAGAATCCTGGCTCTGTTGTTGATGGGCGTGGGTGGTGTCGCGCTGGCACTTTCGATCGGAGCGGACCTCGTCGGCAGCCGGGTTGATTCGAGCCAGGGGTTTGGCTTCCTGCAGATCGTCGCGTCCACGGTCGGCCTGACCTGGATCTTCTGGGGTGTCGACCTGTGGTCAGCCGAGGGAGTTCGCGCGCTGCGCGATTGGCGTGCGGCCATACGCCGCATCACGGCTCGTCAGGTCGTGGCCACCGCCTTCATTGTCGCCGAAGTGTGGCTCGTTATGGAGGCGATCCGGGAATTCCTCATCGAGGGCCCGGTGTTCTACGGAACCGTCGCCCGCCTCGTATTCGCAGGATTTCTGGCCAATCAGCTTCTTCCGAAGCGGAGAAGGCTGGCCTTCTTCGCCGCGCTCTCGCTGGTCGGAATTTACGCTGTCTTCGGATTGCCGGACGCGGCATGGCTTGCCGGAGTGGGACTCCTGCTGATCCTGGTTAGTCGCCTTCCCATCCCGTACTGGTGGCGCGTGGGGGCGCTACTCGGCGTGGGCGTGCTTCTGGCCCTCCTGCGAGCCGACGTTGTTCCCGCGCCGTGGTCGCCGCGCGTGTGGCCGATCCTGGGCTCGATGTTCATGTTCCGCACAATCCTCTACATGTACGAGCTTCGGCACAGCAAGGAGCCGATGGGCACGGCGCGCACGCTGTCGTACTTCTTTCTTCTTCCGAACCTCACCTTCCCGCTCTTTCCGGTAGTCGACTTCGCGACGTTCAGGAAGACCTACTATGACCGCGACTCCTTGCTGATCTACCAGCGGGGAGTGCAATGGATGATTCGCGGTGTCATCCACCTGCTCATCTATCGTTGGGTCTACCAGTATCTGGTCATCATCCCCGACCAGATAAACAACGGCTTCGACCTGGCGCGCTACATAGGAGCGAACTTTCTCCTGTATTTGCGCGTATCGGGGCAGTTCCATCTGATCGTTGGGGTGCTGCACCTCTTCGGCTTCCGTTTACCGGAGACGCATCGCTTTTTCTTCCTTGCACCCAGCTTCACGGAGTTCTGGCGCCGAATCAATATCTACTGGAAAGACTTCATGATGAAGCTGGTTTACTACCCCGCGTATTTCCGGCTGCGGAAATGGGCAGTCGTCCAGGGTAATGAGACCGCCGCACTGATCGTTTCGACCGTTCTCGTGTTCGCCGCAACCTGGTTTCTCCACGCCTACCAGTGGTTCTGGATACTTGGAACGTTTCTCCTCTCCTGGACTGACGTGGCGTTCTGGTCCATTCTCGCGGCTCTTCTCGTCGCTAACACTCTTGTGGAGCTGAAGCATGGGCGAACGCGCACTCTGCGTGCGCCCGCGTGGACTTTGAGCATGCTCGTCAAACGCACTCTGCTCACCGCGGGTACCTTCGTCGTTATTGCAACGCTGTGGGCGCTTTGGACGAGCCACACTTTCTCCAGCTACGGAGCGTTGTGGAGGAATGCGGGTGTCCTGCGCGACAAAGCCGCGGCGAGCCAGCTGGCGATCATGCTTGTCGGCGTCCTGATGGCCTCCTTCGTCTTCACGCTGCTGTTCCGCAAACGGGTCGACAAGACAGGCGAAATCGGGAAGCCGGTCGGATTTCACTTCCCCTTCTACCGCGAGGCGGCCCTTTCCCTGACACCGCTCCTGATCGTCTTCGCGATCGGTGAACCTTCCGTCAACAAGCGCTTTTCCCTGGGCCTTCAGCAGGTCGTGCATAACGTGCGACTTGGAGAGCTCAATCAGCGGGATGAAGAACTTCTCCAGCAGGGATATTACGAGAACCTGGTCGGCGCCAACCGCTTCTCCAGCCAGCTATGGGAAGTCTACGCAGCTCGTCCCAGCAAGAAGGCATGGCCCTCCATCATGCTCACCGAGGTAATGCGGCACTCGAACAGCTTTGAGAGTCCGCAACTGCATCCGAATTTCAGCTTCCTGTTTCACGGAGTACCACTCAGCACGAACCGATGGGGGATGCGTGACAAGGACTACGAGCTCACGCCGCCACCTCGAACGACACGTGTTGCCCTCCTCGGGCAGTCCTATGTGATGGGTGAGAGTGTGGCCGACGGTCAGACGTTCGAGTCGGTGCTCGAGGATCGCCTCAACACCGAGTTGTCCCCGCAGACTGGCGACCGGTACGAAATCCTCAACTTCGCGGTCTCGTGGCAACACCCGACGATCCAGCTCCAGCTGTTCGAATCAACGGTACTGACTTTCGAGCCGAGCGCGGTACTCTTCGTAGGACACCTGCGAGACCCGGTTAACACCTCTGCTCACCTGGCGCGCCGAGTGGCGCAGGGCGACACGCTACCCTATGACTATCTCCGTGAGATAGCCAGCAGAGCCGGGATTGCCGGCGATATGGATCCCGACGAAGCAGCCGCGCGCATGCGACCTTACGAGTTTACGGTGCTGCGGCGTACCTACGAGCGAATAGCGGAGATCTGTCGAGAGAGAGGCATCATTGCGTACTACGTCTACCTGGCCCCGCCCAACGATGCCAAGACAGAGAGAACGGTAGATGCGCTGACATCGATGGCGGCCAACGCCGGTCTTCGGGTCATCAACCTCGTGAACATCTACAACGGACTCGACGAAAACGCGTTGCAGGTGGCGCCGTGGGACCGGCATCCAAATCCAGCGGCACATCGGCTCATTGCCGACAGACTCTTCCTCGACTTGTCCCAGCCCGGCCGGTTGATCGGCGAGTGATCGCAGTTGCATGGCGGCATGATCGGCAAGAGTCGAAGCTGCAAAAGCCGAGACTCTCCCACAGCATTTGCTACCCAGGGTCACTCCAGACCTGAAGAGCCAACAAGACGAAACGGGCGAGAGCGGCAGCCAACTCCGTTCCCGCCCGTTCCTTTCTTCTGTCAGTTCGTCAGGGTCGCGCCACCGTAATGCTGTTTACGTTGTTCGATGCCGGATCGTACGTCGCGCCACTCGAGCTGATTGTGCCGACGTTCCAGCTGACGCTCGCAGAGTTCCTGGATATGTTGCCGCTCTGCACCGAGCACGTGCCTGCCGAGCCGGTGGTGCAGCTCGTCGATCCCGAGGTTCCGCCGCTCCAGCTACCGGTCACGGTAGCTCCACTCACCACCTGGCCAGAGCTGTTATGCACGAGCGCGGTAACCGTCGCCCGCCACTGCCGGCGGCTCGGGTTAGTATACGCCGAGGTGCCGGAGAGGCCCTGAATGAAGACGACGTTGCCGCCGCCCGATGGTGCGGTCACTGTAACGCTTCGCGTCTGGCTGCCGTTCGCGCCACCATTGTCAGTCACCGTCAAAGTGACCGAGTAGGTACCACCGGCCGAGTAGGTCTTGCTCGGCGTGCTACCTGAGCCGCTGGTTCCGTCTCCGAAATTCCAATGATAGCTGGAGATGCTGCCGTCGCCGTCGGAGGAGCCACTACCGTTGAACGAACAGGCAAGGTTGGAGCAGCTGAACGTGAACGACGCCGTGGGTGGATTGTTAGGTGTGGAACCCCCGCCGACGAATCCACTGTAGAGAAGAAGATTCGGTGAGCCCGATCCCACGCTCGATACCACGCCTGAGGTGGCGTTGTTCACGATCGCGCTGCGAACGTTGGATGGGCTCTGATGGCCTGACTGAAGCACCAGCGCTGCCACGCCGGCCACGTGCGGCGACGCCATTGACGTGCCGCTTATCGTATTGGTCGCCGTGTTGCTGGTCGACCACGCCGATGTGATCGAGCTGCCCGGCGCGAACAGGTCGAGGCAGCTTCCGAAGTTGGAGTACGATGCCCGTGCGTCGGAGCTCGTGGTGGCGCCGACGGTGATCGCCGAGCCCACCCTCGCCGGCGAGTAGTTGCACGCGTTGGCGTTGCTGTTCCCGGCAGCAACGGCATACGTGACGCCGGCACTTATCGAGTTGGCAACTGCGTTATCGAGCGACGTGCTTGCACCGCCACCAAGCGACATGTTGGCGACAGCAGGCTTGACGTGATTGGCGGTAACCCAGTCCACGCCCGCAATGACTCCGCTGGTGGTCCCGGAGCCCTGGCAATTGAGAACACGAACGGGGACGAGCAGAACGGACTTTGCTACACCGTACGTAGAGCCACCCACGGTGCCGGCCACATGGGTGCCGTGTCCGTTGCAGTCGTTCGTGCCCCTTCCATCGCTGATCGCGGTGAATCCGCCGCTCGCCCGTCCGCCGAATTCGTTATGCGTTGGGCGAATTCCAGTATCAATGATGTAACTGCGAACCCCTGAGCCGGTTGCATTGTACGTGTAACTGTTGCTCAGGGGGCGGTTGCGCTGATCGATACGGTCGAGACCCCACGTCGCCGGCGACTGCGTGGCGACGATGCTCATGATCCCGTCGGCCTCTACGTAGGCCACGTTGGGATTTCGGCGAATGCCTTCGAGTGCCGGCGCCGGCAGCGACACCGCAAACCCCTTGAGCGCCGTGCTGTAACGATAGTGAACCTGCCCGCCGTGTGAGCGCACGAGATCATCCGTGGTGCGGTCGGGGTCGGCAACGGATTCCCGGAAGACCACGATGTACCGATCCTGCGCCCCTTTGGAGTTCGCGGCCGCTAACGACAGGTCCGACTCCCCCGCGCTCGGCTCGGTGATCTGCGGCACGTCCGCACAGGCACCGAGGCCGACCAACAAGACACCCAAGATTCCAGATCCGTATCGCACGATGTCCTCCTCACGGGGTTGCAACCATCGTTATCGCGCTACTCAGCCTCCGGAACGCGAATCATCCTCCGTTCTGGCGCTGAGCCGCCGGCCCGGCACGGTGCTCGCCGTGCTCTAACAACAGGGGGAAGCCGGACGCGATCCAGTATTGCAGACTTTTGAACGCGCCGCCAGTGCTCTATTCCGTTTCGGCCCACCCGGTCAAAGGACAATCGGATACCGCTCGGTCGTCCGTCGTCCAAGGGCCAGCAAAACGACCGTGCCTCGGTCGCCGTGGGGAATTTCCCGGGCAACGCCACTCGGTCAGCGGGAGACTCCGAGTCTGTCGGCGAGCGCGTCTACATCGATTCCCATTCGCCCGGCGATCGCGGGGAGGTCTATCACCTGGGTACCGTCCGGCAACGGCTCGGTACGAAAGAGGATGCCACGCGGAATGTAGAACACGCGGGCGCCGGCCGGCGTCGGTGGGCGCAGAGCAAGATGCCGGCGGTGAACGGAACTGTCCGACACGTACACGGCGAACTCTACGTTCTCGGCGAGAAGCGTGGCGCCGGGCACCGGAGGATCCGCCAGGCGTTGAAGGACGTAATTCGTCGTAGCATCGCCCGGGCGCCGATTGGCGTAATAGGACAGAACGAGTGGCGAAGATCCAAGACTTGCCTCGGGAACCCGCGGATCCCAGTCGTAAGGCACGACTGCATTCAGCAGGGTGGATGCCCGAAATGCTGCCGGAGCCATCTCGTGGTACCCCGAAACGCGGAAGTCGATGGAGTGCGCTACGCTGCGAGTCACATTCAGCGGCTGCAATCGAGCGGGCAGTGCAATCGCCAGGCTTGCCACCGCCGCCACGGCCGTTGCCACGAGGAAGTGGCGCCTATGCCCGGAACGCCACACGTCCAGCCGCCAGTACACCACAAGTGGCAGGAGCATTGCCGGGATGTAATAGTGGAGCGACGCGTGTAGCTGGAGGTAGGCGAACAGGAACGCCGCAGCGGTCGTCAAGGTGAGTGCTCGCGCAAGCTGATCCTGTCGACGCCAGGCAAACAGCGCAATCACCGGAAGAATGCCGCACGGCACGGCGAGGAACAGGAATCGCCTGACGTCAGTCAGCTGAAGGTACGCGAAGCGTCTGACCAACCCGGCAAGACCGTACTCTCCCCCTGGCCCGGGCAGGCCGAGCGCATTGAGGATGCGCGGCACGACAGCTCCGAGCAGGATGCATCCGACCAGCGCAGCCACCGTAATCGACAACTCGCGACGTGGCAGCGGCCGCCGGGTCATGACCACCGCGACGACCCAGAAGCCGATCAGCAGAAAGCCGTTAGGTAGTGAAAGGTGTGTGAGCAGGGCGAATACGAACATCCATCCGGCACGTCCCAGCTCGAAGGCGAGAACGAATCCCAGAAAGCAGGCGATGAGAAGCGAATCCTGCGTTGCCGGCAAGGCTATGTCGGCCGCGTAGGGCGCGTATGTCGCGCTGAAGGAAACGGTCACGAAATACACGACCAGCGCAAGCCAGAGAAGCCAGCACTCGGCGGCACGAGGAACAGTACGCCGCAGGGAGATCAGCGCGTAGAGTCCGCCGAAAAGCGCGGCCAGGTACAACAGCATGGGAAGGCGCGCCGATACTTCGAGCGGACCGAACAGCCGGATGAACCAGGAAGCGGGATACGCGTACAGCATCGACGTGAGGCCCGGAAAACCGGAGACCTCGCCAGCGGCAGGATCCCAGAATGGCACCGCTCGAAACAGCAGCAGGCGAGCCGCCTCGAACGCGTGAGCACCATCTCCGTTGAGATCATCCCATAGAAACTTGGGTGCGAAGACGAGGAGTATCGCCGCCGGCACCGCTACCATCGAAACGATCGCAACCGGGTTGCCGGGATGGCCTAACGGCCACGCCAGGCGCGCGCCGCGGCTCACCTGAGCCAGCAGCACCCCGCCCGCGGCGATGGTGCAACCGAGCACGAGCAGTCCGAAGGACAGGCCGGCAGGCGAAGCGCCCAGCCCGTGCGCGACGGCGGCGACCGACGCGAGCAGCACCAGCGACAGCGCGCACCCTTTCAGCACCCAGTCGCCGATGGTGGTAACCGAATTCATCGCCAGAGCGAGAACGAGACCCGGCGACAAAAAGAGTATGCAGGCTGAAATGGCGGCGAGCGGCGCGGCCACATAAGTGGTGGCGACGTCGGTCAGGCCGAACTGGAGCGATGAGTCTCGCGCCAGCGGGTGGAGTGCCACCGCGGCCGTCACCGCCTCACGAAGCAGCAGCGCCGGAAGCGCACTCGCGATCAGTACGGCCAGAAGGCGTACCGCACGCTGTCTCGTAATGGCAGCGGCGGTGGTGCTGGTGCTGGATGCCCCGACTGTCTTCTCTACCGCCTCTGAAATCACAGAGCGCCCGACTCCGCCGCTGCCATCTCCGACCCGCTCAACCTTTCAGGACTCGACGGCCGGCGAACGACTGCCATGTAATGCACGGAGTACATGCGCGCAGAACTGCGCTCGAGCCGGCGCTCTATTCCCACTGCGGCGCGCAGGAGGGCGCGCGGGAGAAAGTCGGGAAGAAAGGTGAAGAATTCCACCCGCTCGACGCGGAGCCCCTCCATCGATTCCCACTGCGCCGGGTCGATCCAGTGCTCGATCCCCTCGTCGATGCTCCGAAGGATGGGGAACAGATAGCTCATGTAGAGTCGGAATAGCGGATTGCGTGGATTCGTCTCGTGTATGACGAACACACCTCCCGGCCTGAGCACTCGCGCGACCTCACGGCACGCGGCGCGCTGCTCCGCCCGACCGCCGAGGTGATGCAGCACCCCAACTGTATAGATGAAGTCGATGCTGCCGTCGGCAAATGGCAGGTCGAGCGCGCTGCCGGTTACCGAAGGCAACCCGGCTGCACCGGCTTCGTGTACCAGACCGTAGGCCGGATCGAGCCCAATGACGCGGTAACCTATTTCGCGCAGCGCGCTGGCCTGCAGCCCGAGGCCGCAACCAAGATCAAGACCGATCCCCGCGCCTGACGCCGGGCCCAACGCCGATTGCAACAGCGCCGTCTTGCGTTTCAGCAACAGATCCCAGATGTGCGGCGAGAATTGATCGAGGTACTCGCTGGCGATCGCATTGAAGTGAATCGGTTCCACGGGGCGAGCGCTCAGCCGACGGGACTCCAGCACGAGAAATATGCCGCCGATAGCGAGCGTTATTCCCGCTGTGAACAGGCGGAAAACCGAGACCACGGCCACCGCGCTCGTCAGGGCGATCCCCAGCCCTTCCAGCTGGACTATCGCAAGCGAACCGGTTGCTGCCATACCAGCCGGCATCAGACTCAGCCCGCCGCCTAGCGTGGCCGCAGCAAAGACCCGGGCTCCGGCTACCGCATCCAGGGGCACGTCGAGTCCCAGCGCCGCGACCCATACAACGAACGCCGCCGGCAGCCAGGCGAGAATCGAGAGAGCGAGAACCGGGAGCACGACCCTGGCATCGCGCAAGCGGTTGAGCGGTCCCCCCTTCGGGAGACGCTCAACCGGTGCGCCGCGGATCAGGACCGCGGCCAGCAGCGCCAGGACTCCCAGTGTGGAAACAACGGCCCACGAGCCCGTTAGGGCCGCCGCACCCAGCAGGCCGATAGCGGCAAAGTCCATCACACGCTCCACAAGCCAAACCGGCAACGTCAAGCGTATCGGAACACCGTACTGTCGTCTGAGAAGAGCACAACGCAGCGTTTCGCCGACATATGCAGGGGTGGCGATCCCGGCGAGCGATGCCAGATAGATGGAAAGGCTCGGACGAGTCGGCACACGTATGCCCAACCGCCTGAGCAGGTATTGCCAGCGAAGGAACCGCAGGAAAACGCAGCTGGCGGTGATAGCCAGCATTGCGACACCATGCACGGGTCCGAGCTGCCTCATCGCGTCGAGCAGCTCCGGTCCGCCCGCATATCGAACCCAGATGGCCACAATGACGGCGCCAGCCAGGAACAGCGCGGCCATGGTAAGACGAGGAAAGCGCTGCTTCATCTCGGAGGGGTAGTCCTTAAGAATACGATCGGGGAGTCGGCGGCTTCCAAAGCACGTCCGGTGCCGCGAAATGGCGCGCGCCTCGCGGGGGACGACCTGTCGATCCGGTGCGTTTCGAAACTGGCCCCGGCCGCCAAATCAGAAATTGCCGCCGCAGTATGCAGCGCCCTGCCTGCCCCGGCAAGCCGATTCACGGGCTTTAACGCGGATAACGAAACGTACGGAGTTCGCTACCGGTCGCGCCGGAGCCTGAAGTGGCTTGCGCACGCCGATATTTTTCCGGCCAGGAGCGCTGACGACTCAGCACCGAGACCGCTGGCATTGTCACGCTCGGTGATGTACCATCGCAACACTTTGGAGGCAGGAATTACACCGCTTCCCCCGGGCAGTGGGGGGAATGGAACTTGCGAAATTTGCCGATTCTGCAGGTTCGCTGTGCCGCCTGATCCACGTGATGCGTCAGGTTGGAGCGCAGCTTCCCCACATGTTCCCAACGCAAACCTCTATCATGGGATTTCAGCCCGTGCCAACGGACCGGTCCGGAGTCCGGCAAGCGGCTGTTAGCGACTTATGACCTATCGAGTGATCAGATTGGCAACCGCCATCCGTCGCGGAGCATCCTGATGGCCAAACCGCACGTGGTGATTCTGGGCGGCGGTCCCGCAGGTGTTGGCGGCGCATACTACCTGAGAAAGCGTGACCGCGCGAATGTCACCGTACTGGAGCAGCAGGAGGTTCTTGGCGGAAACGCCAGCAGCTTTGAAATCGACGGTATTCACGTAGACTTCGGTAGCCACCGGCTGCATCACGCGTGTGACCCTTCGATACTGGCTGACCTGAAGGACGTCCTCAACGGGGACCTCGTCGATATGCCTCGCCATGGAAGGATTCGGTTGCGTGGCAAATGGCTGCACTTCCCGTTGAAGCCGGTGGACCTCATGCTTCGGCTCGACAAGGGGTTTGCGGCCGGGACGATGCGCGACATGGTGGCGCGGACGCTCTTCAAGAGCAGGGATGAAGGGGAAACGTTCGCCTCTGTGCTCCGCGCGAGCCTGGGCCCGACGATCTGCGAGCACTTCTACTTTCCGTACGCGCGAAAGCTGTGGGGCGCGGAGCCGGAAACGCTTTCCGGGATCCAGGCGAGAAAGCGCGTTTCAGCCGGCACGTTCAAGAAGCTCCTGAAGCGCCTCGTGAAGCCCCCGGGTGCCGGCAATTACTACTATCCGAAGAAGGGCTACGGCCAGATCACCACCGCACTCGCGGACGCGGCGACGAAGAACGGCGCGGAAATCCTGACGGGCTGGCGCGTCACGGCACTCGAGCGGGGGAACAACGGAGGTAGCGCGTGGTCGGTTACCGCGCGGCGCGGAGAGGAGACGCGGACGTTTCAGGCGGATCACGTCTGGTCGACCATACCGACACCGATCGTCGCCCGCATGATCAAGCCGGCGGCACCTAGCGAGGTGCTGGACGCCGCGTCGGCCATGTCCTACCGGGCGATGGTGCTGGTCTATCTGGTGCTCGATGTGGACCAGTTCTCCACCACGGACGCCCACTACTTCCCAGAGGAGAACGTCTCCGTAACGCGCGTCTCCGAACCGAAGAA
>CAZPCC010000006.1:0-3589 GCA_964584905.1 uncultured Gemmatimonadaceae bacterium | reverse complement strand
ATTCTTGTGTGGGCGATCGGGCCTTTCTTCGGCGGCCCCTCGGCGGTCTGGAAGAAGAAGGTCGTGCCATCTTCCAGCTTGCCCCTGGCAGAAATGCTGATCTTGCCTTCGCCAGGCCGTCCGCGCGCAGCGCCGGTCTGCTGGGCCAAGGTGAAACGATCGGCGTAGCCGATGCGGAGTGAGCTCATGTGTTCCAGGTCGACGATGGTGATTACCCCATCGGCGATCTCCGGCAGCAGCTCCGACGTGCTCACGAACCAGATCGGCACTGCCCCGAGTCCCTTCCCCGTTATGTTCAGCGGTCCCACGGAGGGATCTGGCGGATCCGTGTTCCATATCTCGTGTCCGCCGATGGTCAACGGACAGAAGAAGGGACGCGGTCCCGGGAAGGGCACGGCGGGTGGAAAGAGGATCGTCAGGTCGACCAGTGACAGGATGTTGAAGGCGTCGGGCACGCAGTCCGTTTCCCGGAGCCATGCAACGGCTGCCCACTCCTCCGTCATGGGAAACCAGCCGTCCTGAATCAGCGAGTAGAATGGTGGGCCTGGACTATCCTTCCCGATCTCCACCCTAACGTTGAGCAGCGGGGTGGAGGGCGCCAGAGGGTCCAAAGGCAGCGGCCCATCCGAGCACGCCGTCATGAGGGCCGCACCGAGCAGCATTGCGGTGGTGGTACGCAGGCGAGACATGGCAGCTCCTTTCCGCCGTGACGGCGGCTCCCTGGGGGAACGGCGCCCGCGCGACTCGTTCGCGTTGGCCCTCATCCCTGCGCAGGATGGGGAGTAAATGGGCAGCATAGTGCCAATGGCGATGGCGGCGCACGCCGTTGCGACGGCCGCCATTAGGGCAGAGTTCACCAGGCGTTCGATGGGTTGGCGGCCTGGGACATGGGTCGCACTCCTGGCGGCGTTTGCAATCCACGGTAGCATCTGACCGGGCAGCGTCGGTCCCTTTCCCGATCGCAATGGCAACCCACGTCGTGCTCGTGCACCCCGAGATTCACTGGAACACCGGCAATGTGGGCCGTACGTGCCTCGCTACCGGGGCCGCCCTGCACCTCATCGAGCCGCTCGGTTTCTCACTCGACGAACGTGAGGTCAAGCGCGCGGGCCTCGACTACTGGGAGCACGTGGACGTTCGCACGTGGACTGACTGGGCGACATTCGAAAGGCAGTTGCCGTCGCTCGGCGAGCCGTACTTCTTCTCGACCAAGGCGACCCGGCTCCTCTGGGACGCGCCGCTCGGCGTGCCTGACGACTTGGTATTGATCTTTGGCCGCGAGACCGGTGGTCTGCCGGCGGAGCTTCACGAGCGATACCCGGACCGGTTTCTCGCCATGCCCATCCTGTCGCCGCGCGTCCGGTCGCTCAACTTGTCGACGAGCGTAGCGATCGGCCTCTACGAGGTGCTTCGGCAGCGACGATCAAGCGCACCGTAAGTGGAGACGCCTTTACCTTCGGCTGCCGCGAAGTGCGAAGTGTGAAGTTGCGCAGTGCGAAGTGCGCAGTGCGAAGTGCGAAAACGAGGATCGAGGAACATCCATCCGGCGCCGCGGCGCGGTTGCTACCGGCTGGCGAGTTCGTACATTGGGGTTCGAACCTCCCCCGCGCCCGGTTTGCGGCAAGTGACTCCGGACGAGCCCTTAGCGCGACGCCCCTGTCCGGATTGCTAGAAGACCTTCGCACCCAGCTCGGCGCTACCTACCGCATCGATCGGGAACTGGGCGGCGGCGGCATGAGTCGCGTCTTCCTGACGGAGGAGATCGCGCTCGGCCGGCGCGTCGTGCTCAAAGTGCTGCCGCCCGAGCTTGGGTCAGTGCTCAGCGCCGCCCGCTTCGAGCGCGAGATTCGCGTGGCCGCGCGGCTGCAGCATCCGCACATCGTTCCGCTGCTGGCGGCGGGGCAGGCTGGCGAGGCGCTCTTCTACACCATGCCGCTCGTCGAGGGCGAGTCGCTCCGCGCGCGGCTCGACCAGCAGCAGGAACTTCCCGTCGCCGAGGCGGCCAGGCTGCTACGCGAGGTGGCCGACGCGCTGAGTTATGCGCATCGCGAAGGAGTCGTGCATCGCGACATCAAGCCTGACAACATCCTGATCAGCCACCGTCATGCGATGGTCACGGACTTCGGCGTTGCGCGGGCCGTGTCGGAGGCGGTTTCTGGCGCGACACTCACGCACACGGGCGTGGCCATCGGCACGGCCGCTTACATGGCGCCCGAGCAGGCGGCCGGGGACAAGATCGATCATCGCGCCGACCTTTACGCGCTAGGCGTCGTGGCGTACGAGATGCTGGCGGGCCAGCCGCCATTTCGCGGGAGCACGTTCCAGGCGCTCGTCGCGGCGCAGCTGACCCAGACACCGGTGCCGCTCACGCAAGCGCGGCCGTCGGTGCCAGCCGAGCTGGCGGCGACCGTGCACCGTTGCCTCGAGAAGCGTCCGGCCGACCGGTATCAGGAAGCCAACGAGCTGGTCGCGGCGCTGGACCGGATCGCGCCATCGCTTGGTCACGCGCAGGACGTCAGGCACCGCACCGATCCCATCGGTCCGTCCTCAGATCTGACGAACACCGCCGCGCGGGCGCCGAGCCGACTGCCGCCTGACGACCGCACCGCCATCTCCCGCCGCACTGCGCTTGCCGGCGGTGCCGCGCTGGGCCTGCTTGGCGCCGCCTTGGGGAGCGGGGCGGTCCTGGCGCGCGGCGATCAGCCTCGCACCACGCCTTTCTACCAGCGGCTGACGTTCAGGCGGGGCATGATCCGCTCCGCGCGCTTCGGACCCGACTTCCGGACGATTCTGTACGGTGCGCTCTGGGACGGGGACGTGTGCCGCGTTTACAGCGTAAGGCCCGAGAGCCCGGAATCGGCCCCGCTGCCGCTTCCGCCCGCAACACCGCTCGCCGTGTCGGTGTCGGGAGAGCTGGCGCTCGCGCTAGGCACGCACGCGAGGGGCATCATGACGTACGGCACGCTCGCGCGCGTGCCACTCGCGGGGGGCGCGCCACGCGAACTGCAGGAGCACGTCAAGTACGCGGACTGGTCGCTGGACGGCCGGGAGCTGGCGATCGTGCGCCGCGTGGGCGACGGCGATCAGCTCGATTTCCCGGCGGGCACGATCCTGGCCGAACCGGAGGCACCTAACGGCGGTTTCAGCTTCCCGCGCATCTCGCCCCGGGGTGATGCGGTGGCGGTGTTCGAGCTCAGCGCCCGGAACAACCTCCATGGCCGCGTCGTGGTTATCGATCGCTCCGGCGTCAGGCAGACGGTCTCGGACAACTACTTCAACGTGTTCGGGCTCGCCTGGCGGGGAGACGAGGTCTGGTTCACCGCCGCGGACACGTTGCCGCTCCTTCGGAACACGATCCATGCGATGAACGCGTCAGGGGCCGTGCGCATCATCGCGCGCGTGCCGGGCAACACCAGCCTGCACGACATCGCCCCCGACGGCCGCGTGCTCATCGCCCGGACCGACGACCGAGGCGGCATTGCCGTGCGCGTGCCGGGCGAGGCGGTCGAGCGCGATCTCTCCTGGCTCGATTCGTCCGTCCTTGCCGACATCTCTCCGGATGGCCGCCAGATCCTCTTCGTCGAGGCTG
>CAZPCC010000005.1:0-11453 GCA_964584905.1 uncultured Gemmatimonadaceae bacterium | reverse complement strand
GGCCGCACGGGCGACGTAGCGGCCCGTGCGCGTGGCGGTGATGGCGAGAACCGCTAATGCGGCCACGAGCATGAGCCCGAAGCGCCAGGCGCGACGGGAACCGGGAATCGGGAATCGGGAATGGGAATGGTCGGGAATGGGGAATCGGGAATGGGGAATCGGGAGTCGGGAATGGGAATGGTCGGGAATGGGGAATCGGGAGTCGGGAATCGGGATGATCTAGGGGGATTCGGAAATTGGACGGGGCGCAGGGAATCTTCGCCGAGAGAATCGAGTCCCGATTCCCGCTTCCTTATTCCCGATTCCCGACCACCACCCCCACGCGATGGGTCCCACCTAACGCCCCATATCCTCTGTATCCGTACGAGATCGACATCCGCTCGCCCTCCAGTCCTCCGCCAACCGTGAGCGAAGAACCCAGATCGTCGCCAGGCACGGAGCGCATCCCTATCCGTCCCGCCACCGCCATCCCCTTCGCCGCGCGCCACACGGCCTCGCCGCCGGCGGCCGCCGAGAGTTGGGCATCGCGAACGCCGAGCAACTCCCCGACCGCGCGAAGCTCGACCGAGCGGCGGCGCCACGGCGGCAGAGCGACCCCGGCCCGCCAGAGCGTCGGCAACTCCGCCTCACGCCCTGACAGCGCCAGCCGGCCACCCAGGTGCTGAATGGCAATCGATACTGTTGCGCTCCCTGGCAGCATCGCCTGCACCCCGGCATCGATCGCGCCGGTACTCCCACTCGCCTCGGCCACCTGCTGCCTCACGAGCTTCCCTGCAATTGCGGCACGCAGCCAGCCGATCCGGCGTGTCGCTCCCACCGCCAGCGCGAAGTCGGCCGCCGAAAGCCGAGCCCCGGTCGCTGCGCCGATCTCGCCGCCTGACGCGGGATCAGGGATGACCTCATCGATCGCGCCATAGTCGAGCAGATGCACGCCACCGGCCAGAGTCCAGTCACCGGTCCCAAATCCCACCGCCACGGTCGCCGCACTCGTCCCCCCAATGTGCCGCTGCACCGCGAGTGAGCCCCCCAATCCCCGGCTCGCCATCCCACTCGCATTGTCGAACAGAGCCGCAGCGCCCTCGCTCGCCACCCCCACCCCACCCATCGCCATCGCCCGCGGACTCGCCGGCAACAACAGAAACGCCGCCCCCGGCTCCTGTGCCGAAAGCGACGGAGGAAAAAGCGTCAGCAGGAAAATGGCACCTGCGACTACCGAGATGCGAGTTGCGAGTTGCGAGGAAATGCGACGGATGAAATGCGAAGCAGCCGGCATCGTTTCGATACGTCGTCCAGCGTTTTTTACCGCAGAGGGCGCTGAGGTACGCAGAGGTGAAAGACTGTCAGGTCAATGTTGTGGCAGACTACATCCTGTGCAGATCCCCCATATCCGTTCAATCCTGATGCATCCTGCTGAACCTTTGACATGGATGCGAGCTACGAGCAGGAAGCAGCGCAACAGATGAGTTGAAAATCAACAACTTCGCCCTGCGCACTTCGCACTTCGCACTTCGCAACTTCGCAACTTCCTCGCATCTCGCATCTCTCTCGTCGCCATCCCCCGCCTTACCGTAGCCTAAAGATCCCGACTTGCGCCTGCAGCAACGGATCGAACGTCCCCGTCGCGGGGGCGAAGCGCAACGACACCGTGCCGCTTCCCGCCGGCGTCGTCAACTCGTAGTACGACGGCGTCCCCGGGAGCATAGCCGAAGAAAGTTGCTGGTTGTACGCCAGCGGCGTCGGCACGATCGGGTAAGGATGTGGAAATTCCGACGGTACCGCGCGGAACAACGCGTCGTACAGATATCGGAGATTGCGCGATTCGAACCGGTACCGCGACGGAATCGCCGAACGCGCGACGCCGGGAAGACTGTCGACATAGACCGCGAGAGCGAAGTCGCCGAACAACGACTCGAACGAACGTCCCGTCGCATTCTCGACGTTTGCGGTACTCGTCAGGCGAGTCTGCACCATGCGCCTGAACACCGAGTTGTCGAACTGGTCGCCGAGGTAGCGCATGAACAGCCATGCCGCCCCGCGTCCCTCGCAGCATTCTCCCGTTTCGAACAGCGTCAACGAGTAGTTCTTCGTGTCCTCCAGATAATCGTAGGAATTCCCGAGCTGCTCGGTGATGTATCCCTGCGACGAATCCGGGAAGATCTGGTTCGCATTTGTGCGCCCCGTCGGCGGCGGAAACTTGCTCTCGTAATGGATCGACGCCAGCTCCTCTGCCAGGTGGCTCAGTCCTTCGTTCACCCAGTCCGTTTCCTGGCTGCCGCCCCGCACCAACACATGCTGATTGTAGCTGATCATGTGCTGGAACTCGTGGATGAACGTGCCCGGAAGGACTCTCGACACGTTTGCCTTGCTGTGCGTGCACGAGAACTCTCCGTTCGGATCGGGGACGAGTCCGTAGAAGATCTCGGCCTTGTTCGAGTTGGTCGACTGGCTCGACAGGTCGAATCCGAAAAAGAATCCGAGCACGGAGCCGAACACCGAGCAATCCGCCGCTGGAACCAGCGCGTTCACCACCGGCGTCAGCAGCATGATGACACGATCGTTCGCGTCGATGTCCGACTCGGCACCGAAAGTCTGGACATCAATCGGATAGAGAGTCTCGTCGAACACCGCTCCAAAGTTCTGCAGCTCCGGGTCGGTGAACCCGCCGGACGGCGCATCGTTGTCCACGTATACCAGCACGTTGCTCCCGATGAACTTGAGGCGCGCGTTCACTGTCTGGAAGCAGTTCTCGCCGACCTCGATCGAGCATAGCACGCGGAAGGTGCGCTGGCTGTTGATCGTCAGGGCCTCGAGAGCCGGCGTCTGCGTTATGTCCACCAGGCGGGGCGTCGGCATCGTGCGCTCGTAGGCGCGCAGCGCCAGGTCGAATCGTGACTGCGCGGTGGTGGCAGACTGCCTTACGTCACGGTCGAGCATCGCGTTCATCCGCTGCTGCGACAGAGGCGACGAGCTGTTCCCGATCTGGAACGACGTGGAGAGGATCGATACCGCGGTGGCGAACTGCGGCACGAGCAGATATCCGGCGCCATTCCCGGGCAGCCGCAGACAGTTCGACAGCTCAGTGCCGCTGACAGTGATCCCCTCGTTCACCGCAAGATTCATCGAGAACGCGGTCGCCTGGTAGGTCACACTCTGGGCCGCGGTGATGGCACTTCCAACCCGCACCGTAACCGGAATGGTGCCGGGGCTGATGCAGGCGGGAACCACCACGGTAATCTGAGTGGCGCTCACCGTAGTGATGATCCCGGGCACGCCGCCGAACAGCACCTCGTTCCCGCTGGCCACGCTGTTGAATTCCGTGCCGGTCACCGTGACCGTATCCCCGGCCTTGATAGTCGTCGGCGACACGCTGACCAGCGTCGGTCCAGGCGTCACCTCCGCTGAAAAGGTGACGGAATCCGCCGGCGCCCCTCTAATGAACGCTCGCGCGATCGTGTACTCACCGAGCTGCGAGCCGACACGCGCATCAACCCCCCCGATCCCGTCCGGTCCTGTCGTGACTATCGTATCACTAAGCACTACTCCGGAGCCGGTCGCAGTGCGGAAGATTATCGCAGCCCCCTGGACGGGATCGTTTGCCGCGTCGGTAACCTTTGCCTGCAGTGGGAGCGCAAGAATGCTCCCGGCCGCCCCATTCTGATTGTCGCCGCCCTGTATGGCGATGGACACCGATTCCGAACCGGGATCCGTAGTGTCGCCCTTGCAGGCGGCGACCAGGAGAACCGACAGCGCTAGAGCCAGGCGTCGTGAACGCATAGTACCTCGAGACAGGAATGGCACGCCTGGGGAGAGCGTGCCCGGTTCGGAGAAAACTGCCAACCTGCACGCCCCTTTGCTACCGCTGGGCGAAGCTGTGACGATACGCCGGCGTAGGCAGAATTCCCGGCATCGGGTATGTTACAGATGATGCGCGGCGGCCCTATTGGGGCGCCGACCCTTCCTGCGCTGGGGACGCCTACGGCGGCCAGCCGGTCACCGCTCGCGCACTACGTCTCACACCGCGCCGATGTCATTCGTCCACCTTCACTGCCACTCCGAATACTCGCTCCTCGACGGAGCCAACCGGATCGATGATCTGATTCGGCGAGCCCAGGAACTGGAGCAGCCGGCGCTCGCCATCACTGATCACGGTAACCTGCACGGTGCCTGGGAGTTCCAGGAAAAGGCTGCAAAGGCGGGGCTCAAGCCTATAATCGGCATGGAAGCCTACGTCGCCCCCGGTGACCGGCGGGAGCGCGCGCGGCCGCGCGTGGGCGCCAAGCCGTACTACCACCTGGTAATCCTGGCACGCGACGAGATCGGATATCGCAATCTCATCAAGCTGTCTTCGCTCGCCTACACAGAAGGATTCTACGTCAGGCCACGGCTCGACCGTGAAATCCTTGCCAGATACCACGAAGGACTGATCGTCTCCTCGGCGTGCATGGCCGGCGAGGTCTCGAGCGCGCTGCTGCGGGGCGAGTATGAGCAGGCGAAGGCGGCAGCAGAGTGGTATGCCGAATTATTCGCCGGCCGCTACTATTTAGAGGTTCAGGGGCACGACAGCGATGGCCAGGCGCAGCTGAACACGGAAATCTTCCGGCTGGCCGACGACCTGGGCCTGCCGGTCGTCGCCACCAACGACGCGCACTTTCTCCGCGACACCGACCACGATGCGCACGACGTGCTGCTGTGCATCGGGCTCGGCAAGGACCGGGAGGAGCGTGACCGGATGCGCTACGACTCCGGGCTTTACTTCAAGAGCGCCGAGGAGATGCGCAGCCGCTTCCCGGCCCGTCCCGACGTACTGGAGAACACGCTTCGCATCGCCGAGGAATCGGGGTTCTCGCTCGGCAAGACCTATCAAGTGCCGTCGTTCCCGCTGCCCGAGGGTGTTTCCGGCGAGAACGAGCTGCTCGTGAGGCTCGTGGAGGACGGCGCCCGCGCTCGTTATGGCGATCCGCTGCCGGAGCACATCCGCGACCGGATGACGTACGAGCTCGGCGTGATCACCAGCACGGGATACGCGGGGTACTTCCTGATCGTCGCCGATTTCATCAAGGCGGCGCGGGATCGGGGCATCCCGGTTGGACCGGGGCGCGGATCGGCGGCGGGATCGCTGGTCGCCTATGCGCTGCGCATTACCAACGTCTGCCCTCTGCGGTTCGATCTGCTGTTCGAGCGGTTCCTGAATCCCGAGCGGGTTTCGATGCCCGACATCGACGTGGACTTCTGCTTCGAGCGGCGCGGCGAGGTGATCGAGTACGTAAGGCAGAAGTACGGCAAGGCGAGCGTCGGGCAGATCGTCACCTTCGGAACGATGAAGTCGCGGGCCGTCATCAAGGACGTCGGCCGCGTGCTCGGCTTCACCCCTGGAGAGACCGATGCGCTGGCCAAGCTGATCCCCAACCAGCCGAACTTCAATCTCACGGTCGCGCAGGCCATCAAGCAGATCCCGGAGGTCGCGAAGGTCTACAGAGGGGAGCCGCGATACTCCAGGCTTCTGGACTACGCCATTGCGCTGGAAGGGCTCTCGCGCCACGTGGGGGTACACGCCGCCGGGGTGGTGATAGCGCCGGGTCCGCTGGACGAATACGTGCCGGTGTGCACGCAGAGCTCGAGGGGATCGGGGGCTGGCGCCGACGACGAGCAGATCGTGGTGACGCAGTACGACATGAATGCCCTCGAGAAGGTCGGGATGCTGAAGATGGACTTCCTCGGCCTAACGACTCTGACCGTGCTGCACGATGCGCTGGCGTCGATCGAGGCGCGCCACGGTGCCGCGCCCGATCTAGACGCGCTGCCGCTCGACGATGAAGCGACATACCGGATGCTTCGCACCGGGCGCACGGCCGGCGTGTTCCAGTTCGAGTCCGCGCTCGCCACCGACGTGCTCAGGTCCATGCGCTGCGACCGGTTCGACGACCTCGTCGCCGCGAACGCCCTCGTCCGCCCTGGTCCGCTCGACACCGGGATGCACCGCGTCTACATCAAGCGCAAGCGCGGAGAGGAGCAGGTCGCCTATCTACTCCCCGAACTGGAGCAGATCCTCAAGCCCACCTACGGAGTCATCACCTACCAGGAACAGGTGATGCGCATCGCGCAGACACTGGCGGGGATTTCGCTCGCCGAAGCGGATGTGCTGCGTAAGGCGGTGGGAAAGAAGGACTCCGAGCTGATCAGGAAGGAGCTCGACAAGTTCACCACGAAGGCGGTGGGGCGCGGCCACGATTCACGAATCATCGATCAGATCGCATCGCAGATTGAGACCTTCGGCCGGTACGGCTTCAACAAGTCGCACTCGGTCGCCTACTCCATTATTTCGTACCATACCGCCTATCTCAAGGCGCACCACCCCGCGGAGTTCATGGCTGCGCTGCTCAGCTCCTGCATTGGAGATGCCGACAGCGTAGTCAAGTACATCAATGAAGCGCGCGAGATGTCCCTCGAGGTGTTGCCGCCTGACGTGAACGAGTCGGGCTTCAAGTTCACCGTCATCGGCGATCGGAGCATGCGCTTCGGCCTGGGCGCCGTTCGAAATGTCGGCCGGTCGGCTCTGGATTCGATCCTTGCCGCTCGCGCCGAAGGGCCGTTTCTTTCCCTGTTCGACCTCTGCAGGCGAGTGGACCTGCGGACGTGCAACCGGCGGGTGTTCGAGGCATTGATCGCCGCTGGAGCCCTGGACTCGCTGGGCGGACACAGGGCGCAGTTCGCGGCGGCGCTGGACGCGGCCATGCAGGACGCGGCGCTGCGGCAGGCGGAGCAGGCGGTGGGACAGGTTTCCCTGTTCGGGGACTCGATGGGCGGTGGCGACAGCTCGACCGCGCACGAGCCGGTGCTGCCTCACATGCCGCAGTGGACGGATTCGGAAAGGCTGGCGCGGGAGAAGGAGATTCTTGGCTTCTATACCTCGGGGCATCCGCTGGAGCCATTCAGGGCCGAAGCGGAGCTGTTCGCCACGCACACCGTATCGCAGCTCGGAGCATGGACGGAGGAACCGATTGCGCTTGGCGTGGTGGTGACGGCCATCAAGCGGCAGACTTCGAAGAAGAACGGCAACGAGTTCGCCCGCCTGGCGATCGAGGATTTCTCCGGCTCCTCGGAAGTACTCGTCTTTCCGGAAGCCTGGGCGGCGATCTCCGACCGTGTGAAGACGGACGTGCCGGTGCTGTTGAAAGGCGGCTACTCGCGCCGGGATCAGGGGGCGGACAGCCCGACGTTCATCGTCGAATCGCTCGTTCCCTTTGCCGAGTTGCGGGCGAACGGCACGATGACGGTGCAGCTCGAGTTGATGGAGGATGCCGGCGTTACGCCCGGCACGCTGGACGATGTGCGAAACCTGCTGGATTCGCACGCGGGCGCCGCGGCGGTCGAGCTGATGTGGAGCGATGGCAACGGCACCCGGGTGCGGTTCCGTTCGCGACGCAACCGCGTGGCGGTGACTGCTGCTTCGCTAGGCGCATTACGCTCACTATTGGGCTCCGATCGGGTGAGACTCGTGCGAGGGGGGTGACGATGGGTGCGATCCTGGAATTCGAGAAGCCGATCGCCGAGTTGGAGAAGCAGATTGACGAACTGAAGAAGATGGCCGGCAAGCAGCAGTTGAGCGTCTCCGTCGACCTTCAACCGCTGGAGACGAAGCTGGCAGAACTGCGTTCGGAGGTCTACAAGAACCTCACGGCGTTGCAGCGTGTGCAGGTGGCGCGCAGTCCGCGGCGGCCGTTCACGATAGACTACCTGCGCATGGCGTTCACCGACTTCGTCGAGCTGCACGGCGACCGCGCCTTTCGCGATGACGCCGCGATAGTCGGCGGGTGGGCGCGGCTGGAAGGCGAGACGGTGATGGTGATCGGCCATCAGCGGGGCCGCGACACCAAGGAGAATCTGCGGCGCAACTTCGGCATGCCGCACCCCGAAGGGTATCGCAAGGCGCTGCGCCACATGAAGCTCGCCGAGAAGTTCCAGATCCCCGTGATTACGTTGATCGACACGCCCGGGGCCTGGGCCGGGCTCGGCGCCGAGGAGCGCGGCCAGTCGGAGGCGATCGCCCGGAATCTTTTCGAGATGAGCCAGCTCCAGACGCCTATCGTCGCCACCGTAATCGGCGAGGGTGGCTCGGGGGGTGCGTTGGCGCTCGGCGTGGCCGATCGAGTGTTGATGCTCGAGAATGCGATCTACTCGGTGATCACAATCGAAGGGTGCGCCGCCATTTTATGGAAAGACGGAAAGAGCCCGGAGATGAAGGAGCGCGCAGCGTCGGCGCTGCGTCTGACGGCGGAGGATCTGATGCGCCTTCAGGTGATCGACGAGATCGTACCGGAGCCGCTTGGTGGGGCGCATGCCAACCAGGAGGAATCGGCGGCGCTGCTGCAGGCGGCGCTGATCCGCCACCTCGACGAGCTGCGCAAGTACAAACCGGAGAAGCTGGTGCGCCGCAGGCGCGAGAAATTTCTGCAGATGGGTGAGTTCGAGGAATGATCGTTTGGCTGAACTGATAGAAGTCGCGTTCAAGGGCAATCGCAAGGAGTTCTTCCAGTGGGACGGCAACGGCGAGATCACCGCAAGGACCGCGGTAATCGTCGAGGCCGACCGTGGTGAAGACTTTGGCTATGTGCATGCCATCGGCGAGCTGGCGGCCACCCGGTGCGGCGGTTGCGCGCACGGGTGTGGCACCGCCGAGCCGCCTCGCAAGATACTGCGCCGGGCCACGCCTGACGACGAGCGGCGTGCGGCGGAGCTTCGCGCGCAGGACGAGGACGTGCGGCGCCGCGCGATGGAAAAGGTGAAGTCGCACGGCCTCGTGATGAAGCTGACCGACGCCGAGTGGCAGCACGACAAGCGTAAGCTCACCATCTATTTCACCGCGGACAAGCGAGTGGACTTCCGCACCCTCGTCCGCGATCTCGCCGCGACATTTCGCGCGCGCATAGAGCTCAAGCAGATTGGAGTGCGCGACGAGGCCAAGCGACTGAGTGGAATCGGCCGCTGTGGCCGCGAGTACTGCTCGGCCAGCTGGCTTCCCGAGCTGCGGCCGGTGAATCTGCAGATCGCCAAGGACCAGCGGCTATCGCTCAACCCGTCGCAGATATCCGGCGCGTGCGGGCGGCTGATGTGCTGCCTGCGATACGAGCACGAGTTCTACGTCTCCTCACGCAAGCGCTTCCCCAAGGAGGGCCGCACGCTGGCGACCACCCGCGGCGAGGAGCGCGTGCTTGCAACCGATATCTTCCGCGACAGGGTAACCCTGCAAGGCGCCGATGGTGAAACGCGCATGGTGACTCTGATCGATCTGAAGCTCGAGCTGGAGAGCCCCGGCGAAGTACCCGGCGCGCCAGACGATGACGCGGCGAATCCGGACACGATCGTCGTCGACGACGTGATATCCGACGAGTCCCTGCCTGACGAACCGGCCGGCGGCCCGGCCACCCGGCGGGAAGCTCCGGATGGCGCGCGCGACGCCGCCGACCGGTCGCGGCGACGCGGGCGGCGTGGCGGGAACCGCCCGCGTGGCGACAGGGACAACCGGACGCGTGACGACGACCCGGGCGCGACCTGAAGTGCCGCGCTTTTTCATCACGACGGCAATCGACTACGCGAACGGCGATCCGCACCTGGGACATGCGCTGGAAAAGATCGGCGCCGATGCCATCGCCCGCTATCATCGCATGCGCGGCAACGATGTGCATTTTCTGATGGGGATGGACGAGCATGGTCAGAAGGTGGCGCAGGCAGCGGCGGAACGCGGCATCGAGCCGCAGCAGCAGGTCGATGAGATCGCCGAGCGGTTCCGCGCTCTCTGGGCGCGGCTATCGGTGTCGTACGATCAGTTCATCCGGACCACCGACCGCGCCCACAAGGATGGGGTGCGCGCGTTCATCGAGCGGTGCCTGACGCGCAGCCCACAGGATTTCTACGAGAAGAGCTACGAAGGATGGTACTGCGTGGGATGCGAGCAGTTCAAGCGGGACGATGAGATCGTGGACGGCAAGTGCGTCCTCCACCCGACCCGCACGCTCGAGTGGGCGAACGAGCGCAACTGGTTCTTCCGCCTGTCGAGCTATCAGGAATTCACCGAAGGGCACTTCCGGGAGAATCCACGCTTTCTCGAGCCGGAGAGCCGCCGCAACGAGATGCTCGGTCTGCTCGAGAGCGGCCTGGAGGACATTAGCATAACGCGGGCTCGGGCTTCGTGGGCGATTCCCTTTCCGCGTAATACCTCCGATGGTGAGGTACAGGGGACGTGGGTCTGGTTCGATGCCCTCCCGAACTACCTGACCGCCACCGGCTATCCGGCGGCGGGGTACGAGGAACGGTGGCCTGCTCAGCTGCACGTGATAGGCAAGGACATCACGCGGCTCCACGCCGTCATCTGGCCGGCGATGCTGGAGAGCGCGGGGCTGCCGCTGCCCGAACAGGTGTGGGCGCACGGTTTCGCCTACTTTCGCGGCGAGCGGTTCAGCAAGTCGGCCGGCGAGCGCCTCGATCTGGATGAAGCGATAGACCGCTTCGGCGCCGACGCGCTGCGCTACTTTCTGTTGCGCGAGGTTCCGTTCGACGGCGATGGAAACTTCAGCTGGGAGCGGTTCGAGGAGCGATACACCTCGGAGCTGGCGAATGCGCTGGGCAACCTCGCCAGTCGGGCCATCGCGATGATCGTGAAGTACTGCGATGGCGTCGTTCCGGCAGGTGCGCGCACGGATGTTGATGAATCCGATCTGCACGACCTGGAGTCCTACCACGCCGCGATGGATGGCTCGCAGGGATACCTGCTTCACCACGCGCTCGAAGCTGTATGGCGCACCGTTGCGCGGGCCAATGAATACGTGCAGAACACGGCGCCCTGGGCGATGGCGAAGGATCCGGAGAAGCGGCTCCAACTGGAGCGCACCCTGGCGAGCGTCGTGCGGCAGCTGGCGCGTCAGTCGATCTGTCTCGCTCCGTTCATGCCTGGCAAGAGCGACGAGCTGTGGACCCGTCTCGGCGGCAGCGGCTCGGTCCACGACGCGCGCTTGGACGAGATGCCGTCGCTCGATGTCACCGGGTGGCGGGTGGGAGGGGGGGAGGCGCTGTTTCCGCGGGAAGGCTAGTCAAATCGGGAATAGGGAATAGGGAATAGGGAATAGGGAATTGGGGTCGGGCGCGAGAATCTCAAACCCCGACATCCGGGCCGTCGCCGAAAATCGAATTGCATAAACGAAAGGCGCGCTCGCTCGAGCGCGCCTTTCCTCATTACCCGCCCCGTTTCCCATTTCCCATTTCCCATTTCCCGCTTTTCCCATTCCCGATTCCCGATCCCCGATTCCCGCCTTTCCTACCCCGGCGTCGACATCTTCGGCGGCGCGAATTCCACTTCCGGCACCTCGCGATTCGCGGCGTCGGTCACCTCGAAATACTCGCGCTCCTCGGCACCGATCACCTTGGCGGTAATGGCGGTCGGGAACCGGCGGATCAGCGTG
>CAZPCC010000004.1:0-18552 GCA_964584905.1 uncultured Gemmatimonadaceae bacterium | reverse complement strand
CGATGCCGCCGCGACGATGACGAAGACGCACGCGCAGGGCGCGTCCTGGCCCCATTTCGCCAATATGGCTCTGGGCCTCTGGCTCATCTCCAGCGCACTCGCGATGGGATACGGCCGCATTGCGCTCCAGGTGAGCGACATCGCAAGCGGCGGTCTGGTCATCGTGCTGGCCACCTTGTCCCTCGCGGGCCGGCCGTTCTGGAAACTGTGGGCGCCGTGGGCGAGCTCACTGGTTGGCGCGTCTGGCTGCTCTTTGCGCCACTGGTTTTCTGGGCGTCCGCGGCGGCCTACAACAACGACACGCTCGTCGGCGCGCTGGTGATCGTGTTCGCGATCCTCGCGCCGGGGATGCCGATGGCGCCGGGAATGAGCATGGAGCCCGGCCCCGACGTGCCTCGGGGCTGGTCCTACAACCCGTCGAGCTGGCCGCAGCGGGCGCCGATCATCGCGCTCGCGCTCGTCGGTTTTTTCCTCTCGCGGCAGATGACCGCCTATCAGCTCGGTCACATCGCCTCGATCACCGACCCGTTCTTCGGGCTCGGAACGCAGCGAGTGCTGACCTCGGATGTCTCGCGCGCCTTCCCCATCCCCGACGCGGGACTCGGTGCCGTCGCCTACATGATCGAGTTCCTGATGGGCTTCATGGGCGACAAGCGCCGTTGGCGAACGATGCCGTGGATGGTCACGTTCTTCGGGATCCTCGTCGTCCCCCTCGGCGTCGTCAGCATCACGCTGATCATTCTCCAGCCGCTCGCGGTCGGTGACTGGTGTACGCCGTGCCTCATCGCTGCCGCCGCAATGCTCGTGATGATTCCGTTCACGCTCGATGAGGTGGTGGCCATGGGTCAGTTTCTCGTCCAGGCCCGCCGGGAGGGGCAGCCGTTCTGGCGCGTCTTCTGGCTCGGCGGGACGTTGCGCGAGGCACCCGAGGCCGCACCGGTGCGCCCCGACGTGGTCAGCGCAAAGGCAATGGTCTGGGGGATGGCCTTCCCCTGGAACCTGCTCGTCAGCGCCGGCCTTGGGGTCTGGGTCATGTTGACGCCCTCCGTGCTCGGGAGCGCCGGCCCGGCCGCCCACAGCAACCACGTGATCGGCGCGCTGATTGTCACTTTCGCAGTGATGGCGCTGGCCGACGTCGGTCGTGCCATGCGCTTCGTCAACATCGTTTTCGGCGCATGGGTGATCGCGGCACCGTGGCTCCTCGCAGGTGCAACATCCGCCTCGAGATTGAGCGATGTGATCGTGGGCGCGCTCGTGATCTTCCTCAGCCTGAGGCGCGGACCGGTGGGCGAGCGCTACGGAAGCTGGCAGAGGTACATCCGGTGAGCCACAACGCGACGCCGGAACTCAACTCGCCGATCAGGCCCCTCGGATCGGACCCCTCACTGATCTCACTGACACTCAACGGCGGGACTCGGAATTCAGGAACAAGACACTGATACGCGTGGCAGATATTCACGCTCCGACGTAGTACGCACATCAACGCTCTTGCACGACGCAATCAAAGGAGATGAATCAAATGGCAATTCATACGGATCCTGTCTGCGGCATGAAGGTGGATGACCAAAAGGACAAACCGCACTCCACGTATCAGGAGAAGACGTATCACTTCTGCGGCGAGGGGTGTAAGGCGAAATTCGACGAAAACCCGCATCAACATACGCAGGGTTCAGGAAAGTGAGCCGCGCAACTCAGCGGGCGCCCACGGCAGCGCGTTCGAAGGGATGGGGACGATGAAAGTCCTCCTCGCCGTAGACGGCTCTGCATGCCAGGAAATCGCCATCGATCGGTGGGAGAACGAAGGCGGTCGCACCGGCGCCGCGATCGCTCAAAAGGAGAAAACGTCATGGCATGGTTCATTGAAAACTGGTTCTGGGTGTTGATCTTCGGCGCTTTTGTCTCGATGCACCTTTTCGGGCACGGAGGGCACGGAGGGCACGGCGGTCATCGCGGAGGTGCCCGTCAAGGGGCTGACGATGTGGAAGGCACGCCAACTCGCGCCGCCAGCTCGAATTCCGGAGGGCATCAACACTGAGCATGATGGCCGTTCGCATAGAACGAACAACACGCGTCGTAATCGAGAAGGAGTCAAGCAATGCTCAACATCAAAGTCGTTACCTGGTCACTGGGGATCTTTACCGCGATCAGCTTCGTCTTCTGCGTCATCTACGGCCTGATTGTGCCGCCGAGCTTACACATGGCGTCCTTCCTCGAGATGGTTCTGCCGGCCTTCAAGTGGTTGACCGTTTGGGGCTTCTTCCTGGGACTGATCGAGAGCTTCCTGTACGGCGCCTATGCCGGGCTCATATACGTTCCGATCTACAACCTTCTCTTTCGCCGTTGGGGCGCAACCACGCACCCATAGCAACGAAGCGCGCGGACCTTGTGAACTTCTTTACAGTCACGATGCACAGGCGACGGTGCCTGAAAGTGAGATCGGCCATGAGGAAGCGGGCTCAACGAGATGAGAAAAGAATTGTTCGTGTTGCTCGCCTGCCTGTTCGTCGTGATGATCGGCTTCGGCATCACCTTGCCGGTGCTGCCCTTCTACGTCGAGCGACTCGCGCTGGCGAGAGGGGCCTCGCGCCAATCGGTAGTGCTGCACGTGACGTTGCTGACCGCAGTGTATGCGCTGATGCAGCTCTTCTTCGCACCGCTGTGGGGACGGTGGTCGGATCGCATCGGCAGGCGACCGCTGCTTCTGATCGGGATCGCGGGCTACGTCATCGCGCAGGTGTTGTTCGGTCTGGCCACATCACTTTGGCTTCTCTACGCGGCGCGTGTCCTCGGAGGCGTGTTGTCGTCGGCGACCCTGCCGGTATCGTCTGCCTACGTGGTCGACATGACCACGAGCGACGAACGTTCTCGCGGATTGGCGTGGCTGGGCACAGCGGCAAGTCTTGGCGTGGTGGTCGGACCCGCGCTCGGCGGACTGCTGTCGCGGCGCGACTGGCATTTCAACTGGAGTGCCGGACACCTCACGGTGGACAGCTTCTCGATTCCTTTCTTTGCGGCGGCGTTTCTGGGTTTGCTCACGCTGCTCGCCGCATTGCGATGGCTGCCGGAATCGCTGCCGGTGGCTTCAGTGCGGGACTCCGCGCCAGCAAGGGAGACGGCAAAGGCCGGGAGCTGGCGAACACTGGTCAGGAGTCTGTTCCCCCTCCTCGCACTCACGTTCGCGGGGCAATTCGCGCTGACGACGTTCGAGGGAACGTTTGCGCTGTTTGCCCAGACAAAGTTCGATTTCGGTCCCGCCGAGGTGGGTTCCGTCTTCGTGGTGTGCGGACTGGTGATGGCAGTGTTTCAGGCAGGCGCGGTCGGGTTTCTGGCCGGAAAGGCCGGCGAGATGCTTCAAGTCGGAGCGGGGTTTGCCTTGATGGGAACAGGCATCGCGCTGATCACGACCGCGCAAACGAAAATCTTCGTGTTTGTTTTCGTCGCTCTGCTGGCCCTGGGCATGGCGCTGATCGCACCGAATCTCGCAGCGCTGGTGTCGAAGCGAGGTGGGGAGAGACAGGCAGGCGCGTCGCTTGGCGTGCTGAACGCGGTCAACAGTCTCGGCCAGGCGGTTGGACCGGTGGTGGGGGGCGGGCTGTTCATCTGGCAGATCAACGCCCCGTACCTGATGACCGGCGCGGCGTTGCTGGCAGTGGCTGTACTGATCGGATCAAAGGTTCTTGCCCGGGAGGCGCCAGGCCGGCTGGCCCAATGAGGAATGCGGCGACATCACGGCTCTCGGCCGTGGAATTGCAATTGGAGCTAAAGCTAAACACTAAGGAGAAATGAACATGGGTTGCTGCAGCGATGTGATGGAACCAATTGAAGCTTCTTCGTGCTGTACACCGAAAGACTCCTCCGCGGACGCCGCACGAGCGATGCGTGATTCCGGTCACGGCTGCGCGCCCGTGGTCGAAGGGGAGGGCTCGCTCAAGCTGACGGGCGTCGTCACGGAGCGCGACGTCTGTTGCGGCGTCGCGGCGGACGATCGTCGCGCTTCGGAAGTGCGCGTCGAGGAGATCATGCGCCCTGCCGCCGCGTGTTGCGGCGCGGATGAGCCAGTCGACGAAGCACGCCAGAAGCTGCACGAGCATCGCACCACCAGTCTGCCGGTTGTCGACAAGGCGGGTGATTGTTGTGGCGTCATCAGTCGAGTCTCCCTCGGCGTACGAGCATCTGCTGCTCGACAGTCTGCGAGGCGATCCGACGTTCTTCGCGCGGGCCGATGAGGTGGAGGCGGCGTGGGCGATCGTGGACCCGGCGATCGCGCCGTGGGCGACGGCGCGGCCGCCGGACTTTCCCAACTACGCCGCGGGATCGGTCGGACCTGCGGCGGCCGAGGCACTACTCGCCCGAGACGGACGGCGGTGGTATGAGGCCGCGGAGCAGATCGCGTGCGACGTCGGGGGCCAACATACGCACGAGCTTCGGCGTGACAGCCGGCGAACGGGCGACGATCCACAACGGAGGTGAGGACATGCAGTGCGGGATGATCGGATTGGGGCGCATGGGCGCCAATATGGTGCGCCGCCTGATGCGCGGCGGCCACGAAGTCGTGGTTACGAACCGGAGTCCGGAGCCTATCGAACAGTTGACGGCGGAAGGAGCATCGGGTGCGCGCACCGTCGGTGAACTCGTCGAGCGACTGAAGGCTCCGCGCGCCATCTGGGTGTCGCTGCCTGCCGGCGAGGTCACCGATAACACGTTGACGCAGCTCGCCCCGCTGTTGACGCGCGGCGATGTCATCGTGGAGTCTGGAAACTCGTTCTATCAGGACACGATTCGGCGGGCGGAGTGGCTCGAACAGAAGGGACTGGCCTTGCTGGATCAAGGCACGAGCGGCGGTATCTGGGGACTGGAGATCGGCTACTGCCTGATGATCGGCGGCTCCCGCGAGCCGTTTGAGCGACTCGAGCCCGCGTTCAAGACGCTGGCGCCGCCCGACGGCTATCTGCACACGGGTCCGAGCGGTTCCGGGCACTTCGTCAAGATGGTGCACAACGGCATTGAGTACGGAATGCTTCAGGCGTATGGCGAGGGCTTCGAGATTCTCCACGCATCTGACTTCAAGGCACTCGATCTGCGCGCGATCTCGCACCTGTGGAACCAGGGCAGCGTCGTGCGCTCATGGCTCCTCGAGCTGGCCGAGCGAGCCTTCGAGAAAGAGCCGGATCTCTCGTCGATTCGCGGATATGTCGAGGACTCGGGCGAGGGCCGGTGGGCCGTGGCCGAGGCCATCGACAAGAATGTTCCCGCGCCCGTTCTCGCCCTCTCACTTTTGATGCGGTTTCGATCGCGGCAGACGGACAGTTTCGGCGCGAAGACGATCGCCGCGTTGCGCAACGAGTTCGGCGGGCATGCGGTCAAGCCGAACGACTGACGCGGAGCCGGGAGACGTCGCAGACGGCGCGTCCCGGTGCGTCCTGTAGCCGGAAGGAGCGATTCGTCATGCGGGAGGTCTTGTCATGCACGTAGGTTTCTGGGGAATGGCGGTCATCGTGATCGTCATCGCGTCCTGGCTGATGTACCGGTACCTTGCGCCGCAGAGCTGGAAGGAGTGGACACGCGCAGGCGTGCTCCAGGCATTCATCATCGCCTTCTACGCAGAAATGTACGGCTTCCCGCTGACCATCTACTTCCTGGCGCGGTTCTTCGGCCTCGATGTCGCGTGGACCAAGGGCGGCAACCTCTGGGCGCAGCTCTTCGGCACTCCCGTGGCGCATATCGTCGCCATGGTTCTCGGTTATACCTTCGTGTTTGCTGGGGCATCTTTGGTTGCCGATGGGTGGCGTACGATCCATCGCGTGCGCCGCGAGGGGCGGCTGACGACGGAAGGCGCTTACGCCAGGGTCCGGCACCCGCAGTACACAGGCCTGTTTCTCATCGTCTTCGGCGAGGGCATCGTGCACTGGCCGACGATCGTCTCGGTCGCGGCATTTCCCATCATCGTCGGAGCGTACTCTCTGCTTGCGCGAAAAGAGGAGCGTCAGATGCTCGAGAAGTTCGGCGACCAGTACCGCGATTATCAGCACCGGGTCCCGATGTTCATTCCGCGCTTCGAGGGCGGGCATCCCGCGGAGGTGAAATGACCGCGCAAACTCTGACCGTGATCAGCGGGATCGTGCTGTTGCTCGTCTTCGTTCTCGTGGGTTGGACTCTACGGCGACGCGACGGTTCGCACGAACGCGATGCCGGTCGCTCACACGAGGAGAAACCATGAAGCTCCGTCCTCGCGTTCCCGCCGTAACGCGAGCGTTCGCCGTACGGAAAATCACTTCGTCGCCCTGCACGCGCAGCATGTCCCCACAAGGCCACCTCATCGAGGTCCGCGTGCGGCCGGCCGCGGTCGGCCATCAGCTCTTTGACCGAGTTCTACGACGACCCGAAGCTCCAGTCTTCGTGCCAGACGACCGGTGAAGGTCTGAAGTCGCGCGGCCGACCCATCTCGCTCTTCTTGATGTGCGCCGGTCTTACAGACGAGCGCGTTTCAGCAACTGGGCGTTGAGCGCCACGACCACCGTGCTCGCCGACATCAGAACCGCGCCCACCGCTGGAGTGAGCAGGACGCCCCACGCATACAGCACGCCCGCGGCCAGAGGAATGGCGACGATGTTGTAGCCCGCCGCCCACCAGAGGTTCTGCAGCATCTTCCGGTACGTGGCGCGGGACAGCTCGATGATCCTCGGAATGTCGCGCGGGTCGGACCGCACCAGGACGATGTGGCCCGCTTCGACGGCGACATCCGTGCCCGCACCGATTGCAATTCCGATGTCAGCGGTGGCCAGGGCAGGGGCATCATTGACACCGTCGCCGATCATCGCCACCTTCTTTCCTTCCGCCTGCAGCTCCCGCACCTTCGTGGCTTTGTCCTCGGGCAGGACCTGGGCGAAGACGATGTCGATCCCCAGCTCCGAGGCGACGGCATCCGCCACCGCCTGTGCGTCGCCTGTGAGCATGGCCACTTCGATTCCCCGATCGTGGAGCGCCTTGATCGCCTCACGACTCTCCTCACGGATGGCGTCCGCGACTGCGAACACGGCCAGGGCCTTCCCCTCCTGAAGCAGGTAAATGGCCGCCTGCCCGCGCCCGGCAGCGGCATCCGCGGCCGCGCGTAGCGCGTCCGGAACCTGAGCGTCCTCCGCTTTCAGAAGGGCGGGCCCTCCAATGTGATACTCGATCCCGTCGACCGACGCGCCGACACCCTTCCCCGTCACGGCCCGAAAACCGTCCGCAGGTCGAATTTCGAGGTTACGATCCTCTGCCGTCTTCACGATTCCCCTGGCGATCGGATGCTCGGACTCGGACTCCACCGCGGCTGCGATCCCGAGCGCCTCGTCCTCTGGTATCCCTTCAGCCACCGTCATCTCCACCACTCGGAATTCTCCGAGAGTCAGAGTCCCGGTCTTGTCGAAGATCACGGTATTGAGGTTGCGGGCCTCCTCCAGACCACGTCGATCTCGTACGAGCAAGCCGTTTCGCGCCCCCAGAGTCGTGGAGATCGCGACGACCAGTGGGACGGCCAGCCCGAGGGCGTGTGGACAAGCGATGACCAGGACTGTCACGACTCTCACGACAGAAAAATCGATCGACGCTCCGATCAGCTGCCAGATCACGAGCGTGATGATTGCGGAAACGATTGCCACCCCGGTCAGAATCCGGGCCGCCCGGTCAGCCAGATGCTGCGCTCTGGACTTCGACTTCTGCGCGTCGGACACCAGCCTCATGATTCCGGAGAGTTTGGTCTTGTCGCCCGTACCCGTGATCTCGACGCGCAGAGAGCCCTCGCCGTTGATGGTCGCGGCGATGACCTCGTCCCCTTCTCTCTTCTTCACCGGATTCGACTCCCCGGTGAGCATCGCCTCGTCAAGAGCGCTTTCCCCCTTCCGGACGATCCCGTCCGCGGGAACACTTTCCCCGGGTCGGATCAGCACGAGGTCTCCCTCCCGGAGCTCGCTTACGGGGACCCTCTCCTCGCCCCGGTCCGAGACACGAGTGGCCGTATCGGGGAGGAGCTTCGCAAGCTCCTGGAGCGCCCCCTGGGCCTGCGAGATCGAGCGCATCTCGATCCAATGCCCCAGAAGCATGATCGTAACGAGTGTGGCCAGTTCCCACCAGAGCGCAGCCGCCTCGATCAATCCGAGCTCCACGACCCAGGAGAAGACGAACGCTACGACGATCGCAAGGGAGATGAGTGTCATCATCCCCGGGAGACGCTCCTTCAACTCGCGCCTTGCCCCTTTCAGGAAGACCAGACCGCCATAGAAGAAGACGATCGTTCCGAGAACGGAAGGGATCCAGGCCGAACCAGGGAGCTCAGGTGCCCGATAACCGAGCAACTCTTCGATATGCGTCGACCAGTAGACGACGGGGATCGTGAGAATCAGAGAAAGCCAGAACTTGTCCCGGAACATCGTGGGACTGTGGCCCTCGTGTTTGTCGTGGCCTCCGTGGTCGCCGTGTTTTGCACGGGCTTCGTTGCCGGGGTGGGGCTCGGCTTCGTGGTCATGATGGTTGGAAGCGTTTCTGACCATAGTGGAGATCCTCCAGTCGCGACAAAGAACTCAGTCCGCGCAGGCTTTTACGGATCCTGCTCTTCGCCCAAACGCCCTGGCCGTCACCCCAGCGGGAACCGAAACGCGCGGGCGCACCATCCGCTGTGCGTGGACTGATCAATGACTCATGAATCATCTCACTTCGTCTCGAGCACGGCCGGCGATCCTTCCCTCCTCGTGCCAGGCGAACAGCAGAGGCACGGTGAACATCGTCAGCAGCACCAGGCTCATCCCACCGAAACTCGGGATCGCCATCGGGATCATGATGTCGGCGCCGCGTCCGGTTGCCGTCAGCACCGGAAGAAGCGCGAGAATCGTCGTGGCACTCGTCATCAGGCACGGCCGCACGCGACGCAAGCCCGCATGGACCGTCGCTTCACGAACCTCGGCGATGGTTCCCGGCCGGCGCTCGTCCGTGCTCTGTCGCAGATACGTCATCATCACCACACCGTCGTCGACGGCGATCCCGAACAGTGCGAGGAAGCCGACCCATACGGCGACGCTCAGGTTGATTGAGTGAAACTGGAAGAGCTCACGCATGTTGGTGCCGAAAAGGCTGAAGTCGGCGAACCACCCCTGGCTGTAAAGCCAGATCATCATGAAGCCGCCAGCCCAGGCCACCGCGATGCCGCTGAAGACGATCAGAGTTCGCGGCACGTTGTTGAACTGGAAGTAGAGAATCAGAAAGATGATCGCGAGCGCGAGAGGCAACACGACGCGCAGTGTCTTCGCCGCATGCAACTGGTTCTCGTAGGCGCCGGCGAAGGTGTAGCTCACGCCGGCCGGCAGGGCGAAACGCCCGGTACGCATCTGTTCGTGGAGGAACAACTGCGACTGCTCGACGACATCGACTTCCGCCATGCCGGGCCGGCCGCCGAAGGTGATGTAGGCGACCGGAAACGTATTCTCGGAGCGGATCATCTCCGGCCCGCGCACATACGCGATACGCGTGATCTCGGAGAGCGGCACCTGCGGCGCCGGCTGAGCCGCGGCAGGCGCGGACGTCCCGGAGCCCATCCCGCCGCCGCCGGCCGAAGTCATCCCGCCGCCACCACCGCCCGCTGAAACGAGAACACGGCCGATCTCCTCCGGATCACCGCGCAACTCACGCGGATAGCGGACGCGGACGTTGTACCGCTCCCGCCCTTCGACGGTAGTCGTCGCCTCCATCCCTCCGATGGCCATGGCGATGGTGTTCTGCACATCGACGACGCTGAGGCCATAACGCCCCGCCGCCTCGCGGTCGATGTCGATCTCGAAGTACGGCTTGCCGACGACGCGTTCGGCGTTCACGGTCGCCGCATCGATGGCTGGGACCTCGCGAAGCATCGCTTCGATCTGCAAAGCCGTCCGCTCGATGGTCTCCAAGTCGGGACCGCGCAGCTTGATTCCCATCGGCGCGCGCATTCCGGTCTGCAGCATGACCAGCCGCGTCTCGATCGGCTGCAGCTTCGGGGCGCTCGTCGAGCCGGGTATCCGGCCGGCGCGCACGATCTCGTCCCAGATGTCCTGCGGCGAGCGAATCTGCTCCCGCCACTGACGATACGGTTTGCCACGACGGTCGGGAATCAGTTCCCCATCATCATCGCGGACGAAATCCTTTGTCCCTCTGTTCCAGCGGAAGCTGATTCGTCTCCCGGCGGAGTCAGTCGCGTACTCCGGCCGGTAGTTGATCACCGTCTCGAACATCGAGATCGGAGCCGGATCGAGAGCACTCTCCGCGCGCCCGATCTTGCCGACGACCGACTCGACTTCGGGAATCGCCTCGAACGCCATGTTCTGGTAAGCCATCACCTCGAGCGCCTCGCCCATCGAGGCGTGCGGCATGAGCGTCGGCATCCAGAGGAACGAACCTTCATCGAGCGCCGGCATGAACTCGCGGCCTAACCCCGGAAACTTGTGGGTGGCCCAGGAGTAAGGACCGAACGATCGGACAGTCGACGCTTCGATGCCGACGGCACTCGCGGCCCGCGGCACAAAGCCGAAGACCTTGTCGAAGCCGAGCCACGCGATCAGTCCGAGGAGAACCATGATCGCAGGCACGGAGAGGAAGACGCGCCGGTGCGCCAGCCCCCACCGGAGCAGGCGCTCGTAATAGCGCTCGAACAGAAGGAAGAGGGCGAGAAGGCCGACGACGAGCAGAGCGACGAACAGCAGATTCGCTACGAATGAGCGCTGTGCGCCGAGAGGCTCCCACACGTGGGCCAGAGCCCAGATGACGGCGAGCGCCGCGGCGAAACTCCCGGCCGCCGCATCTCTGCCCTGAAACTGAGCAGGCAGCCTGGCACCCCAGAGACGATAGGCCGCCAGCAGCGCGAGCGCAACCCCGCCGCCCGCGGCGATGATCCAGCCGAAGATGAGACTCACGACCAGAACGAGCACGCCAGCACCGAGGAGCACGCTGTCCGCGATCCTGCCACTCCATCGTGGACCACGGCGAGTGCCGGCCGGCCTGTGTCGCTGCGCGATCAGTACGTAAATCATGACCGGCACGACGGTCAGTGCAATCAGCACCGCGGCGATCAGCACGAATGTCTTCGTGTAGGCGAGGGGAGTGAACAGCTTTCCTTCGGCGCCGGTCATCGCGAAGACCGGCAGGAACGAGATGACCGTCGTCGAGATGGCTGTGAGCACCGCCGAGCCGACCTCGGTCGCGCCGCGGTAAACGACGTTGAGCCGTGATTCCTCTGCAGGCGCCTCCTCGAGATGCTTCATGACGTTCTCGGAGACGATGATCCCCATATCGACGATCGTTCCGATGGCGATCGCGATCCCCGCCAGTGCGACCACGTTTGCATCGACGCCGAACGCTCGCATCGCCATGAACGTCATGAGCACCGAGAGTGGCAGCATCGCGCTGACGAGAAGAGACGTGCGCAGATGCATCAGCATGATGATGATCACGATGATCGTCACCAGGATCTGCTGCAGCAGAGCGTCATTGAGAGTGCCTAGCGTCTCGTGAATCAGGCCCGTGCGGTCGTAGAACGGCTGCACGGTGAGCTGGCTGGTCGTAATCCATTCCGGCCACTCGGCAACCGGTGCGCGCCTCAGAAACTCGAGCCACCCCTCCTGGTTGAGGGACGCTTCGTTGAATGCATCGAAGCCGTGGCCCGCGGCGAAATCGCCGACCTCGATCTGCGTCGTGCGCGTCCAGTCGACGACTGCTCTCACCGGCATGCCCGGCTTCAACTCTTCGATCCGTGCCTTGACGTTCGAGATCGCCTGCAGCGGGTTGTACCCTTCGCGTACGACGACGACACCGCCGACCGCCTCCGCGCCTCCGCGATCCAGCGCTCCGCGACGCTCCGCCGGGCCTAGCGAGACAGTGGCGATATCGGCGACACGCACGGGCGTGAACCCGGAGCCGGCTCGTACGACTGCCGCGCCGATGTCGTCTACGCTCTTGATGAATCCTGTCCCGCGAATCACGTACTCGACACGGTTGATCTCCGTCGTACGCGCACCGATATCGAGGTTCGAGTTGCGCACCGCGTCGAACACCTCGGCGAGCGACACGCCGGCCGCGCGTGTGGCATCGGGATCGACGTCGACCTGATACTCGCGAACGTAACCTCCTACGGAAGCGACTTCGGCGACGCCTTCTGCAGAGAGGAGTCCGTAGCGGACGTAGTAGTCCTGCACGGAACGCAACTCGTGCAGGTCCCATCCGGCGGCCGGCTTCCCTTGGGGATCGCGGCCCTCGAGCGTGTACCAGTAGACCTGCCCGAGTCCCGTCGCGTCGGGACCAAGTCCCGGCTGCACTCCGGTTGGCAACGTGCCGGGGGGAAGGCTGTTGAGCTTCTCGATGATCCGGCTGCGCGCCCAGTAGAACTCGATGTCGTCATTGAAGATGACCGAGATCGTCGAGAAGCCGAACATCGAGGTGGAGCGGATGTCGCGTACACCCGGCAGTCCGAGCAACTGCACGGTCAGGGGATAGGTAATCTGATCCTCGACGTCGCGCGGCGAACGACCCATCCAGTCGGTGAAGACGATCTGCTGGTTCTCCCCAAGGTCGGGGATCGCGTCGACGGCGACGGGACTGCGGGTAAGCCAGTTTGTCTCCCAGTCGAATGGCGCGACGGCGATTCCGCCAAGCACGACCATGACCGTCGCGATGGCTACGACGAGTCGCTGTTCGAGCACGAAACGGATCAGCCCCGCGATGAGACCGGAGCGACGTTCGGTAATCCTCTCGTCTCCGCTCATGGCCTAACCGGCTACCTTTCCCTGGATCTCACCGCAATCGAACAGGGCGGCACCCCAGTACGGGTTCTCGATTTTCTCAACGCGCGTGAGCCACGAGCCTTCGCCTCCCTCCACCATCGGGCACGTCGCGCGGAACAGCGGTCCGACCTGATCCGACGGAAATGCGCGGATCGTGCTCTCCAGCGAGACGCTGAGTGGCAGGAGCTCGCGTCGCTGGACGGCGATGTCCGAAGCAGCGGCGATGGCGGCTGCGCGCGTGCCCAGCTCTGAACGCGCGCGGCTCCACTGACCGGCGGCCGCTCCGCTCAGTTCACCGAGCTGCGCGCTCTTGAGAGTCGTCTCGAGTGTCCGGGCAGCCTGCTGTGCTGCTGGCGCGTCGTCGCGCGAGAGAGCGAGCGTCACGCTGAGATAGGCGGCGACGATCTGCTCGAGCTGCCTCCCGCCAGCGGGCGTCAGCTTCGCCGCTGCCGTCCCGGGCGATTCCGCGACAGTCAGACTGGCCGCCGGATTCATCATGCTCGGCCGTCCGCGGATCTGCAGCTCCGAATCGATCTTGAACGCGCCGTTGACGACGACCAGCTCCCCCTCCGTCAGTCCGGACGCGATCTCCCAGTACGCCCCCTTGCGCGTGCCGAGCGTGACATCGCGCGCTTCGAATGCCGGCTGTTCCTGACCCGGCATCTGCACGTAGACGACGGCGCGACGCCCTGTGACGAGCGGCGCACTCGCCGGAATGACGAGAGCCGCGTCCGCGGACGGAACGCCGCCGCCGAGGCCTCGTACCAGCATGCCGGGCTTCAAGCGGGAGCGGGGATTCGCGACCTGAACGCGTACACCTGCCGTTCTCCGTTCTGCGTCGACCACCGGATCGATGAAGGAGACTGCGCCGCTGAAGGTCTCACCGGGGAAAGCCTCGACGGTGAACTGTATCGGGGTGCCGACTCGCAGGCGGGCGAGGTCGCGCTCGTAGGCTTCGAACTGCGCCCAGACGCGGCTCAGTCCCGCCACGCGCATGAGACGCGCACCCGCCATCAGCCATTCGCCCTGGCGAGCGGCGAGATCCGAGACGACACCATCGGCCGGACTATGCACCGAAAGCGTTCGCAGCGGCTGGCCTGTCTGGATGACCCGATCCACCTGTCCGCGAGTGACGCCCAATGCGAGGAGCTGCGAGGCGGCCGCCTCTGCGAGATCGGCCATACCGCCGGCCGCTGCCGCGCGCCGCGCCTGAAGCAATTCCTGAGATGCAGCCACGAGAGCGGGACTGTAGACATCCGCCAGACGCTGGCCGCGGCTCACTGCCGCATTCTCGAAGTTGACGTACAGCCGTTCGATCTGCCCCTCAGTCCGGACGAAGACATCGTTGACCTGCGTCTCGTCGTAGCCGATCGTGCCGGAGAGTCGAACGTCGCCGCCCACATCGAGTCGTGAGACGGGCCAGACCTGAATTCCCATCAGCGCGGCCGCTCGCTCGCTTACCGCGAGTCGCGCCTGATCGCTGCCTGCGAAGTCGTCGTTATTCGTCCGGATCGGAATCAGAGTCATGCCGCAGATCGGGCAGTTGCCGGGCGCCGGCTGCCGGATCTGCGGGTGCATCGAACAGGTCCAGATTGTCGCTTCGTCTTCAGTGTCGCCCGCGTCAGCGGCGCGTACTCCATCGCCGTCGTCGTGCGGAGCGTCGGAACGGCTGTGTAAAGTTGAACCGATGACCAGTCCGACGAGCAGAACCAGAACGTAAGGAAAGAAACGCCTGAAACCGCGCGGTGCTGCGTCCCAGCGGCGGCGGAGGTCCTCGGCGAAGTTGTTCATCTTTTCATTCATGGACGTGTCGTCGCCGGCGTCGAGGCGCCGTCGATTGATGAGATGCCGCCGGTCGTAGCGTCGAGGCGTGCCGTCAGCTCGGCTGCCCGCACCCGCGCCATGATCAGATCGAGCTCGACTTCGAGAGCCATTCGCTGAGCCTCGAGCAGTTCGAGGAAGCGCATCATTCCGGCCTGAAATCCGCTGATGCTTGCATCGAGCGTCTGGCGGACCTCCGGCCGCAGAGTGTTCTCGTAAACGTTGATTCTTCCGCGGACGCGCTCGAGCTGGCTCGCCACGTCGTTGAGCTCGGACTCGAGCTGCAGTGCAGCATTCGTCGTCTCGAGCTCGCGCTGCGTCGTCCGCAACTCCGCCTCGCGGATGCTGGCGCGAATTCCGCCGCGCCACAGCGGCAGCATGACGCCGACCGCAGGCATCACCGGCTCCATGCCGAACATCCTGTCGAAGGCCATCTTTGAGAGATTCAGATTCACGCCGACGGTGAATTCCGGCCGGAGCATCGTTCGGTTCATCTCCGCCATCGCCTGCTCGGCTTCCTGCATCGCGCGCCCTGCGCGAAGCATCGGATGCGAGGCAATCCCTTCGCCGTCGACAGCTCGCGAAGCCAGCGCAGCGGACGGCGCCGCCAGCCGGTCGGCCGGCCCGATGCGCAGTCGTCCTCCGGTCAACACGGCAAGGCGGCTCGTCAGCGCGGATCGTTCTTCTTCCAGCGCTTCAACTTTCTGCGCCAGCATGCTGCGCTCGACCTGGATCCCCAGCACCGCCTGTTGCGGTCCGCGTCCGGCGGCGTACTGCGCCAGTGCCGACTCGCGATAGAGACCGAGCTGCGTGCCGAACTCCCGCATCCTCGCCGCTCGTTCCTGAACACCCCACAATTCGGCGTAGGTCATGCGCGCCATGGCGATCAGGTCGAGCTCGAGGGCATCGGCCTCGAATCCAGCGGCGTCGGCCATTCGCCCACGCGCCGTCCGGTCCGCCTCGAGGCGTGCACGTCGAGGGATCGTCTGACGGGCCATGATCTGCAGGCCCGGATCGCCGTCGAACGTCATCCCGAGCATCGGCATGACCTCGATCATCGGGAAGGGCCAGCGGACCTGCTCGGGACCGAGTGCCCGCGCGCTCGCGCCGACCCGCGCCGCGCTGAGCGACGCGTTACCTCCGCGAACCGCAGCGACCACCTCGGGTTCAGTCCGCTCGGCAACGCGAACGGATTCTGCTGCCTGGGCTTGAAGTGCCAGGGGGATCGCCGCCGCGACCAGGAAGGTGACGATCGACAAACGCCGGCGGCGCCGAGTTAGACGGATAGCTTGCGAAGGACTGGCGACGAGGGCGCCCTGCGACCCCTCAGGTGTCCGAAAACGATTGATTGATTTCAGTGCAGAGTCTCCTGGAGCTCACACGGAGGACAGGCAAGATGCTGTCCAGATAGACGGGTGGCGGAGACTGCGCTAGATCAGGAAGGCGGAGTTGTGGACGAAAAGGGGAGGATCACCCGGCCTGGCACGGCCCACGACGTCGTCTTGCGCATGGGCTTGGGCCCTCGATTCCTCCCTCCGGCTTCGGCCTTTCCAAATAGCGATGCCTTGGAAGGCGTTCGCTGACATGGGGATCTGATGAGCCCCCAGCCAGGGGGGGGCATGTCGATCCGGGCGACTATCATCTAATACTTCAGCGGCGGAATCGGTACGATCCGCACCGCGATCGAAGGAACACGACGGAGAACGTCATGAAATCTGTCGTCATCGTCACTCTCAGTCTCGTACTGATTGCCTGCGGAGGAGAGCAGCGCACTGCCGAACAGGAATCGGCGGCCCCTCTCGCGGAGACCGCAGCTCCCGCGGCGCCTGCCACATCCGACACGGCATTGCAGGTGGCATCGGTAAAGGAGCAGACCATCGACGTCGCCGGAGCGTTCACTCCTGCCGCCGTCACGATCCCGGCGAATACGCCGATGCGCCTGCACTTCCGACGCGGCGACCAGCCCACCTGCGCCGACGAGATCGTGTTGCCGGAGATGAACATGCGCAAGAAGATCGCCGCGAACGAGACCGTCACGTTCGACATCCCGGCGCAGCAGGCGCGCACTCTGAACTTCACCTGCGGCATGGACATGATGAAAGGAACCGTCGTCGTGCAGTGATGCGCCGCCTGCTCGCGATTGCTCTGACCGCCTACGCGCTGCACTTCGGATGGGAGATGGCGCACATGTCTCTCTTCACGCCGATCGACCGCCTGCCCTTCTGGCAGGCCACCGCGTGGTGCGCGCGGGCGGCGGGTTGGGACGTCGTGATCAGCGCCGCCGCCTACTTTGCGGCGGCGCTGGCGGCGCGCAGCGTCCTCTGGCCGCGCCGGCGCACGGCGTGGCCGGTCGCGATCTACTTCCTCGCCGGCCTCGGAATCACCATCGCCATCGAGCGGTGGGCGGTGTCCGTCGGCCGCTGGGAGTATCGCGAGGCGATGCCGGCCATCGCCGGCATCGGTCTGACTCCGCTCCTCCAGTGGATCGTCATCCCCGCGACCATCCTCGTGATCGTGCGCCGGACCGCGCCCGGGGCGACAGCGAAGTGACGATCCTCGACGTCCGTGAGGCGGATCAGAATGCGGCGTCGCTATTTCGTTTTCTTCTGCACGCTGTATTTGATGTCGAGGGCGGTCTTTCCGTCTTTCGAAATCTTCGCGGACACTCGCTGTCCGACGGCAAGCTCCGAGCGGTCGCCTTTGTGGCCGTCCGCATGCGTGTACGTCGTCGTTTTCGAGACGAGCACCGTGCGGTCCTTCCCGTTGATCATCTTCATGACGAACGAGCCGTCCGCGTTGAGCTTCGTAATCGTGCCGAGGTAGGTGTGCTCTTCGCCGGCGTGAGCGAATGCAATGGTGGTGGTGAAAAGAAGCAAGAGCGCGAGAATTGCGATGCGTTTGTGCATGTCGTCTTTCCTTTTTCGGGTCAGTGCCCGTGTGGTGTTGAAGTGTGAGTGGAAGTGGGTGGCGTAGCGGCCCCTTCTTCGCCGCCGGCGAGGAAGGCTGCTTCCATGCACTCTTCAGGCGACTTCGGGTTGAGCTTCTCCATGTCCGCGATCTCCTCGGGCGTGAGCTTCGGGAGGTGGCGGATGAAGTGGACGAGCCCCCAGCTGCCATGCGCCGACTCCGCCGTACCGTTTCCGAATGCCGGCATGCCGGTCAGACGGATGCCGTTCTCGATGGTCGCGAAGAGGGCGCCGTCCGACTGCGACTGCGTGTCGTCCTTCGTCATGTCTGGAACCTTCGGGTAGAACTTCGGTCCCATCGAGGTCTGCCCCTTGCCGTCGTTGCCGTGGCATCCGGCGCAGTGATCGGCAAAGTGTGCACTCCCCTCGGCCAGGAGCTCAGGGGTGAGCGGGAGCGGATTCCTCGCGTCTTTCAGATCCGACGGGACGGACATCCGGCGCATGGTGGTTGCCATGAAAGCCTCCATGGCCGAGGGCTCGTCCAGCGAGCTGAACCCGTTCCGAACCATCGCGATCACCATCGTGATGCTCAGCACCACAACTGCGACGATGACACCGATCGCGATCTTCGAACGCCGTCTCATTTGCCGTGTCCTTCATGCGCTGCCGGTTGCTGCGCAGGCGTCGTGGACATCGAGTCGACGCGGCGGGCGGATGTCCCGGGCGGCTGTTTGTACCAGCCCGGATCGCGGTTGTAATCCATGTCGTCCCGAACCTTGACGAGCGTGAACATTCCCCCCATGTCGATGGTGCCGAATGGTCCCTGTCCGCCCATCATCGGAATGCTGTTCCGCGGCACCGTGAGCATCGCCTGGTGCTCCGCCATCGCACCCATGCCGTCCGTGCCCATGACCATCGTCCCTGGAACGAGCTCGTTCAGGCGCGCCTGCGGAGTGGTCGGGTCGATGCCGAGGAGATTCGGCAGGTCATGCCCCATCTGGTTCATCACGTGATGCGTCTTGTGGCAGTGGAACGCCCAGTCGCCG
>CAZPCC010000003.1:0-10148 GCA_964584905.1 uncultured Gemmatimonadaceae bacterium | reverse complement strand
ACGGCATGGGCGAACCACGTGTCGTCGACCACCGTGAGGCCGTTCCCGCTGTTGAAGATGATGTCGACGTGCACGCGGTCGTTGGTGGCCTTGCCCAGCCAGTGCGGGAACGTGAGGCGCGTCCGGATGCCGGCGGCGCGCAGCGCGCGGGCGACGGCCGGCCAGTCCCGCCGGCAGATCATCAGGTCGAGATCGCTGGGCCGTCGCGCCATGCCGGCGTATTTGGCCAGCGCATAGGTGCCTCCGATCAGGAACGGCCGCTCCGACGCCTGCATCGCGCGGAGCACCGTCACGTAGAAGCCGGGACGGCGCATTTCACACAATGGCGGTGCAATACGCGGACCACGCGCCCCCGCTGCCCCGTCCGGTCGAGGCACGGATATTGCTCCCTTCAGCCGGGTGAGCCCTGCTCAGCCCGAAGCACGCCCTTCCGCGAACGGCGTCGTCCGGATCGCCGCCGTCGCCGATCTGCACTTCGGCCGGCATCCGCCGGGCGCGCTCCAGCCGCTGCTCACGCGCATCTCCCGCGAGTCGGATGTGCTGCTCGTCTGCGGCGATCTCACCGACCACGGATTGCCGGACGAGGGCCGCGCGCTGGTCCGCGAGATCGGCCCGCACGCCGGCGTGCCCATCGTCGCCGTGCTCGGCAATCATGATCACGAGTCGGGACACGTCGACGAGCTGACCACGATCTTCCGGGACGCGGGCATCTCGGTGCTCGATGGCGACGCCGTGGAGGTGCGCGGCATCGGCTTCGCCGGGACGAAGGGCTTCTGCGGCGGCTTCGGCCGGCACACGCTCGGCGCGTGGGGCGAATCGGCGATGAAGGCGTTCGTCCAGGAGGCGTTGAACGAAGCGCTGAAGCTGGAGACCGCCCTTGCGCGTCTCCGGACGCCGTCGCGGGTGGCGCTGCTGCACTACTCGCCCGTGCAGGCGACCGTCGATGGCGAGCCACTCGAGATTTATCCGTTCCTCGGGTCGAGCCGGCTCGAGGAGCCGCTCGGCCGCTTCGAGGTGTCGGCCGTCTTCCACGGGCACGCGCATCACGGCCAGCCGGCCGGCCGGACGGCGCAGGGCGCCCCGGTCTTCAACGTCTCGTATCCGCTGCTGCAGCGCGTCCGTCCCGAGCGGCCGTTCCACGTGATCGAGCTGCCCGCGACGCCGGCCGGCGCGGCGAAGACGACGGGCGAGGGAGACCGCGCTTGAAGGACGACCTTCGGACGAACGGCAAGCGGGAGTCGCCGCGGCGGACGCGACGCCTGACGCCCGGCGTGGGATCGGCCTGGCTGGTCCCGCTCTGGATTCTCGCGCTGGTCGCGCTCGCGTTCTTCCTGCGGTCGACCCGCGAGCTCTTCGTGCCGATCGTGCTGGCGATTCTCGTTGCGTACGCCCTCGCGCCGGTCATCGCGTGGCTCGAGCGGCATCGGGTGCCGCGTGCGCCCGGCTCGGCGCTGGTTCTCATGCTGCTCGTCGGGCTGGCCGGCTGGGGTGCGTGGACGCTGCGCGACGACTTCAGGAGCGCCACCGAACGGCTGCCGGCGCAGACACGCCAGCTCCGGACGCAGTTCGAAACCGCCGCCGGCGACGATGCGCTCGACCGGCTGCGGCAGGCGCTGCGCGAGATGCAGGAGCTTGGCTCGGACCCGCAGCAGACCGCGATGCAGGCGGCCGAGGGTCAGCCGGCGTCACAGCCCCCGCAGGGTGGCGGCGGATCCGGGGGCGGCACGGACGATCTGCTGTCGCAGTATCTGTGGCAGGGCTCGACCGGGCTGGTGGCGGTGGCCGGCTACATCACGGTGATCGTCTTTCTGGTCTTCTTCCTGCTCGTGGGGGCGCCATCGTGGCGCCGCCGGCTGATTGAGCTGTCGGGTGAGGTTCTCGCCAGCCGCGGTGCGGGCGCCGACGTCCTGGACGAGATCACCTCGCAGATCGAGCGGTTTCTCCTCGTGCGGCTCGTGACGGCGGTCGCGGTGGGCCTCGCGACGTGGGCCGTCCTCACGATGTTCGGCGCGCCGGCCGCGGGACTCTGGAGCGTGGCGGCCGGGGTCCTGAACTCGGTGCCGTTCTTCGGACCGCTGATCGTGTCGACCGGACTGGCGCTGCTCGGGCTGTTCGACGGTGGCTTCACCATGGCCCTCCAGCTCTCGGGTGCGGCGCTGGCGATCACGACGCTCGAAGGCTGGCTGCTGACGCCGTGGCTGCTGGGCCGGGCCGCGCGGATGAACACGCTCGCGGTGTTCCTCGGCCTGCTGATCTGGTCGTGGGCGTGGGGCGTCTGGGGGACGCTGCTCGCGGTGCCGTTGCTCGCGACCTTCAAGGCGGTGTGCGACCATGTCAAGGCGCTGCACCCCGTGTCGAAACTCCTCGGAGCCTGACGCGCCACTGCAGTCCGAATGCGGGTCTTCGCGCGGCGCGCAGTGGACGCCGAATTGCTTTCCGGATCGCATGACCAAGCACACGGGGATCAGCAACCGGCGGAGTCCGCGCGAAGAGGCCGAGGATCGGCGGCAGCACCCCCGGGAACCGGTCGGCGATCCGGGGCCCGAGGACGCGTCGGGCCGGCCGGGCGACGACGCGGGCCTCGAAGAGGTCGAAGCGCACGTCCTGGGCGAGGGACACGCCTCGCACAAGTCGGGGAGCCGATCGGGCGCGCAGAAGCGGGCCGGATCGCGTCACGCCGACGACACGGCGCCCTCGGCGCACAAGGAGCCCGGCGCGTCGGGCGAGGAGCCGAGCGACGAGGGCGAGCGGGAAGACGAGGACTAGCAGACCGATCGGCGGCGGTGAGGTCTCGAGCGGCCGTCGTGTGAGCGATCGGCGTGCCCATGCTGTGCGTGCGTTGCCGCGGGGACGGATGTACTGATAGGCTCTCCGATTGTGCGCCCGTAGCTCAGTTGGATAGAGCGCCGGGCTTCGAACCCGTAGGTCGGGGGTTCAAGTCCCTCCGGGCGCGCCATCCCCGCCGGAGCCCTCGCGTGAACGTGGTGAGGGCTCCGGCGGGGAACTGGCAACGGACAACTCTCAACTTTCAACGGCCGACTGCCGCAGCGTGTGGATTGGAAGTTGAGAGTTGTCCGTTGTGAGCTCCGGCCGTGCGAAGCGCGGCCGGCCGAGCGCCCGTAGCTCAGCTGGATAGAGCGTTGGCCTCCGGAGCCAAAGGCCGCAGGTTCGAATCCTGCCGGGCGCGCCAGCCTTCGCTCGCGCGGGAACGACACGCGAGCTTCGGCTGGGAACTGGCAACCGACAGCTCTCAACTCTCAACCCCTGGCGTCAGCGTCGGGCGGCGTGAGGGTTGCGAGTCGGGAGTCGCAAGTTGAGAGTTGAAAGTTCGAAGTTCCGCCGCGCGCCAGCGCGGCGGTCGTGGGCCCGTAGCTCAACTGGCAGAGCAGCAGACTCTTAATCTGTTGGTTGAAGGTTCGATTCCTTCCGGGCTCACCATTTTTCATCTTTTTTTCATCTTTCAATTCAACGCGTTAGCGCGGGGCCTCGGATCGGCTGCTTCGGCCGATCACGGCGTTTGTGCGAATGGTGTGCGAATAGCGGTGAACATCATCCAGCCGAATCAGGCTCGAAGGTGATCCGAAGCCGGCTCCCGGTTGCCTGGGCGAACCGCGCAAGGGCAACCGTCGAAGGCCGGACCTTGCCACCCTCGATGCGCGCCACGTACGACTGCGACGTCTTCATGCGGCGCGCGAGCTGACTCTGGGAGAGTCCTGCGCGAGTCCTGGCTTCAATCAGTGTGCGAGCCAGCCAAAACTCCTCGCCGAGCGCGTCGTATGCCGCCCGATACGCCGGATCCTTGTTCCAGCGTTTGTGCAGTTCCTTGATCTTCGTCATGGCGTCTCCAGATCCCTCGCTGTTCGCCACGAGGGAGGTCGAGATGGTGGGCCAGGGCGTCGGTCCCGCGGGTGGCCACCTCACGACTGCGCTCGTCCTCTCGCGCTCCCCGTGACATCTGGGAGGCCAGCGTAGAACTGCAAGGACGTCAGGGTCTGTAATGTTGGTGACACTCTGGGTTTGGTGGCATTGCGCGTCGCCGGACAGGAACCGGGAAGCCGCGAACCGCGATACCCATACGGGGTATCCTTGAGGAGCCTGCCTGCTGGTGTTGAGGAGAACGCTGGATATGCTGAGGACCCCATTGTTCCCGGCTATGTGCGTCTTTCTGGTTGGCCTGACTGTCGCCCCGCAGCGGCCGCAATTCCGAAGCGTTGTCGATGTGATGCGTCTGGACGTCGGGGTGTTTGACCGCGACGGGCGCCCGGTTCACGGTCTTCGGCCCATGGACTTCAGCATCTATGAGGACGGCCAGGAACAGGAAATCGCTGCCTTTCAGGAGATTCGGGTGCCGGACCGCGGGTCGGTGAACGGATGGCTGCGGGACGTTCCGTCGGATGTTCAAAGCAATCAAGCGGCCCTCGACGGCCGCGTGCTTGTCATCGTCATGGATGACGCCGTGGCCCCGATACAACCCGGCATGACCGCGACGGCCAAGGCAATTGGAGCAGCGATTGTTGACCGGCTTGGTCCGGACGACCAGGCAGCAGTTGTCTTCACCCTCGATGGCCGGAACGCGCAAGGGCTGACAGCCGATACCCCACTCCTCCGATCCGCCGTGGACAGTTTCAATCCGTCCGTTGGCTTTGTTAAACCGCCACCGGGACAGGCCTACACGGACCAGCGCTACGCGGTGTCCAATTGGCACTACTACCAGTCCTCCATCGAGACGCTGACGAGGACGGCTGACTTGTTGTCAGCCCTGCCGGGCCGTCGCAAAGCGCTTCTGTACATCGGGGTCGGGGTGCCGATCGACGGAGTGCGGCACGTCGAGATGCGTCACGATCTGGCGGATCGCCTGAAACGTTTGCTCGACCGAGCCGCTCGCTCGAACGTCGCCATCTACGGGTTTGATCCCTCGGGTCTCGGCGGCCTCGAGGCTCTGCTCGGTCAATCCGGCTACGGCCGTCGCCAGGGGCTTGGCTTCGATGCCGCGCACGACCAGGCGACGGCCTATCGCGGATTTCTGGAGACAGTGTCGGCGAATACCGGCGGCGCCTCTGCCGCTGATCGCGGGACGTACGCCTCCACGATTGAGCGCGTGTTTGTCGACACTGGGTCGTACTACCTGATCGGCTATAGGGTCGACCGCCACCGCAGCGACGGCTTTCGGTCTGTCAGAGTGCAGGTCGACCGCGACGACGTGGTCGTCAGAGCTCGAACAGGGTTCAACGTTGACGATGTGTTCGACGCCGCTACAGATGAGCCGCGTGATGCCGAGTCGACGCTCGCTCAGGCGATGGCAGGTCTCGTTCCCGAGGCGGAACTACCGATGGCCGTCACGGTCATTCCCTTCGCCAAGCGACGTGGACGCAGCGGCATCTTCGCAATCGCCGCCCATCTTCGCCAGACCGCGCCCGAACGCCGGAGAGTCGAGAGGGTCGAACTGCGCGTGACGGCCTTCGATCCGGATGGGAGGGAACGAGCTTCGAAGCGGCAACGCGCGACCTTGGCCCTGTTGCCTACAGAAGATGCGGCTGAGTACGAGGTCCTGACCTATCTCGAATTGCCCCCGGGGCGATACAACCTGCGTCTGGCGGGGCACAGTCCGTATCTCGATGAAACAGGTAGCGTGTACTACGACGTTGAGATGCCGAGGTTTTCCGAACTCGACTTGGCGATGTCCGGCATAGCCCTCACGGCCTCTCCGGGAGTGCTTGCCGCGCCCAAAGACGCGTTGCGCGACGTGCTGCCAATACTTCCAACGACACAGCGCGTGATTGATTCGGCCGAATATGTCACGGCGTTCGCGCAGATCTACCAGAAGCACCGGCGTGACCCGAGACCTGTGACCGTGGATATGCGTGTCCTTGCGGAGGATCGCAGTGTCGTGATGCAGAAACAGACGGCGTACAGCGCGTCGGACTTCGGCGACGATAAAAGCGTTGACTATCGCGTGGCCTTGCCACTAGAGAACTGGCAGGCCGGACGGTTTGTTCTGATCTTGGAAGTGAGTGACAACGCCACATCGATAAGACGGGCAGTGCCATTTCGAGTGGCGCAGTCCGGAGGCTAAGCTAAGGGCGATGTGCAACAGGGTCGTGATTGTGTGCGCCGTGGGGATCGCCGCCGTGTTAGGTGGCGCCGATCAGCGAGGTCCTGGGCCTGTTTCCGTCAAGGTGGCGTTCCGGACGGTTTTGCACGACGGGAAAGCTGTCGTCGACTTGTCGGCGTCTGAACTCTCGGCGGAGTTGGACGGACGACGGACAGCCGTCACGGCTCTGAGCGTCGTATCGACTCCAGCCGGTGACCCGGAAAAGCCGAGGATTGAAACTAGAGCCACTCCATTTGTCACGAACACTTCGACCGTCCCGCGCCGGAATGTGCTGTTGTACGTGGATGGCGGTTCGATCGATGCGGCTGGCCACAATGAGCTTCAGCGCGCGGTCGGTGCGTGGTTGGCCCGTTTGGACTCAGATGATCGCGTTGGCTTGGTCAGTAGTCGGAATGCCGATCTGAGGGTCCCGCCCACCCTCAATCGAGGGACCATCGCCGGGGCACTGCGGAAGTTGGCTGTGCAACGCTTGGGATCGCAGCCATGCGCCTTCGACGAATTCCTTGGTCGGTTGGAAAGCATGCTGTCCGCGGCCGCGAGCGATAGCCCGATGACCGTCGTGTTCTTCACAGGCGATGTCGGAGGCTGCGACCGAGGCGTGTCTCCCGGCCGACGGAACGATCTGAATCGCTTGGGCCAGGTGGCGAAGTCGGCGGCCGTAGACATGTACGTCGTCTACGTGACGTCTCAGATAGATGATGGGCCAACGATACTCCACAATCTTGTTGACGTCACGGGCGGCGAATTCCTGCGACTGACTTCCGGCCTTGATGTAGTTCTCCGTCAGACGGCAGCATTCTATGTCGCGACGCTCGAGATTCCGGCCGCTGAGTTCGATGACTCAGTGCACCGCCTTGCGATCGCGAGCGACCGGGACGGAGTCAACATCCGCGTGCAGAGGTGGATACGCCTACAGAAGATGGCGCTGGCTGCGCCGGGGGTAACCGCCGTCGGCGCTATTCTGCGCTCTCCTGTCGATCGACGTGATCTCTCTCTGAGGGTAAAGACCCTCGTCTCGCCAAATCTCACTGACGGGCGAGTGCGGGTGCTGACGATGTTTGAGACCGTCGATCCGTCCGCGGCAATGAGCGCCGCGATGCTTGGTGTCTATGACGACGATGGGAATACCGTAGCACAGTGGAGCGCGCGTGCTGGCGAGCTAAGGCAGCCAATCACGTTGGCGTCCGTTCTCGTCAGGCCCGGGGTCTATCGCGTCCGACTGGCGGCCGGCAGTACCGATGGTCGAATGGGTACGGTTGAAGAGCGGGTCCGCGCCGAGCCAGTGGTCATTGGCCAAGCCGGTATCAGCGACATTGTGCTCGCTGTTGAGCGCGACCAGGAACTCAGGCCGGTGCTGGAAGTCGAAGGCGACGAATTTGTGGCCGTATGTGAAATCTACAACGTGCCGGCGGACGCGCATGTCGGGGCGACTATGGACTTGGCAGCCACGAACGGGGGCCAGTCCTTGGCGGTAGCAGACACGACGCTGCGACAATCGAGCGATGCGGGGCGGTGGGTATTGACCGGTCGCTTCAGGGTTGATGCGATAGGCCAAGGTGAACGCGAGTTCGTGGTTCGGGCCAACGTTGTGATCAATGGCTCAGCCGCACAAGTGACCAGGGCAGGCCGTCGACGTTGACCTTCGGAAGAGCAGTGCTATTCTGTATTCGCGATTCGCAAATAGAGAATGCCGCAGCCCACTCTCAAACCGCAGGACATCTTCGTGCTGGCGAGGCTCCTCGCCCATGGGGGATCTCGGCCAACCTTTGCCCGGCTGGCCGCTGACCTATCCATGAGCGCGTCGGAAGTTCACGCAGCCTGGAGACGGCTCGTGGAGGCTCGCTTGCTCTCAGGCGAAGCGGGGAGCTCCGGACCGAATCTGCAAGCCGTCGACGAATTCTTGACCCACGGCGTCAGGTACGCATTTCCCGTCAGGCGCGGCGAAGTGACCCGGGGTGTTCCGACCGCGTACGCGGCCGCGCCGCTGAAACGTGAAATCGCGCCGAGCGCCGACCCGCCGCCCGTGTGGCCGCATCCGGAAGGCTCGGTTCGCGGAGTGGCGTTGGAACCGTTGTATCGTACCGTGCCGACCGCTGCTTTGCGCGATCCTGCCCTCTACGAGATTCTCGCCCTGATCGATGCTCTGCGCGATGGTCGGGCCCGTGAGCGAAAACTCGCGGAGCGACATCTTCGCGCCCGGATTCACGGCGATGCCCGCATCGGACCCCAACCGCGAACTACTCGAGCGCGCGGCTGAGCTGCTCCGACCGCTCCTGGACGAGTTGGTCTTCGTCGGTGGCTGCGCCACGGGCCTGCTCATTTCTGACCCCGGCTCCGGAGGGGTTCGCCAGACCCGCGACGTCGACGCCATCGTCGAGGTCGCCTCGTACGCAAAGTACGAAATGCTGTCCGACCAACTCAGGAGTCTCGGCTTTCGGGAAGACACTGAGGACGGCGTGATCTGTCGCTGGCGCTCAGCGGGTTTCTGTTACCGGACCGGGCCAGCCAGGCGCGCTATCCGATTCTGCTTCGACGACTCCAAATGCTGGCAGCCGCAAGCGAGCTCCGCCTGACGCTCGATGACTTCCAGACAGCTTTGGACGAGCGGGCACGCGCGATCACCCGTCAAGCCTCAGCGAAGGGCACGCTCTTGACAGGAGGAACGATCAGAGAGCTGGCGTCAGCCATGCTCGAAATTTTGCATGCCGCCGGTGGCCGCGTCATTCGCGCGCTGCTGGGCGTGGGGATGGACGACCGCCGCGTTCTCGTAGAGGAGACGCGTGCTGCGCTGCATCCTGCTGCGGCTGCATTTGCTGGTCGACACGAGAAGAGGCTGCGATCTCCTGGGAAAGCTACCAGGCACCTCGCGGAGGAAGCCGACCGCTGGTTCGCCGCGCTGCCGGATCGGGTGGCGCGGGCGATGCGAGACAAGCAGGGCTGAGCGCTCGCTCGCCCGCGCTCCGAAGGTGGCGTCATTCTTGACGCCATTTCTAGACCAAGGCGATGCGGCGCACTCGCAAGTTCTGCTGGTAGCGGATCCGCCGATCGGTCGTGAGCACCAATTCGAAGCCTGCTTCCTCGGCAGCGTCCAACAGTGCGCCGTTGCTGAGCGTGTCCCAGCCCTTGGCTTGTGCGGTGTGGACCGTGTGCCCGGCCAGCGCGCGGATCAGCCCCCTGGGCGTGCCGTGGTCAAAGAGGATGAGCACTGGCGGGAACGGGCTCGCCACGGAGGCTCGCAGCCACGAAGTCGAGCACGGCCGCGATCTGCTCGCGCGTCACGTCGAACTGCTCGATGACCTCGTCAAGGCTGAGATCTTCGAGGTTCTCGATGACCGTAGCAACGGGTAGACGGGTGCCCGTGAACACCCAGGCGCCGCTCACTTTGCCAGGGATGCTCTCGACGGCCGGGCACTGGGACCAGTCAAGCGTCGCCATGAACCTGCCTCCTCGCTCCAGATTACGGCAAAATGCCGTGGGCGTCACTTGGGCTCAAGCGGCGGCCCGAAGCCCCTCAACCTGCCCTAGCCAGCCGTCGAACTGGTTCCAATTCGCGAAGATGTACGCCAAGCAGCAGCCCTGAGCTGACGGCTCAGGTCAGGAAGGCAGGACCACCCCGCGGCTCACGAACTGCGTGATGATCGACGCGATCAGGCTCGGATCGGTCAGGCAGGCCAGATGTCCATGGCCCCCGAGCACATGCGTGCGTGCGCCGGGGATCGCCGCGATGGCTCGCAGCGTGGATCGCATCAGCGCAGGAGACGTCTCGGTGCCGACCAGGACGAGCGTCGGCGCGTCGATGCGGTCGAGGGCGCCCGGCCGGTACACCCAGGTCTGCTCGGTTCGAGCCTCTCGAAGCACCGTCGCTGCGGCGTTCAGATACGCGGGCCACTGCGGCGTTGCGCGTCGGGCCTCGACGTCTTCCTCGCTCATCTCGAGGATGTCGATCAGCACGGCGCGGATCACGCGTTCGGCATCCCCCGCCGCGAGCGCTTCCTCGTGGGCCTCGAGCCACCCCGCCGGGTAGGCGATCCCCAAC
>CAZPCC010000002.1:0-3203 GCA_964584905.1 uncultured Gemmatimonadaceae bacterium | reverse complement strand
GTAGTTGCGGATGACCTCTTCATCACGCCCTACTGTCGAAACGAAGTACCCACGTGCCCAGAAGTTCTTCCCGATAAAGCTGCGCGTCGTCTCAGCGTAGTTCCGCGCGATCCAGATCGCGCTCTTACCCTTCAGAAAACCTACGACCGACGCGACCGAGTACTTTGGTGAGATTGACACCATCATGTGGACGTGATCGGCCATCAGATGCCCTTCCTCGATCTCGCACTCCTTTTGGTGCGCCAGTCGCCGGAACACCGCCCCGAGGTGCTCCCGAAGCTTCCCGTAGAGCACCTTTCGCCTGTATTTCGGGATGAAGATGATGTGATACTTGCAGTCCCACTCGGTATGATTCGTACGTTTGTACTCAGACACAAAGAACTCCCTCTCGTGAAGCTCAGCCGGCTCACGAGGGGGAGTTTCTGTTGATCGGTCCCGGACTTGTTGAACTTTGGCGGCCTCCCCGGCATAGCCGGGGGAACTCTCATCGGGTCTTAGGCGGCATCGTGCGAGACCGCGCGTCGATTGCGGCAGTACTGATCTCACTCGTCGCACTAGCTATTGCAGCAGCGCCCTGGCTCAGCCACCGCGTTCCCGCCATGTTGAGTCGGCTCGCAGAACACCCCATGGATCGCCCGATTCGGCAACTCGCGGCGACCCCAGAGCGATTCGATGCCGCTCTCGTATTCCTAGTTGGCTTCTGCCAGAACTCGTTCGAGCACGTCGCAATCCACGAGTTCCCCGAGGGCTCGCCCTGGCACGGCAGCATCTGGCTCGACCTTTCCCCCGAGCAGGCTGAGGTCATCCACGCTCCCACACCGAGGCCCTGCCGGGTCACGGGCGTCTTTCGCGCTGGGCCCACCGGCCACCTGGGCAGTTCGGTGGGCAGGATCAGTCCAGTTACTGAGATCGCCTTCTACCCGGAGCGTGATGCCGCCTAACAAGCCGCTGCAGCTGACGCGAAGCAGCGCGTTCCAATTTCGGTTTGGTAGCATCTTGGCAGCGAGACTGATTGCTGATTCAGCCTCGGAGGCGCTGTTGCGCGCAGCTGAGCGGCTGATCCGTTGGGCGGCGGAATGCGCGCGGGAGACACGCAGGAGACTTTCATGATCGGGATTCGCCTCACCGGACTGCTAGTCGCCTTGGCGGTCGCGGGCGATGCTGGATGCACCTTCGTGCGTGCGTCCGAAGAAGAGCGGCCAGATCGGCTCGGTCCACGCCGAGCCGTTGTCATCGGCCCTTCTGAGGGCACGGAGCTGTGGTTTCAGCCATCGAGCCAAGAATCTGTAGGCGATGGAGCGGTTGTCACGGTCAAGATCGACCGGATCGCCGTCCCCTATTCGCGCATGATGGCAGCCGCGCAGAAACTAGGGGCCGCCGGGATCCCGATTCACGCACACACGTTCGAGGACGAACTGATCTACGTGGTGAGCGGCCATGGTTCCGCGATCGTCGGAGATGAGAGAGAGGAGATTTCTCTGGGTCCTGGAAGCCTGGTCTATGTGCCGTCTGACGAATGGCACGGCGTGCGGAACGCTGATCCAGAGCATCGCATGGAGATCCTTGTGGTCACGACGCCATCCGCAGCCGGAGGTCTGGCTGACTTTTTCCGCCATGCGTCCGTCCGCCCTGGGCATCCACCGCTCGACCTCTCCGAAGAGGAGTTCCTCGCGTTATTCCACCAGTACGGTATGCAAGTGCCCGACGAATAGATCCGCCGCTCAACAAGGCGTATCTGGACTCCTCCCGTCAACTGATTCTTCTCGCTGATCTTCCTCCTTTCGATGACGGCACCCGGCTGCGGACAGCAGTCGTATCTCCGGCCTCTTGCGTGGAGCGCTCTGTTGCTCCGGGCCATGATGGAAAGCCGGGCACGGGGAGCCAATCGCTGACACCGGCCTCGAAGGCCACGCTTGTTGTCGGCTTCGCCCCGTGCCGGTCCTTATTGATCAGCCGAATCGTCCGACGGTCGAGCTCTTCTGCGTTGCGTGCCATCAGCTTTCCGATCAGCACCACGCCGTGGCGCTCGACCAACGTCACGATGCAATCGTCGTTGCCCACGCCCATCACCGTGTCGATCTCCCAGTGCCCAGCCTGATGGCGGCGCTCGATCCAGGCCGGACGCTCCCCGATCAAGCGCACCGCAGTTGCTCGCGGGTCGTCGAACCGCGACCCCGGAGAAGCTCCCGCTGGGGGAGCTCGCCGCCTCTTGCGAGAGCCGATTCGCGCCTTCCGCCTCCACCCGGTAGATTCGTCGCTCGGCTCCGGCGCGGAGCCGCGATCGCAGGGTCCCGCCCGAATTACGGGCTCCGTGAACCCCGTCAGGTCCGGAAGGAAGCAGCGGTAGCGGGGTTTCGATTGCGGGTGGGGGTGCCCTGCGATCTCGGCTCGCCGTCGGAGGCGGAGGGTCCCCCACACCCCCATGTCCTACCAGGTGCTCGCGCGCAAGTGGCGGCCGCAGGCCTTCGACGAGGTCAGCGGCCAGGCGCACGTCACGACGCCGCTGCGCAACGCGATCCGCACCGGGCGCGTGCCGCACGCGATCCTGCTGGCGGGGCCGCGCGGGGTCGGCAAGACGACGCTGGCGCGGATCCTGGCCCGCTGCCTGAACTGCGACAAGGGCCCGACCGACGCGCCCTGCGGCGAGTGCTCGCCGTGCCGCGAGATCGCCGCCGGCACGTCGACCGACGTGCAGGAGATCGACGCGGCGAGCCGCACCGGCGTCGACGACGTGCGCGAGCTGATCGCGTCGATCCGCTACGCCGCGGCGCCCGGCAAGCACCGCATCTTCGTCGTCGACGAGGTGCACATGCTGTCGACGGCGGCCTTCAACGCGCTGCTGAAGACCCTCGAGGAGCCGCCGCCGCGCAGCCTCTTCGTGTTCGCGACGACCGACGCCGAGAGGATCCCGGCGACCGTCGTCTCGCGCTGCCAGCGCTACGACCTGCGCCGCATCGCCACCGCCGAGATCGTCGCGCGCCTGGCCGAGATCGCGCGCGACGAGAAGTTCGAGATCTCGCGCGCGAGCCTGCTCGCGGTGGCGCGCGAGGCCGACGGCTCGATGCGCGACGCGCAGACGCTGCTCGACCAGCTGATCGCGTACGGCGGCGGCGCGATCTCGGACGAGCAGGTCGGCGAGGTGCTCGACCTCGTCGACCGGCGCCTGCTGCTGCGGATCGTCACGGCGTGCATCGACGGCGATG
>CAZPCC010000001.1:0-25527 GCA_964584905.1 uncultured Gemmatimonadaceae bacterium | reverse complement strand
CTCGGCGGTGGAGAACACCTCCGTCTTTCGTGTCGGGATCGTCGTGTTGCGCGGGATCAACGTGGTCATCACTCCACCTAACGTCTCGATGCCGAGGGACAGCGGAGTCACGTCGAGCAGCAGCACGTCCTTCTGCTCACCGGTCAGCACCGCACCCTGAATCGCCGCGCCGATCGCGACCACTTCGTCAGGATTGACGCCCTTGTGCGGCTCCTTCTTGAAGAAGTCCTTGACGATCTGCTGCACCTTGGGGATGCGCGTCGAGCCGCCGACGAGGATCACCTCGTCGATCTCCTCGGGCTTGAGTCCCGCATCCTTCAGGGCCTGCGACATGGGTGGAATGGTGCGCTGAATCAGCTCGTCCACCAACTGCTCGAACTTCGCGCGGCTCAGCGAATAGTTCAGGTGCTTGGGACCGGACTGATCGGCGGTGATGAAGGGCAGGTTGATGTCCGTCTGCTGTACGGTCGACAGCTCCATCTTGGCCTTTTCGGCGCCTTCCTTGAGGCGCTGGAGCGCCATTGGATCCTTGGAGAGATCGATCCCCTGATCCTTCTTGAACTCGGCGACGAGCCAGTCAATGACGCGCTGGTCGAAGTCGTCACCGCCCAGGTGCGTATCGCCATTGGTCGCCTTCACCTCGAACTGCCGGGAGCCATCCACCTCGTACAGCTCGAGCACGGAGATGTCGTAGGTGCCGCCGCCCAGGTCGAACACGGCGACTTTCTCGTCCTTCTTCTTGTCGAGTCCATAGGCGAGCGCCGCCGCCGTCGGCTCGTTGATGATCCGCAGTACCTCGAGACCAGCGATGCGTCCCGCGTCCTTGGTAGCCTGGCGCTGCGAGTCGTTGAAGTAGGCAGGAACGGTGATTACCGCCTTGACCACTTTGGTGCCGAGGTAGTCTTCCGCAGTCTGCTTCATTTTTTGCAGAATCATGGCGGAGACTTCCGGGGGAGTGTACTTCTTCCCCTGAACCTCGACCGAGACCAGATCGTTTTGCCCGGACAGAACCTTGTAGGGCACCCGCTTCGACTCCTCCTGCACCTCGGACATCTTGCGGCCCATGAAGCGCTTGATCGAGAAGACGGTGTTTGTGGGATTTGTAACAGCTTGCCGCTTGGCTACCTGGCCCACGAGCCGCTCGCCATCCTTCGTGAAACCGACCACCGATGGAGTAACCCGTCCCCCTTCCGCGTTGGGGATGACGACAGGATCGCCACCTTCCATGACCGCGACCACGGAATTGGTTGTCCCCAGATCGATGCCGATGATTTTTTCAGCCATTCCACACCTCGAAGAAAGTTGTCGGCGCTGTCTTTCGATCGCCGAAGATCATGCGAGCGCTCGTTTCAATCCCTTAACGCATCTCCACACGCGTATGGCAGTGGCAAGGGTGGGACCGGGAGAATTGCGCCACTTTGACAGCTCTGGACGCGGAAGTCGAGCGGGTGCGTGGCATTCTGGCGGGCTCGGTAGAGGAGCGCCAGAGTTGGCAGGATTGGGTCATGCCAGAGGGGCGGCATGATCCCATTAAAGGACAATTTGCCGACGCTTCAGCCGCCCTATGTCACGTGGACCCTGGTGGGCTTGTGCGTCGCGACCTGGGTTTTCGTCCAGGGTGCCGGATTAAACACGGAATCGCTCATCTCCAGCGTGTGCAACCTCGGAATGGTGCCCGGAGAGCTGACTGGGGAGTCACCGCTTGGCACATCGGTGCCCATTGCGCCGGGCGTGGCGTGTGTGGTGGACAACGAGCCGATCAACGCACTAACGCCTGTAACGTCGATGTTTCTCCACGGGAGCTGGGGACACATCATCTCGAACATGCTGTTCCTGTGGGTGTTCGGGAACAACGTGGAAGACAGCATGGGGCACGTTCGATTCGCGATCTTCTACCTGGTGTGCGGTCTGGCGGCGGCGGCCGCGCACGTGATGCTGGATCCGGCGTCGCCGGTACCGACGGTGGGCGCATCGGGAGCGATAAGCGGTGTGATGGGCGCCTATCTAGTTCTCTATCCACGCGCGCGCGTGTCGATGCTGTTCATTTTCATCATCATCATTCGCGTGATTCCGGTGCAGGCGTGGCTGGTTCTGATCTGGTGGTTCGTGCTGCAACTCCTTGCCGGACTTCCGCAGCTGTCACAGGTGAGCGGCGATGCGTCAGGTGGCGTGGCGGTATGGGCACACATTGGCGGCTTTGTCGCCGGCGTAGCGCTGATCAAGCTGTTCTCCAAACCCGAGCTCGTCGCGGCGCACAGGCAGGTGCATGGAGCGCACTACGGCCACTGATCGATGGTTTCGTTCAAGAACGCTGTTACGGACTCGTGACCTTCTCCGGGCTTCCGTGACCCTGCGCACCCGGCGCGTCGCCTGTAGCGTAGATTTGTGTGCGCGTGTTCCTTCGAACCGGCGCCGAGGAGCCTGAGCGCCCCAATGACCGATCGTTTCACTTCCCCTGCGCTGTTCATCAATCGCGAGCTGAGCTGGCTCGAGTTCAACGCGCGGGTACTGCACGAGGCGTTTGACGAGCGGAACCCGTTGCTCGAGCGGCTGAAGTTTCTTGCGATCTTCGGGACCAACCTCGACGAGTTCTACATGGTGCGCGTCGCAGGTCTGCGACGGCAGGTCGTGGCGGGCGTGAATGCTCCCACGACCGATGGGCTGACGCCATCGGAGCAGCTGGACGCGATCGCCGCCCGAGTGGGCCAGCTTCTGGAGACGCAGAAGCGTTGCCTGCGCGAGTTGCTCGACGCGCTCGCGAAACACGGTGTGCGCCTGTTGGCGATGGACGAGCTGACGCCTGCCGAGTGGGCAGAGATGGATGGGTTTTTCGAGGCGCAGGTCTTTCCGGTGCTCACGCCTCTGGCGGTCGATCCCGGTCACCCCTTTCCATACATCTCGAATCTCTCGCTCTCGCTGGCGGTGCAGCTGCGCGATCCGGAGAACGACACGGAGCATTTCGCGCGCGTAAAGGTGCCGAAGAGTCTTCCTCGCTGGGTGCCGGTGGGGCGGCCGTTGCATTACGTGCCGCTCGAGCAGGTGATCGGAGTGAACCTGGCGGCGCTATTTCCGGGGATGACGGTAGCCGGCTGGTATCCGTTCCGCATTACGCGGAATTCCGACATCGATGTCGTGGACAGCGAGGAGCCCGAAGATCTCCTGCAGGAAATTGAGGAGCAGGTGTTTCGCCGGCGGTTCGGCGAGGTGGTGCGGCTTCAGGTCGATGAGCACATGCCTGACGAGATTCGCGCTCTGCTCATCGAGGAGCTTCGCGATGAGCGGGTGACCATGCTGCCTCTCGTGCCGGGTCGCGACGTGCACGGCAGTGGTCCGCTGCTGGAGATCGGTGATCTGATGGTGCTGGCGGAACTGGACCTCCCCGACCTTCGTGACTCTCCGTGCGTTGCGGTCGTACCGGCCGCGTTTCGCGGTGAGGATGCCGAGCTGTTCGCGGCGATCCGCGAGCGAGACATCCTGGTGCATCATCCGTTCGAATCGTTCGGCGCGACCACCGAGCACTTTCTGGAGGCGGCTGCTCGTGACGAACAGGTACTGGCCATCAAGTTGACGCTGTACCGAACTTCGGGCGACACAGCGATAGTCGATGCATTGGTCGAGGCGGCGCAGGGTGGAAAGCAGGTGGCGGTGCTCGTCGAGCTCAAGGCGCGTTTCGACGAGGCCAACAACATCTCGTGGGCGCGCAGGCTGGAGAGCGCGGGCGTCCACGTGGCCTATGGTGTAATGTCGCTCAAGACGCACAGCAAGACGGTGCTCGTCGTGCGGCGGGAAGGAGATTTCATTCGGCGCTACGTTCACATCGGCACCGGCAACTACAACACGCGTACCGCGAAAATCTACACCGACCTCGGCTTGTTCTCGGCAGATCCGTCGTTAGGGGCCGACATCAGCGACCTGTTCAACTCGCTGACGGGCTTCTCCCGGCAGCAGATCTACCGCAAGCTGCTCGTTGCCCCGCAGGCAATGCGCAATCGTTTTCTCGGACTCGTGGCGCGCGAAGCGGATCATGCCCGGGCGGGGCGACCGGCCAGGATCGTGGCGAAAATGAACGCGCTGGTTGATCCGGCGATGATTCGAGCGCTCTATGCCGCTTCCGAGGCTGGCGTCTCGATTGATCTGATCATCCGCGGAGTCTGTGCGCTGCGTCCCGGAATCGCCGGGGTCAGCGAGCGCATCCGGGTAATCAGCGTCGTCGGGCGGTTTCTCGAGCACTCGCGGCTCTGGTATTTCGCAAACGATGGCAGCGAGGAGTTCTATCTGGGATCGGCCGACTGGATGCAGCGCAACTTCGACCGGCGAGTGGAAGTCGTGACGCCTATCGAGGATCCTGCGCTCCATCCGCGCCTTCACTCTCTTCTCGCGACCTACCTGGCCGACAACCGGCAGAGCTGGGAGCTTCGTCCCGACGGATCGTACGTGCAACTCGTGCCGAATGGAGTGGCGCCGCGCGGATCGCACGCCGCACTGATGCAGGAGCCGTGGGGCGCAGGCACCGGCAGCCGTCCGATTCTCACGAGTACATCCGAGGTAGCGGTCGCGTCAGGCTGAGCTGGGAAACTTCACTCCACGCGCTCGCCCTCCACTGCCAGCTCCGAGGCTCCGCCCGCGATCAGGACCGAAAGGCCGGATACGGATTCAAGGAGACTCGATTTGCGGCTCGCCCCCCAACGCTCCAGGCGCATATCGTCGCCCGTCCGTCGCGGATACGGACGAATGCGAATCGCGCCGCCACCAACCCTCATCTTGAGCTTCTCGACCGCCGCCACGTGACCCCTGTCAAATCCATCCGCCACCCGCAGAAGCGCGGCCAACCGGACCACCCGCTCGCGCTGCTCGGGCGAAAGGGGTGCGAAGTTGCCGTGTTTCTTCTTCGGCTCCGCTCCCCGGTGGTAGCGGGCGACGTTCGCCACTACCATCTGCTCGTCAGGCGCCATGCCGAGCAGCTCGGCGTTGGAGATCAGGTAGTACGCGTGCTTGTGATGGCGCTCATAGCTTATGTGATAGCCGATGTCGTGGAGCAGGGCCGCGTCGGCCAGCGTCTGCCGGTCTTCCGGGGCGCAGCCGATGCTCGCCTCGAGCGCATCGAACAGCTGAAGCGCAAGGTCGCGTACGTGGTGAGCATGCGGCACCTCGTAATGACACCGGTCGGCCAGCTGAAGGACCGACCGGCTGCGTGCCTCGCCAGGCAGCGCCGCGGTCGGCGCGATGCGCGCCGACTCCAGCAACAGCCCTTCACGGATTCCGAAGCTGGAGACGACCAGCATGTTGGCGTCCACGCGCGCCATTACTTCGGCGACGACCGCCAGTCCGGCGACGATGATGTCGGTCCGGTCGGAGTGGAGCCCGGGGATGCTCATCCGCTCGGCGATCGTCATCGACTGAATGTTGAAGAGAAGATGCTCGACATCGGCGCGGCTGACTCGCGTCTCGTGGACTGACCTATTGGGTGTCTCCTGCCTTGCGAGCACCATTGCCGCGAGGTTGGTAAAAGTCCCACCGGAGCCTATGATCTGCGCTCCGCGCCAATCGCGAGCCCGAATGCTGGTCTTGAGTGCGTCGCGGACGTGCTTCCGGAGCGCCTTGACTTCGGGACGCCCGCTCCCCGGCGGGAGAAAATCCTCGGTCAGGCGCAGAGCACCGAGTGGCAGGGAGAGCAGGTGCTCGACTACTCCACCGGCCGAAAGCGCGATCTCGAGCGAACCGCCGCCGATGTCGAGCACGGCGCTCCGCCCGCTCGCCAGGTCGAAGTGCGCCAGCGCCGAACGCCACGACAGCCGAGCTTCCTCCGAGCCGTCCAGAACGCGAACAGCGATACCCGCCTCGCGTTTGACCCGCTGAGCGAACAGTCGGCCGTTAGGGGCATCGCGTACGGCGCTCGTTGCCACCGCCTCGATCCGCTCGGCGCCGATCTGCCTGGCGAGCGTCGCCATGCGAGCTATCGTCTCGACCGCGCGGTGCACCGCGTGCGTATCGAGCGCTCCGTCAGGGCCTCGTCTGGCCCCGAGGCGAGGAGACGCCTTCATTTCGTCGACGACCCGGATCTCGCCTGCCGGGGATACGTCGGCAACGATCTGGCGGATGGAGTTGGAACCGATATCGATCGCCGCCAGCCGCACGCTGCCCTCGCGGCGTCCACGACCGTTGGTCGCGGGCTCCGGAATCGCGCGCTCTACCGCGGACGTCTCAGGCTTTTTCGCGTGTGCCGCTGCTCCGTGCCTCGAAATGATGCTTGATCTGCTTTCCTTCGGCGAGAAAAACGGCATCCTCTCCGATGTTGGTCGCCATGTCGGCGACGCGCTCGAGGTTGCGGCTCACCAGGAACAGCTCCATCGCCGGCGAAATAGCGCGCGGGTCTTCCATCATGTGGGTGACGAGAATCCGGAAAACGCTGTCGTGCAGCGAGTCGACCGCATCGTCCGACGCGCATACGGCGCGCCCCAGCGCTCCGTCGCCGCGAATGAAAGCGTCGAGCGCATCGGCCAGCATCTTCCGCGCGCGCCGCGCCATGTCCTCTATCTCGGGGCTTGGCATGATCGACGCACGCATTCCCGTAAGGCGAAGCGCCGACTGCGCGATGTTGACGGAATGGTCGCCTACCCGCTCCAGATCGCTCGATACCTTGATCGCACCGATGATGAAGCGAAGGTCCCGCGCCATTGGCTGCTGCAAGGCGAGTAGCGCGATCGCCATGTGTTCGATCTCGATCTCGAGCAGATCCACCTCGTGATCGCCCTCGATGACCGCCTCGGCGGTGCCCTGGTCCTGCTTGAGCAGCGCCTCGACGGCGAGATCGACCAGTGCCTCAGCCCGCTCGGACATGTCGAGCAGCCTCTGCTTGAGCGTATCCAGCTGCTCGTGAAAGTGGCGGAATCCCGCCGATGACTGGACCGCTGTCATCCGAATCTCCCGGTGATATACGCTTCGGTACGCTCTTCCCGCGGACGGGTGAAGAGCGCGCTCGTCTCTCCGACTTCCACCAGCTTCCCAAGGTAAAAGAAAGCCGTGTAATCGGCGACGCGACCCGCCTGCTGCAGGTTATGCGTCACGATCACCACCGTCAACTCACTTTTGAGATCGTAGAGCAGTTCCTCGATCCTTTGAGTGGCGATCGGGTCAAGAGCGGATGCGGGCTCATCGAGAAGCAGTACCTCGGGATCGTTTGCCAGCGCGCGGGCGATGCACAGCCGCTGCTGCTGTCCACCAGAAAGCGTGAGGGCGCTCTTGCGCATGCGATCCTTCACCTCGTCCCATAACGCGGCACGCCGCAGGGAGCTCTCAACGATATGGTCGAGCGCCGGACGGTCGCGTATGCCGTTGATCCGAGGTCCGTAGGCCACGTTGTCGTAGATGCTCTTGGGGAACGGATTGGATCGCTGGAAGACCATCCCGACGCGCTGTCTGAGAGCGACGACGTCCAGCGAACTCCGATAGAGGTCGTTTCCATCGAGGAGGACCTTTCCTTCGGTGCGCACGCCCGGGATGAGATCGTTCAGCCTGTTAACGGACCGCAGGAACGTCGACTTGCCACACCCTGATGGTCCAATGAGCGCGGTAATGTTCCGCGGACGAATGGTCATCGAAATGTCGAACAGCGCCTGCTTCTCCCCATACCAGAAGGAGAACCGGTCGGCGGTGATGGTGCCGGAATGGGCATTGTTGCTCCCTTCCTTGGACGGGGAATGGGCGGGGGAAGTCATCGCCCGCGGCACTCCTTGTCAGAAATGCGAACTGCGAGTTGCGAAACGAATGCCGCCCGCCACTTTTCGCACTTCGCAATTCGCACTTCGTCGCCCATCATCCAAACCTTCCCGTTATATACGCTTCCGTCCGTTCGTCGGTTGGCGCGGTGAACAGCGTTTTCGTATCCCGCATCTCCACCAGTTCGCCCAGCAGAAAGAACCCGGTAGAGTCGGAGACGCGGGCGGCCTGCTGCATGTTGTGCGTGACGATGACCACCGCTATGTCCCGGCGCAGCTCGTACAGGAGTTCCTCGACCTTCTGCGTGCTGAGCGGATCCAGCGAGGCGGTCGGCTCGTCCAGCAGCAGCACGTCGGGCTCGGTAGCCAGTGCGCGCGCGATACACAGTCGCTGTTGTTGGCCACCGGACAGGGCGACGGCGCTCGTCGTAAGGCGATCCTCTACCTCCTCCCATAGGGCGGCGCGGCGCAGGGCCTGCTCCACGATCTCGTCCACCTTCTTGCGTGACAGGTTCTTGAGGGCCGGCATGACGCGCAGGCCGGCGGCGACATTGTCGCGCACCGACATGGTCGGGAAGGGAGTGGGGCGCTGAAATACCATACCGATGTGCTTGCGCACGGCGATTGGATTCACGCCGCGCGCATAGATGTCCTGGCCATCCAGCTCGACCGCTCCAGTGACGCGCGCAGTCGGCACCGTTTCGTGCATGCGGTTGAGGCAGCGGAGAAACGTCGACTTGCCGCACCCCGAGGGGCCAATGATCGCGGTCACATGATGGTCGGTGACGCGCATCGACACATCCTGAATGGCTCGGTTAGGTCCGAAGTACGCAGTCAGGTCACGAACCTCGATGCGAGTGCGCGGTGGCCCCGATGCGCGGGGTTCCGCGGTTTCGTCCGGGGCTCGTTGTGCCGCGCCCTTGGCCGGAGGCGCTTCAATCATGTCCGCCTGTGAATCTTGTTCGCGTTGCATATCGCGCGGCGACGCTGATGAGGAGGACGAGCGAGATGAGGACGAGCGCTCCGGCCCAGGCTTGGGCGTGCCAGTCATCATATGGGCTGACAGCGTAGGTGAAGATCTGCAGCGGTAGCGCGGCAATCGGTTGGTCGATCTCCAGCGACCAGAACTGATTCCCGAGCGCGGTGAACAGGAGCGGCGCGGTTTCGCCGGCGATGCGAGCGATGGCCACCAGCGCTCCGGTAACGATGCCGGCCGTGGCCGTGCGCAGCACTATCGACAGCGAAGTTCGCCACCGTGCATAACCTAGCGCCAACGCCGCTTCGCGGAGCGACACAGGCACCAGGCGCACCATTTCCTCGGTGGTGCGCGTCACCATCGGGACCATCATCGCGCCGAGGGCAATCCCTCCCGCCAGCGCCGAGAAGCGTCCCATCGGACGCACGATCACCTGCCAGGCGAAGATCCCCATCACGATCGACGGAAGTCCGTTCAGCACGTCGGAGAGGAACCGCACGAGGGTTGCCAGCCGGGTGCCGCCGCGCTCAGCGAGGAACAGCCCCGCGCCAATACCAATCGGAAGCCCGATTGCGCTGGCGATTCCGATCAGGATGCCCGTACCGGCAATGGCATTGGCCATGCCGCCACCCTCCTCCCCGGCCGGCTGGGGCATATTCGTGAAGAAGTGCCACTCGACGGCGCTGGCGCCCTGCTGCAGCAGGTGAAAGAAGATCAGGACGAGGGGCACGGTGGCGATGAGGGCGGCAAGCGAGAGAAGCCCGGTCATCACCCAGTTCACCAACTTGCGGCGCCCGACCGTCTGCAGGGTACGAGCGGCGAATGCGCGCTGGCCTTCGCTGGGATGCGTGCGCCGGTGCCGGTGCGGAACGTTAGGGGGCGAAGTCACACGCGTCCTCCGCTTCGCGAAACACGCCAGACCAGCCACCGCGCGATGGCATTGATTATCAGGGTGATGACGAACAGCACGAAGCCAACCGCCATCAATGCCGACAGGTGCATGTCGCCCGACGCTTCGGTGAATTCGTTGGCGATTAGCGAAGCCATCGTGTACCCGGGAGCGAGCAGCGAAGCGGAAATGTCGTGTCGGTTGCCGATCACCATCGTCACCGCCATCGTTTCGCCTAACGCCCGGCCGAGTCCGAGGATGACACCCCCCAGAATGCCCGTGCGGGCGAACGGGAGCACCGCCCCCCAGATTGCTTCCCAGCGCGTGGCACCGAGCGCCAGCGCCGCTTCACGTTGAGAACGGGGAACCGCCAGCAGTACCTCTCGCGAAACCGCGGCGATGTACGGCAGGACCATGATCGAAAGAATCAGCCCGGCGGCAAGCATGCTCGGTCCATACGTCGGGCCGGCGAACAGGGGGGTATCGGCCAGGCCCAGCGTGTCGCGGAAAAACGGAGCGACGTATTCGCGCAGCAGCGGAACGAGCACGAATATGCCCCACAAGCCGTACACCACGCTTGGAATCGCCGCGAGCAGGTCGACGAGGAATGCGAGCGGCTGGCGCAACCAGCTCGGCGCGAACTCGGAGAGGAATATCGCCGATCCGAGGGCCAGCGGCGTCGCGATGATCAACGCGATCGCCGACGTAACGAGGGTACCGTAAATCGCCGGTGCCGCGCCGAAATTCGCCGTGACCGGATTCCACGTGCTCGAAGTAAGGAAGCCGAAACCAAATTCCCGAAGCGCCGGCCACCCGGCTATCCCTACCTCCAGCGCGATCAGCAGAAGCAGGAGGGGGATGCAGAGCGCAAAGATCGTTATGGCAACGGAGTAGATCCGATCCCCGATCGCGGCGCCGGTGATTTGCGCCGCGGGCGCAAACCCATCGCCGCCGAGTGGCGAAGCGATGGGATGCGCGTCTGCCCCATCACTCATGCACCGCCGCCGATCTCAACGGTGTCCAACCGATGCCCGATTGCCTGAACCACATCGTCAGGCAGGGGGGCGTAGTCCAGTGCGGCTGCCGCCAGCTGGCCCTCGGTTATGGCCCAGCGTAGAAAGTCCACCAGCTTGCTTCCCTTGTCGGCATTGGGCTGATTCCTGTACAGAATGATCCAGGTGAACGATGAGATCGGATACGATGCGTCACCCGCCGCGTCGGCGATCGAAACCCGGAAATCGGTGGCCGAGCCCACCAGCTGCATTGCACCCGCGGCCGCTGCGCTGATGGATTCGATCGTTGGCGCCGCGAAGTTCCCAGCCTGATTTCGCACCGACGCGAACTGCAGGTTGTTCTGCGTCGCATACGCGAGCTCGACGTAGCCCAGGCTGCCGGGTGTCTGCTTGACCTGTCCGGCGACTCCTTCATTGCCCTTGCCGCCAAGTCCCACCGGCCACTGAACTTCCTTTCCGCGCCCGGGTCCGTTCGCCCAGTTGCTACTCACCTTGGCCAGGTAATCGGTAAAGACGTACGTGGTGCCACTTCCGTCGGATCGGTGCACCACGATGATGTCCTGGTCCGGCAGCGTCACGCTCGGCTGAAGCGACGCGATGCGAGCGTCGTTCCACTTGGTGATCCTGCCCATGAAAATGTCGGCAATCAGATCGCCGGTAAGCTGTAGCGGCTGACTTACGCCCTCGAGGTTGTACGCGATCACGACCGCGCCGATAATCGTCGGAATGTGCAGGATTTCTCCGCGAGTGGAACGCGAGAGCTCCTCATCGCTCATGGGGCCATCGGTCGCTCCAAAGTCGACCGTGCCTTCCAGAAGCTGCCTCACACCGCCGCCGGAGCCGATCGACTGATAGTTGATACGAACCCCCTTGTCCCGGGCGTAGTCCGAGAACCACTTGCTATAGATTGGTTGCGGGAAGGTAGCGCCGGCCCCGGTAAGGTCCACGCGGCCCGAGCTGCGGGCAGCACTCGAGTCTCCGTTCTCGCCCGGGCTGCAACCCAAGGCGGAAAGGACAGTGATCGCCACGACTACTGCGCGCATGAAGTATGTCTCCAGAATGAATGGGCCCAGGAAAGATACGGCGCCCCGCCGAGTCACTCCGACACCGCATGTAACGAGATGGTCACGTCGTTTGAACGGACTCTTCCACACCGAATTTCTGGTCAGAAGTTGACGAACACTGCCGAGCGCAATCCGGTGATCGACGGCGCTCCCTCTGCCTGAAATAGCTGATGTTCCACCGCGAAGCGGACCTGTGCGCGAGGGCTGAAGTATAGACCCAGAGCTCCGCCGATCAGTGATGAGCCATCGTCCTCCGCGTCCAGATTGGGGTCGGCAATGTCGATTCGGAGCGCCGGTTCTATCGCGAACAGCATTGGAGCGTCGCCCCCCCGCCGAACGTGGTAGGCGACAATGCCGATGAGGCCCCGCATGGTCTGGTCGAGCGCGTTGAACGCAGCGCCCTGCAGTACTTCGCCGAGAGCGTAGAGCCCTGGCTGCCCAACCTTCCCCCACTGCGCGTCGAGTTCGAATGCGGTGTTGCGGAACGATGAGTCGGTTCCGACTATGCCATCGTGGGAGAACAGCGCGCCACCTATACTGAGTCCTGGCGACAGGTCATAGGTGGCGCGGGCTCCAAAGGACTTGGCCTCGTTCACATCCTTGTTCGCATCCCCGGATCCGTTGTAAACGCCGGCCCGAAGTGCGAACCCTCCCGAGGTCACCACCACGGCCGCGCCGAGATCATCGGAGAGATATCCAGCGCCTCCGAACAGATCGTTGCTCTGAACCGGCATCAGCCCCGGCCCGGCCCCGCGCTCCAACCCGGGGAGCGCGTTCGAGGTCGAAAGCTCCAATCGGCTGAACGGGCGCTTCTCCTGGCCAACTCGCAGGATGAGCGCGGTTGGTGCGGCGGGATTCGAGAGGCGAATATTGACGTAGGCATCGCGCAACCGGAAGTCGCCCCGCCCCCGCGCGTTCTCGAACGATGGCATGATGCTGACCGAAACCCTGTCGCTCAATTGGACGAATGCGTTGATGCGCGCCCGGCGAATAATGAAGTTGCTGCCTGCACCGACGACGCCGCGATAATCTTCGCTGTCGAAAAAATATGCCTGTGAGTGCAGCCTGCCGTGGATCGCGACTTGTGGATAGGTCGTATCCGGAGCCTGGGCGCCGAGCGGCTGTGTCGGGACGGCGACGCCGAGGGAGACGAAGAGAGCGAATGACTGGAGTTGCGATCTGCTCCGAGCTCTGCACATGGTCGATGGGGGCGGGCCGCAGGATTTCGCGGCAGTCCTCATCGTCCGCCGCGTTTGTAACGCGGCGGTAACATATGGTGCTCAGGAGCCAGATGCGAGGCGCGGGTGCGGCGCTCGTGCGCCGCACCCGCGCTTTCAGATCACTCTGCGCTGTCCCCCGGTTGTCAGAGGTCGTTCGCGTACGAATAGAACTTGTACTGACCGCCCCGTTCGATGATCGAGCCGAACAGGCGCATTCGCCTGAGACCGTCCTCCTGTTCGGAGCTCAGCACGCATCCATCCCAGAACGACAGTCCGCCGTCCGTTCGCGCAATGTCCGGGCATTCGTAGCCGACGAATCCGAGGCTACTGCCGCCATGGCGTGTGACTACCCGTGAGATCCCCTTCTCGCTGCTCGCCACGTTGAGGAACCAGTTGAGCTGTGGCATCTGATAGTACGGCTCCCGTGAGAACGTACTCGCCGGGTAATACAGCCACGCGTACTCGGCTCGCGACAACACCATCCGTCTGAGGGCAGTGGTGTCGTGGGTTTCAACAGCGCGCACGAATCGCCTGACGAGCTCATCCCGCGACTCAGCTCCACCCTCGAGCGCGGTCGTTTCCACGAGGTCCGCTCGGAAACGGAGTAGCGCTTCCTCGAGCGGAAGAATGCTGTCCACGACTCCAACATTGGTGACCGGCGGCGATGCCGCCTCCCGCGCCTCGCCTGACGAGCAGGCGAGGGTTGCGAGCAAGATGCAGGTGATGCTGAGTGTCTTCATGATTTGCGACCAATCCCTGAATTCCAACATGAATCTGTCGAGCAACCCTGACCCCTGACCCCTGACCCCTAGTTCTTCGCGTAGTTCGTCCAGCCAGCCCACCACTTGGGACCGGCTGGATCCCATGCGCCGCGATAGGCAGTGCCGGTGATGAAGGTGCCGCCCTTGGTAGCCAGAGCGCCGGTAAAGGCTCCAGTGCCGCCGGTCCGTGCTTCGGCGCCAGCCGTAAGGCTGAAGTCGAGACCGGCCAGCGTCGGCGCCGCCGGAATTCCCGCAAATTCAGCCGTCGACAGCGCGGCATCATCGGCCTTCTCGATGTTCTCGGCTACCGAATCGATCGCGAAGCGACCGGAACCGCTCTCGAACAGTGGGGCGTTCACCCCTGGCACCGCTCCCGTTTCGACGACGAGAATGTTCCGCAGAACGAGCTCTCCATTGACGTAGCGAGTCTGCGTTTCCGCATCGCGCAGGCTCAGGGCCGCCTTCGGCCAGCGAGCGATGACGCCATTCACGTAGTAGCCGGCAGCTCCGCGCCGGACGACCATTCCCACGCCGCCTGACGTGGAGGTGACCTCAGGAATGGGACCAGGGCCGACGAGCGTGAAGTTGGCGAACATCGGGATCGTCAGCGGCGTCGAATTGTAGCCGTTGTCGCAGCCACCGCCCGTGGCGGAGCCGCAGTTGTCGATTTCGAACCCCTGCGGGTCGCCCGATGGAGTGCCGGTTCCGGCCCGAGGATCGAGAATGTCGCTCTGAAAGGCGATCAGATACTGGTTTCGCCCGACGTAGCCCTCGGATGGATCGAAGTGGTCGTCTCCAGACTCGTAGGAAACGAGATACTTGCCGTCTACAGCTCCCCCGAACCACTCGAACGAATCATCGAGACCGGCCAGCGACTGCAGGTAACTCAACTGCGTTCCACTGCCGACCGCGGCGAAAGTGAAGCTGTTCAGCTCCTGGTTCTGTGCCGGTCCGAAACCCGCGAATTCCACGCGAACATAGCGAAGCGACCCGCTGTTATCGGTGTTCGTTGTGCCACCGCTGTACTCAATGTCTGGATTGGTTGCGCTGGTACCTGTGCCTTCGAGAATGATCGAGCCGCTGCGATTCAGTACACCGTTGCCGATGAGGATAAGACCACCCCAATCGCCCGGCCTACGTGAACCGACGGCCTGATCGGAGGTCAAAACGATTGGATCCGCCGCCGTACCCTCGGCCATGATTCGCGATCCACGCATGATGAACAACGCCGAGCCCGTGGTTCCAAGAATCGTGGTGCCCGGCTCGATCGTCAGGGTCGCTCCGTTGGAGACGTGGACGAAACCGGCGAGCGTGTAAGTCGTTTCCGCGTGAAAGGTGCGGTTTGATGTGATGTCGGTGCTCAGCGTCGCAGTACCCGGCGGTGGATTGACCGGTGGCCCGATCGGATCATCATCACTGCAGGCGACGAGTGTAACGGCGGCCAGCACCGCCAGTCCGACGCGCGCGGGATTCAAAAGCAGCATGCGAACTCCCTTGATAGGTTGACGTCACTGTGAACGTCGTAAAGGAACTGCTCGACCGTGACCGGATTGTCTCCGGCCGGTCACGGGCATGTCACGGCATCACGGCTGCCAGGTAAAGCCGGCGGAGAATACCCGACCCATCTCGTAGAACTCGCGCTGCACGGTGCCCTGGGTGACCTCGTAGGGCGCGTCGAGCAGGTTCTTCGCATCGAGCTTGAGCTGCAGGGAGCCGGTCACCGGCATGCGGAGCGAGACATCGAGTGCGTGGCGCGCTTCTTCATACACGTCGGGCAGCGGGGGCAGGCTGGCCGCATAGATCCGGCGACCCACCACGTTGTAAAGCACCGTACCACTCAGCCGTCCCGTCTCCGACGCGTATGTGAGTCCGGCATTCACCACGTGAGGCGCCTGTCCGACCATTGCGCGGTTGGGATTGGTGGACGTCGTCACGCTCGCCAGGTCGATCTCGCTCTCCATCAGCGTTATGTTCGAGAACACCGACACGCCAACCAGCCGCTGGCTGAGAAAGCCGAGTCCCTTGCGCGCCTCCAGCTCCAGTCCGTAGTTGAACGCTCCGTCGGCGTTCTCGAACGTCGTGGAACGCGTGCCCGATGTCAGGCGGTAGGTGCGCTCGATCGGATCGTCGAACCGCTTCGCGAACACGGCGGCGCTCAACGCCTCCCCCGGATTCGGGTACCACTCCCATCGCACGTCGGCATTCTGGATGAGCGTGCGCATGAGATTCGCATTTCCTCTCACGACCTCTCCGTTGCGGGTGCGGTACTCGATAGGCGCGACTTCGCGATACTCCGGCCGTGCCAGCGTCTGCGACGCCGATAGCCGAAGCGTGTGATTGTCGGTCACCGTGAAGTTCAGGGCCAGTGCCGGAAGTACATCGGTGTACGACGGCGTCGCGCGAACCGGCGCTCCGAAGGTAGGAGTCGCATCCAGCTGAAGGCGCGAATACTCGAGGCGCGCTCCTCCGATGAGCCGCAGCCGGTCACTGAGCTGGTACTCGAGCATGCCGTAGCCGGCGCCCAGTGCATCCTCCGCCTTGTACGCCCCACCCTGAAACAGTACGTTCACCACGAAGACGGAGTCGGACGCCTCGGCATAACGGCCATCGAAGATCGTCTCCGCGCTCTGCTTGCGCTCGTCAAGCGGAAGCGACGCCGATCGAATGTCGTACGGCGTTTGCTCCGCATCGCGCGTGGTGTAACGTCCCATCGCGCCGAACCTCAGCGCATGCTCGCGTCCGATAGCACCGAATCGGATTGCGTAGTTTCCGCTCGCGCTGTAGGAGTCCTCGGTGACGTTCGCGAACGTGCGGAGCGCCGCCTCGGGAACGTTGTACAGGAACGCAGAACCATCGTTGTCGAATGCGTAAGTGAGCTCGGAGCGATCCGGCTCTTCGCGCGTGACGCCAGCGGCGGTCAGCGACCAGTCGAAGCGATTCCGTTCGCCGATCTGATGCTCACCGGCGAGCTGCGTCGAGCGCATGAACCGCTCGACGTACTCCAGGCGCTGAATTCGAATCTCCCGGGCGTCATCCTCATCGATGCCGAGCTCATCTCGCGCTTCATTGTCGGCGCTGCGGGTGAAGGTGTTGTTCAGGCTCAAGCGGCTTCCCGTGCCTAGCAGCGTACTCAGATTCACCAGCCCACCCCAGAGAACGGACGATCGCCCCGTGCTGCCAACAAACTGCTCGGTCGCCTGCTCTCCTCCGCTGCCATCCGGAATGGCGAACGCGCGAAGATCGTTCGCGCGCACTTCCTGATTGCGTGAATAGGTCATGGTGCCGACGTAGCCGATGCGACGACCGAAAACCGGATCGTTGCCACCGGCCGAAACGCCCATCGACAGGTTAGGAGCGCCGCTCCGCGTCTCGGTCGACCACGCGTTTCGGAACGCATTCACGACCGAGTTGTAATCGCCTTGCGTGGGATTGCTCGTGAGGTGTCCTGCACCCGCCACGACGGCCGGCAGCGCCCGGTTCTCGGCGCCGAAGCCCAGCCAGTCCATCGCTTCGCTCGGCGCCGCAACCACATCCTTGCCGGTCGCCCTGTCGTTGTATCCCATGGAGAGCGAGTACGAGATCTGTCGCTCGGCGGGAAACTCGCGAGTGCGAATATCCACCGACGCGCCTGAGAAGTCGCCTGGCTGGTCCGGTGTGAACGTCTTCGAAGTAGTTATGGACTGCAGCAATCCGGAAGGGAAAAGGTCGAGCGGCACAACCTTGCGCTCCGGCTCGGAGCTCGGAAGCCGGGTGCCGTTCAACGACGTCGTCGTGTATCGCTCTCCCAAGCCGCGCACGGCGACGTACTTGCCGTCCTGTACCGTCACTCCGCTCACGCGCTGAACCGCCGCAGCGGCATCGCTGTCCGGGCTCCTCGACATCTGCTCCGCCGACACGGCGCTCACGATGCCGGTCGCATTTCGCTGGGCATCGATCGCCGAGCTCACCGAACCACGCTCGGCGTCAGCCGTCACCTCCAGCGTCTGAAGCTGAACCGTGGCAGCCTGAAGTCCAACGTTCTGCTGAACGCTCGCACCCGATTCGAGCAGAATACCGGTGACGGTCTTCGGTTGATAACCAAGCCGTCGCGCATGAAGGGTGACCGTGCCTGACGGGACATTGGCGATCGAATACCGTCCGTCGATTCCGGACATGGTACCGAGAGTAGTGCCCACGACCTGTATGCCGACGTCGGGCAATCCCAGTCCCGTGCTCAGATCTACTATCCGGCCGACGATACGGCCGGTCGCCTGTTCCTGCGCGTCGAGGGGCGCCGAGATACCAAGCGCCAGAATTGCGAGAACGAGCGACACGAAAGGGCGCAACGACGTGCGTCGGTTCATATGCTCACACTTGTGAAGGGTTCAGAGCGACGTGAAAAAGAAACCACGCGCCGTGGCGGCACCCACCGCCGACGGTAGTAAGGTGCGGTCGCCAGGTCTCAGTGCCTGCACAGAAGTGCAACGAACATGTCACGATGGAACTCAGCGGCCGCTGGTTCGAAATGGAGCCGGTTTGGGCTTGACATCCGAAGGAGCGGTGACGTGGATCCGGCCCCGGCCTGGGCGCCAGTGGCACAACCGGGTTTCGAGTAAGGTCATCGCGCCTTCCTCTCGGTCGTCTACCGCGCGTAAGTCGAGGCGCACCATGCGGATCGACATCGGCAGTCGCTCGCATATCCTTACGATGCGCAGCGCTCCGGAAATGCCCATGTCCCCCGCCACGTACAAAGTGGCGGCGCCGTCATGCTGCTCGATCGTGATCGTCAGGCTCCAGTCGCGCATCTCGTCTCCGCGTAGAACGGAGAGAGATGCATTGACTCCGTCACGGAGCACGCGGGGGTTGAGTCACGCGGCGGTAACGGCCGAGGGGAAGAACGCCGCGATCGTAGTGCCCCTGCCGTTCGCACTCTCGGCGCGGACCCGGCCGCCATGTGCCTCGGTGAGGTGCTTCACGATGGCCAGGCCCAGGCCGGTCCCCCCTCCGGCACGCGACCGCGCGGCATCCACGCGGTAGAAACGTTCGAAGATGCGAGGAAGGTGCGCGGGAGCAATTCCGACGCCGGTGTCCCGCACGCCTATCCAGACACCATGGTCCTCCACCGATGCGAACGCGGTGACGCGTCCCCCGGGGCCGGTATGACGGATCGCATTGTCGACGAGGTTGCTCAGGATCTGCCGCAGCGCGGTCGCGTCGGCGTACACCGTCTGAGCGTCCGGCGCTATATCGACGTCGAGCGTCAGCTCCTTGCGCTCGGCTGCCGGACGGTACGTCAGAAGCGTATCGCCGACGATGACCGGGGTGTCGAGCGTCGTTGGCGCGGGAGTCCAACCGCCCGACTCGATTCGCGACAGGTCCAGCAGATCGTCGACCATGCGGTGCATGCGATGAGCGCTCGACTGAATGGCCTCGGCGAAGCGGCGACGCTGAGCCGGCTCTTCATCCTCGTCCAGTAGAGTCTCGGCGAACCCGCTGATCACCGTGAGTGGCGTCTTGAGCTCGTGCGAAACATTCGCGACGAAGTCGCGCCGAGTCGCCTCCAGGCGCCGTGAAGCGGTGACATCGCGCATGGCGAGCACAGCACCACCATCCTTCAGAGACTTGGCGCGAAGCAACAGTATTCGATCGCCGAACGCGACCTCCATCTCATCGGTGGTTCCGCCGTCGAGAGCCTCGGCAAGGGCATCGCGCAGCACTCGGTCGCGTGGAAGCTGTTCGGAAGGGAAGGGTGGCGAATCGTCGACGCCTAGCAAATGTCTTGCGGCATCGTTGGCACGGATGACCCGCCGACTGGAATCGACGACGATCACACCTTCCGAAAGCGACTCGATGGTAGCGGCGAGAAGCAATTCGTCTCGCTCCATTGCTCGCATCCGGCTATCGAGCTGCTCAGCCATGCGGTGCACCGCGCCGGCGAGCTCGCCAACTTCACCGGGAGCAGCCAATACCGGCCTCCGCGATAGATCGCCACTGGCGAGCGCCCGCGCCACATCGCGCAGTTCCGCGAGTTGCCGGCCGATCCCACGAGCGAAAAGCATTGCCAGTGCTCCGGCTACGGCGAGCGCGATGGCTGCGACGGAGACGATCGACCATTGCGCACGCCTTACGATGGCATCCAGGGTCGCCGGATCGATCGACAGCCGTACCACTCCCAGCGGCGCGCGAACGGCGGAATAAAGCTGATCGCGGCCAACCGACGCGCTCGCGCGCCGCGCCCGCCCGGCTCCGCTTTCCAGCGCTTCCCGAATCTCCGGGCGCGCGCCGTGATTCTCGAGTAAGGCGAGCTGGTCGGCGGACTCGTCGGAGTCTCCCACCACGCGCCCGTCAGGAGCAACGAGCGTGACGCGAACTCCAAGCACGGCGCCCGCGGTGTCGGCGAGAGCGTCAGGATCCTGGCTCACCGACCAGTCGATCGCAACGAGTCGTGCCTCTCGTTCCAGACGGTCCTGCAGGAGTCGCTCGAGCGGGTTGCGTATTCGGTCGTCACCCAGCGTGACGACGAGCAGAACGAGCGTGAGCAGCAGCGCCAGCGAGCCTGACAGCAGCCGCCGCGCCAGACTCACGGTACTCGCGCTGGCGCGGTTCGGAGACGGTAGCCGAACCCGCGTACCGTTTCGACCAGGTCCCCAGCGGCGCCGAGCTTGCCACGCAGCCGCTGAACGTGCATGTCGACCGTGCGGGTCTGTATGTCAGGCGCCGCATCCCACACCGTCTCCAGCAGATGCGACCGCGACTGCACTCGTCCGCGGCGTTCAGCGAGCGTTATGAGAAGCTTGAATTCGGTCGGGGTCAGGTCGATAGGCATCCCATCGATCGCTACACGGTGCGTGCTTCGGTCGATGTGTATCGGTCCGATCGTCACGATCTCCGCAGCGACCGCACCGGAGGCAGCGAGACGGCGCAGAATGGCGGCCACGCGCAGCACCATCTCCTGCGGACTGAACGGCTTGGTGAGATAGTCATCGGCGCCCAGTGAAAGCCCGCGAATGCGATCTGGCTCCTCCCGACGGGCCGTCAGCATCAGAACCGCGACCTGCCGGGTGGCCTCGTCAGCCCGCAGCTGCTCGAGCACTTCAAAGCCCGACATTTCCGGGAGCATCAGATCCAGCACGATCAGTGCGGGCCGCTCCTCCCGCGCCGCATCGATCGCCTCGGTACCGCTTGCCGCGGTCGAGACGCGGTATCCGGCTTTGGCGAGGTGATATGCAACGAGCGCGACGATATCGGGCTCGTCGTCTACCACCAGAACTCGCTCTCCAGGCGTGGATGCGCTCACGAGCGTCCCCTGTGCTGCAGACACAGTTGAACGTGTGCTATCAGCATGTCGACCGCAACTTCATTATGTCCACCTTGTGGCACGATGACGTCCGCGTAACGCTTGCCAGGTTCTACGAACTCGAGGTGCATTGGACGCACCGTCGTAAGGTACTGGTGCAGAATCTCCTCGAGCGGCCGCCCGCGCTCGTGCATGTCACGCTGAAGCCGTCGGATCAGCCGAAGATCGGCATCGGCATCGACGAACACCTTGATGTCGCAGAGGTCGCGCACGCGCCGATCCGCAAACAGAAGAATGCCTTCCGCCACGATCACGTTCCGCGGCGCGATTTGCTCCACCTCCGCCCGACGGCGGTGCGTAACGAAGTCGTACCGCGGCTTGCAGATCTTTTCTCCCCCGGCCAGCCGCGCGAGGTCCGCGGCGAGCCGCTCGAGATCCAGTGAATCGGGATGATCCCAGTTAACCGCGGTCCTCTCCTCTGCCGACATATGGCTGAAGTCTCGGTAGTAGGCATCGCAATCGATGACTACAGCGATGCTCTCCCCGAAGGCTCTGACCAGTGCGTTTGCGACCGTGCTCTTTCCGGAGCCCGAGCCGCCGGCCACGCCAACCACCAACGACCTTCGACGCGCTTCGGCGTCAGCCATGCGAAAATCCAGGATTCAGATGAATCATGCGTCCGGCGAAGCGGCGACTGAAGCGGCGGGGTGTCACGATCGTGTATCTGTCGGACCGTGGGTGAAGATCGCTTTGCCGGCGATAGCGGTCAATCGACCTCCCGACGCCAGTGGGCAACCGCTATGTTGCCTCAATGCAACGCTCGGTGCTCGCGCTCGCGGTAGGGGCGCTGTTCACGGGGTGCGCCAAGGCGCCTCCCTCAGCGGTGATCCAGCCTTCGCAGGCGGACACGGTCGACCTGGTCGTCATGGCGACAACCGACGTCCACGGACATCTGCGCGGCTGGGACTATTTCAGCGCCAACCCGGATTCGTCCGGCTCGCTCGCCAGTGCCGCGACTCTGGCGGCGTCGATCCGAGCCGAGCAGCCCGGCATGACGATACTTCTGGATGCGGGTGACCTGTTCCAGGGGACTCCGCTGACGTATCTGGCGACTCGCGCGACGGCTCGTGCACCGCATCCGGTAATGGCGGCAATGACAGTGATGCGATACGACGCGGCCGCGGTCGGCAACCACGAATTCAACTACGGTCTGGAGTCGTTCAGGAGCGCGGCTTCGCAGGCGAGCTTTCCGTTTCTGGCTGCAAATGTGTTTGGCACCGACGGAGCGCGGGCGTTCCCGGCTTCAACGATCACGCCGCGTGGGCCGCTGAGCGTAGGTATCGTCGGCGCGACCACTCCAGGGTCCGCGGTATGGGACAGGGACAAGCTGCAGGGCGTGCTGGAGTTTCGTGACATCATCTCGTCTGTTCGTGTGGCGGTGGACTCGGTGCGTGCGGCTGGTGCGGACGTGGTGCTCGTTACGCTGCACGCCGGGCTGACCGGAGAAGCAAGCTACGACACCGTCTCGACGAACCTGCCTAGCGAGAATGTGGCCGCTCGTCTGGCGCACGAGGTTCCGGGGGTGGATCTCATCGTGTTCGGGCATTCCCACCGGGAGCTGCCCGATACGATCATTAACGGCGTACGGCTGTTGCAGCCGCGGAACTGGGCGCGATCACTGGGTGTTGCTCGACTGACTGCGGCCCGGAGCGCGGACGGTTGGAGCGTGGTGGGCAGCACGGGTCGCACGATTCCGACCACAGGCTACGCGGAGGATTCGACGGTGCTGGCGTTGACCAGCCGGGCGCATGAAGCCACCGTGGCGTACGTGGCCGAACCGATCGGCAGCACCGGTACCGTGTGGCGGTCGGACTCTGCTCGCGTGCGTGACATGCCGCTCACGGACTTCGTTCTCGAGGTGCAGCGCAAGGTGAGTGGTGCGCAGCTCTCCTCGACCGCTGCATTCTCGCTCACGGCAGCGCTCGATTCGGGTCCGATCACGGTTGCCGAAGTGGCGCGGCTTTATCCTTATGAGAATACGCTCAAGGCCGTCCGCCTGACTGGCCTGCAGCTGCGGGAGTATCTCGAATACTCGGCGCGCTACTTCGGGCGCTCCGGGAGTGACGAGCCGGCGGTAGATCCGAAGACGCCCGGGTTCAATTTCGACATCGTCGCCGGCGCGGAATACACGATTGACGTCTCCCGGCCGGTGGGATCGCGCATTACGCGGCTGACGGTGAGGGGCGCGGCGGTTGCCGATACCGACACGTTCACGATGGCGCTGAACAACTACAGGCAGTCGGGCGGAGGTGGATATACTATGCTGCGTGACGCTCCGGTCGTGTACGAAGGCACGGAGGAGATCCGGCAGCTTCTCATTGACGAAGTCAGAAAGACCGGCGCGCTGCGGCCCGAGAGCTACTTTACGCGCAACTGGGAGCTCGTTCCCGACATCGCCGTTGGCCGGGCGCTCGACGCGATGCGCCGGCCGTTCGATGCGCCCGTCGGTGCCAGCCCGTGACACCCGCCTAACGGCGCGAGCCACTGCCCTCCACACCTTCATTTCCCAGATGCCCCCGGAGCGAGTCGTCGTTTTCATCAATGCGCAGCGCGTCGAGGTGCCGCCGGGTGCCACGGCGCTCGATGCCGTACGAGTGTGGAGCGCCGAGTTCGCGGAGCAGGTGGCCGGTGGCGCACGGACGCTCAGCGACGCGCGGGGACTGCCGATAGGCGCGGAAAGCCCTGTCTATGGCGGCGCGATCTACCGGGTGACCGGAGGCCGGCGAGGCGTGGGCGACGCGGCGACGGCCGCAGGCGAAGCGTAAGGCACGGTGCCGATTCGCCCCACCCGCGACCAGCTTCGGCGACTGCCCAAGGCCGAACTCCACTGTCATCTCGACGGATCGTTGCGGCCCGAAACGCTGCTCGAACTTGCTGACGGAATCGGCATGGCACTCCCCGCCGGGGACGCCGAAGCTCTCGGCCGCCACATGGTCGCCGCCGAGAGCCGTGACCTGGAGGAGTACCTGCACCGCTTCGCGATAACCCTTGCGGTAATGCAGAGTGCCGACGCGCTCGAGCGCATCGCCTACGAACTGCTGCGGGATGCGGCGGACGAAGGGATACGCTACATCGAGGTTCGCTACGCACCGGTGCTGACTACCGCCGGCGGTCTGACGATGGGTGAGGCTGTCGAGGCAACACTCCGCGGCATCGCCCGCGCGCATCAGGACGCGGCGATCATCGGGCGGCTGATCCTGTGCGGCATTCGCACCATGCCCCCGGCTGTATCGCTGGATACCGCGAAGCTCGCGGTCAGTTACGGCACCTCCGGAGTCGTCGGCTTCGATCTGGCCGGCGCTGAGATTGGAAACGCGGCGGCTGACCACGCGGGAGCCTTCGCGTATGCGAGGAGCCATGAGCTGGCGTGCACCGCGCATGCCGGCGAAGCCTACGGGCCGGCGTCGATTCGACAGGCGGTGCACGTCTGCGGGGCACACCGGTTGGGGCACGCGACAAGCCTGTACCAGGATTCGTCCCTGAGCCGCTACGTGAACGACCGGCGCATCGCGCTCGAGCTGTGCCTGACGAGCAACGTGCAGACACGTGCGGTCGCCAGCTATGCAGACCATCCGGCGCGCCGGTATTTCGAGGAAGGCCACGAGATCGTGTTCTGCACCGACAACCGGATGATGAGCGGGATCACTCTCACCGACGAATACGTCGCCGCCGCCGAGCACCAGGGGTTCACGCTCGAGGAGCTGGCGCTCGTGGCGCTCAACGGCTTTCGGGCGGCCTTTCTGCCATGGGCGAGCCGGCTGGCACTCATTCAGCGGGCTCGCATGGACATCGCGGAACTGCTGTCGGAACATTCGTGACGGTGGAACGCGAGTTGGCCGCGGCGGTCGAAGCGGTGGGGCACCGGCTTGCCGGATGGACCCCCGGGATCGCAATGGTGTTAGGCTCCGGGCTCGGTGCTCTGGCGGACGAGATTCGCGATCCACTGATCATCCCGTTCTCCGAGATCCCGGGGCTGGTGCCCACGCACGTGGTGGGTCATGCCGGACGCCTGGTAGCTGGAGAGCTATCTGGAGCCAATGTGCTCGCTTTCGCCGGCCGGCTTCATCTGTACGAAGGCCATTCACAAAGCCGAATCGTGCTCCCGGTGAGGCTGGCCTCAGAACTCGGCGCAAGGCGTTTGCTGGTAACGAACGCGGCGGGAGGCATTCGGCGCACCTTCTCTCCCGGCACACTGATGCTGATCCGGGATCACATCAATCTGGCCTTCTGCTCGCCGCTGGCCGGTCCGGTTCTGTCCGGGGAGGCGCGGTTCCCCGACATGTCGGCGCCGTACGACGCCGAGCTTGCGCAGATGATGCGGGAAGCGGCGCGCGCACGAGGCGTGTCCCTCGCGGAAGGTGTGTACGCCTGGCTGCGAGGTCCCTCTTATGAAACACCGGCAGAAGTGCGGATGCTGGAGCGTCTGGGTGCCGATGCGGTAGGCATGTCTACCGTACCGGAAGTGATCGTCGCAGTTGCGCGAGGGATGCGCGTTTGCGGAGTGAGCTGCATTACGAATGCCGCCGCCGGCTACGGTGCTCCGCTCGACCACG